>CACFGT010000008.1 GCA_902565935.1 uncultured Pelagibacteraceae bacterium
AGAATTTATAAATGTGGTTTGAATGAAAAAGTTAATATTCAAATAAAAGATTATAGAGATTTAAAAGACAAATATAATTCAATAGCATCAATTGAAATGATAGAAGCAGTGGGACAAAATTATTTAGAAAGTTATTTTAAAACTTTAAAAGTAAACTTAGCAGATAATGGCACCGCTGCTATTCAAGCAATTACAATAGATGACAGTTTATTTGATAGATATAAAAATAAACAAGATTTTATTCAAAAATATATTTTTCCAGGAGGATTTCTTCCAAGTAAAAATAGTATAAATAAATATGTATCTGAGAACGGTTTGACTATAAAGTCATTCGACTCTTATTCAAATCATTACTCCAGCACTCTATCTTTGTGGAGGAATGAATTTAACAGAAAGTGGGACCTTATAAAAAATCAAGGTTTTGACTCAACATTTAAAAGAATGTGGGAATTTTATCTTTCGTATTGTGAGGCTGGATTCAAATCAAAAAATATTGATCTAATTCAATTTTCACTTCAAAACAAATAAACAAAAGGAGAGATGTGAGCAAAATAAGAAACTTTAAATCAATTTTATTGATAATCTTGTTATTCTTAATTACAAACTGTTCAAATAATAGTGCTATGAAACCTGAAGATTTTAAAAATAAAGAACCAAGATTAATAATTGAAAATTATCTCTCTGGAAATGTTAAAGCATGGGGTGTTCTTCAAAACAGATCTGGAAAAGTAATAAGACAATTCTCAGCAGATCTAAATGGAAAAATGGGATGGAAAACAACTAATTCTTGATGAAAAATTTAATTGGGATGATGGTGAAATTCAAACCAGACAATGGCAAATTACTAAAATTGATAATAATAATTATGAGGGTACAGCAGGAGATGTAGTTGGAAAGGCTAAAGGATATTCTTATGGTCCAGCATTTAAATTTGAATATGTTTTATTAGTTCCTGTTAAAGGAAGAGAAATGAAAATAACATTTGATGACTGGATTTTTAAACAAGATGATCGTGTTGCTATTAATAGAGCTACAATGACAAAGTTTGGAATTAAAGTTGCTGAGTTGACAGTTGTTTTTGTTAAAGACTAACTGTTTTTTTGATATTTAGTAAGTTTTCCAACTAAACCAAAGTAAATTTTGTTAGGAAGAAAGCTTAAAATTTTAAGTATAATTGTTAGTGATTTTGGAAAATGTATTTCAAAAACCTTTTTATTAATTAATCCATCGTAGATTTTGTCAGCCGCATATTCAGGTGACTTTAAAAAAGGCATTTTAAAATCGTTTTTATCAGTCATTGGAGTTTTTATAAAACCTGGTGAAACTAAAC
The DNA here is from genome assembly GCA_902565935.1 of uncultured Pelagibacteraceae bacterium. Classification (GTDB taxonomy): domain Bacteria; phylum Pseudomonadota; class Alphaproteobacteria; order Pelagibacterales; family Pelagibacteraceae; genus Pelagibacter. Next base: position 1,331 of record CACFGT010000008.1, read on the forward strand.
AGATGCGTACATTTGATCTACCAAAATCAAAATATAAACTTTCTGCTAAATTATTAAGTGCTGATTTCGAGGGCCCGTATCCAGTAGAATTTGGTAATCCACGATATCCTGCGATAGATGAGACAATTGTGATTATTCCACTTTTTTTATTTTTAAAATATTCCTCCACTGCCTTAATACTGTTCAGTGTTCCAAAAAAATTAATATTAAAAACATCCTCAATTTGTTCAACATCAATATCCCTTTCTTTTTTGGGGTTCCATGTTCCAGTAGAAAAAAAACAAATATCCACTTCACCAAATTTTTCTTTAATATTATTAAATATCTCCTTACATTTAGATTTATCAGTTACATCTAAAGGAAAGGAACTTATATTTTCATATTTATCTGAAATTTCTTTAAGAAGATTTTCACGTCTTGCTGAAATTGCCACATTCCAACCTTCATTAGAAAATTTAATAGCCAAAGCTTTACCAATACCTGTGCTACCACCAGTTATCCAAATTGTTTTTTTATTCATAATATTAAGATGTATAATACTTATATGTTAAAAAATAAATTTTTATCATTTATTCTTTTTTTTGTAATCACTTTTTCAGCATCATTTATTGGCGGTTTAGCATCGATTAACTTCAAAGAGCCATGGTATTCACAGCTTGTAAAATCAAATTATAATCCTCCAGATTGGATTTTTGCTCCTGTATGGACAACACTATATTTGATGATGACTTTAGCTATTTGGTTCTATTGGCATACAAAGAATCGAGATATGAACACAGTTTACATTTATTTTATTCATATAGTTTTTAATACAACTTGGAGTATTGTCTTTTTTGGTCTGCATCAAATTTTTTTTTCGTTAGTAATATTAATAATTCTTATCTTGTTGATAATTACTCTTATAATTAGGTTTAAACGTGTCAATTTTGTAAGTTATTATTTAATGATTCCCTATTTACTTTGGTGTTGCTATGCACTATTTCTGAATTTTAACCTATTTATATTAAATTAAATGGATGATGTTGTAATAGTTGGTGGTGGAATTATAGGTGCTGCAACTGCTTATTTTTTATCTAAAGAGGGCAGGAAAGTAAAAGTAATAGAAAGAGATCCAACTTATAAATCTGCATCTTTTCCGCTTTCTTTAGGCGGATTTAGAAGACAATTTTTTCAAAAAGAAAATATTTTATTAGGTAAGTTTGCTAGAGAATTTATTTTTCAAATTCCAGAATTACTCAAAACAGAAAAAAATCCTAAACCAACTGCTAGCATGGTTACAAATGGATATTTATTGATGTTTGGCTCTGAACATGCTGATGAACAATATAAAGCTTTGGAAAATCATAAAGCATGTGAAGCTGGAACAAAAAATATAAAGGGATCTGAATTATCTAAATTTTTCCCATACATAAATGGTGAGGGTATCGAAACCGCAACTTTTACTGATAATCAGAGTGAAGGTTGGATTGATCCCTTCATGTTTCATAGTGCTCTGAAAAGTAAAGCCACAGAACTTGGAGCAGAGTTTACTAAAGGGGAGGTAAAATCTCTTTCAGAAATAAAAGCAAAAACTATTATCTCTGCTGCAGGATGTTGGACTAAAGAACTTTTAGAAGATATACCTGTAGAACCACAAAAACATACAGTTTTTAGGGTCAAGTGTCCAAAACATATTCCTGAAATGCCATTAACAGGAGATTTAACAACAGGTGTTTATTGGAGGCCAGAAGGAAAGGAATACTTGGCAGGATCACCCAAATCAGTATTTGATGCAGATGATCTTGAACCTGCTTGGGATGATTTTGAAGAACTTGTGTGGCCTGCACTAGCAAATAGAATACCTGCTATGGAAGAACTCAAGTTAACCGGAGGATGGGCAGGGTATTATGATTGCAATAGATTAGATAATAATGCTGTTGTAGGAAAACATCCAAAGTTTGATAATGTTTATTTAGCGACAGGTTTCACAGGTAGAGGTTTAATGCAAGCACCTGGAATAGGTAGAGCACTTACAGAATTAATTACGACTGGGTCATATCAATCAATTGATATATCCAATATGGCTGTTGAGAGAGTTTTAGGAAAAAAAGCGCGACCAGAACCTTACGTACTTTAACAAATAACATGAAACTTCATATTGGTGGAAAAGAAAAAAAAGAGGGCTGGAGTATACTTAATATTCAGAAAAATGATGATGTTGACTACGTCGGAGATATTTCAGATCTATCGCAGTTTGAGGATAATTCTATTGAAGAAATTTATGCCAGTCATGTTGTAGAACATGTAAGTCAAAAAGATATTTCTAAAACTTTAAAAGGAATTCACAGAGTTTTAAAAGATGATGGAAAATTTTATGTGTCTGTTCCAGACTTGGATATTTTATGTAGAATATTCATAGATCCAAAAGCACCACAAAAAGCAAAGTTTCATGCTATGCGAATGATGTTTGGGGGACAAATAGATGAATATGATTTTCACTATTTTGGTTGGAACTATGAATTTATGAAGGATTATTTGACTACTGCTGGTTTCAAAAAAATAGAGAAAGTAAAATCATTTTCATTATTTAAAGATACTAGTGATTATGCCCCTTATGGAGTTCCAATAAGCTTGAATGTGATTGGGTATAAATGATTAAGTTTAGGTACCACAAAAAGTTTGGTATTTTTCATTTGAAGTTGAAGGAATTTGAAAATCCTTTATGTTTTTTTGTTCCGAGTATGGGTTTTTTAAGATTTCTAAAAATTCTTTAAATGGTTTAATATTATTATTGTTAGCATCATTTAAAACTTCTTCTATCTTTCGATTTCGTGGTATTACAAGAGGGTTTACACTTCTCATTAATTTCATATATTTTTCAGGTGTATTGTTATTAACTTTTAATCTGTCTTGCCATCTCTTTTTCCATTCTAAAAAAATATTATCTTTAAAGTTTTCTTTTTTTTCTGTTTCAAAATCCATTAGATGGCAAAAGGTATTTGTATAGTCTAATTTTTTTTGATGCATCCAAGTGAGTAAATCTAGAATTAAAAATTTATCTTTATCTTCAGCACCAAATAATCCTAACTTATCTCTCATCATATTTAGCCATTTTTCCTCATATTTATTTTCAAAAGAATTAATTACTTCAGTTGCTAGCTCGATTGATTTTTTTTGATTTTTATCAATCAATGGAATTAAACACTCTGCAAATCTTGATAAATTCCATTTGGTAATAACTGGCTGATTACAATAAGCATATCTACCCATTTGATCTATTGAACTAAAGACAGTTTTTGGATCATAAGTATCCATAAAGGCACAAGGCCCATAATCAATTGTTTCACCAGAAATACTCATATTGTCTGTATTCATTACACCGTGAATGAAGCCAACTCTCATCCAATTTACAACAAGATCAATTTGTTTTTCTAAAACTACTTTTAAAAGATCTAGTGCTTGATTTTTTGAATTTTGAATGTTCGGATAATGCCTTTTAATTATATAATTTAATAATATTTCTAACTCATTTTTTTTTTCTCTTGCAGCAATATATTGAAAAGTTCCAACTCTTAAATGACTTAAAGCTACTCTTGTAAGTATTGCTCCTTGTAAAGGTGTTTCTCTGATGACTTCTTCGCCTGTCTTTACAACCGCTAAACTCCTAGTTGTTGGAATATTAAGATTGTACATTGCCTCACTAATTATATATTCTCTTAACATAGGTCCTAGGGCAGCTCTGCCATCACCATTTCTAGAAAACGAGGTTTTGCCTGAACCTTTAAATTGAATATCGTATCTTTCTTTTTTTTTTGATAAATGCTCTCCAATTAAAACTGCTCTTCCATCGCCCAACATTGTGAAATGACCAAATTGATGACCTGCGTAAGCTTGAGCTATACTATTACTTCCTGCAGGAAGAGAATTACCCGAAAATAACTCAGAGATTTTTTTTTCGTTTAAATTTGAAAAATCTAGATCGAGTTCCTTTGAAAGAGTTTTGTTTAAAATAACTATTTCAGGATTTTTAACTGGAACAGGATTTATTTCTTCTTTAAATGGATCTGGCAGTCTAGAATAAGTATTATCAAAGCACCATCCGATGGTCATTAGATCTAACTTACTTCTGCTTGATGTTCTTTAGGTTTTACTTCTGTTTTAAATTGATTTGAAATTTTTTGAACTTGGACTGATGAAACTTTATATTCTGCACACATTGTTTCTTCATCTTTTCCATGTCCAGTTACCATATTTACCATATGCTCAGGGAAATGGAATGTTGTAAAGACAATTCCCTCCTTAACTTTATCAGTAACCTCTACCTTTAGCGCAACTTCACCTCTTCCTGAATATAATCTTCCAATATCACCTGTGTTAAGATCTCTATCAGCTGCATCCTTAGGATGTATTAACAACACATCTTCATTAACTATATTTATATTATTTGTTCTTCTAGTCATCGTAGCAGCATTATAATGTTGTAAAACTCTGCTAGTAGTTAATATTAATGGATAATCTTTTTGGTTATTCTTTATTTCAGTAGACTCTTTCCAATCAAAACTTTTTAATCGACCTTTTCCTAACTTAAATTCTTCTGTATGTAATATTTTAGTATCTGTTCCGTCTTCTTTTACTGGCCATTGTAATCCAAGTTTTCCTAATCTTTCTCTAGTGATCCCTTTAAAAAATGGGACTATATCAGCTATTTCTGCAAGCACTTGATCAGCGTCATAGTCTGGTTGATTAAACCCTAGTTTTTGCATCATGTCTGTAACTATAACTCCGTCAGGTTTTGTTCCTGGTAATGGAGGAACTGCTCTATTAACTCTTTGAACTCTTCTCTCAGTGTTTGTAAATGTGCCGTCTTTTTCCAAGAATGTAGTTCCTGGAAGTACAACTGTAGCCAATTTAGCAGTTTCACTCATGAAAATTTCTTGAACCACCAAAAGCTCTAATGAATTCATCGCCTCAACGACATGAGCACTGTTAGGATCTGTTTGAACAATATCTTCACCAATAATCCAAATACCTTTTATTTCTTTTTTAATTGCTGCATCAAACATTTGAGGGATTTTTAACCCTGCTTTTGTTGGATGTGTAACGCCATATTTTTCAGAATAAAATTTTTGATTTTTTTCATCTGCAACTTCAAAATATCCAGCACCTTGATGCGGTTGACATCCCATATCAGCTGCACCTTGAACATTATTTTGACCTCTTAAAGGATTTACACCAACTCCTTTTCTTCCAATATTTCCAGTTATCATTGCAAGATCAGCAATTAACATAACAGTCTTGGATCCTTGCTCATGTTCCGTAACACCTAAGCCATGAAATTCCATAGAATTTTTAGCAGTTGCATATGCTATTGCTGCTTCTTTTACCAACTGTTTATCTACACCAGCCACTTTTGCTAGATGATCAACATCTTGTCTTTCAATTTCTTTTAAAAAATTGTCAAATCCTTCTGTTCTATCTCTTATGAAATCTTTATTATATAATTTTGATTTGACTATAAAATGTAACATCATATTTAGAACTGCAACATTAGTTCCTGGTCTTAATTTGATGTGATAGTCTGCAAGTTTTGCGATTTCTGTTGTAATAGGATCTAAAACGATTAGTTTTTTTCCTTTCATAACTTGTTGTTTAATTTTTGCACCCGTTACAGGATGTGCATTAGTTGGATTTGCTCCAATAACTAAAAATAAATCTGCATGATAGATATCCTCTGTAGAGTTAGTTGCAGCACCAGTTCCAAAAGTTTGTTGCATTCCCCAGGCAGTAGGCGAATGACAAATTCTAGCACAACAATCTACGCTATTAGTTCCAACAGCTGCCCTTATCATTTTTTGAAAAACATAGTTTTCTTCATTGGTACATCTTGCAGAAGAAATCCCAGCAAATGCATCTGGTCCATGATCTTTAACAATTCTTTGCATTTCTTTTTTAATAAAGTCATATGCTTCTTCCCAACTTGCCTCCTCAAATTTTCCATTTCTTTTGATCAATGGAGTTTTTAGTCTATCTGGGTGATCATAAAAACCAAAAGCATATCTTCCTTTTATACAAGTATGTCCTGCATTAACTTCAGTTTGCTTTGGTGTATCTATTGCAACAACTTTATCATTTTTAATTGATGCTTCTAAATTACATCCGACACCACAATAAGAACATGTAGTTCTTACTTTTTTATCTACTGCTGCTGATTTTGATTGAAAAACATCTGAAATAGCATCAGTGGGACACGTGTGAGCACAAGCTCCACATGACACACACGATGAGTCACCAAACATCATATCATTATCTGTTGTTATTCGAGACTCAAAACCTCTACCAGACATTGTAAGTACAAATGATCCTTGAATTTCATCGCAAGCTCTTACACATCTTCCACAATTAATACAATTATTCAGATTCATTCTCATATAATCATGAGAGGTATCCCTTGGAATTCCTTTATGTTGTTTTGGACTATTATATCTGTGGTCAGAAATTCCTAAATCATTAGCAACAGTTTGAAGTTCACAATTATTATTTACCTCACATGTATTACATTCCATTGGATGATCGGTTAGAACTAATTCAACTATATTTTTTCTAAGATTTTTAAGGTTTTCATTTGAGGTAAAAATATGTTGGTTTTCAGCTACTGGAGTATGGCATGAAGCAACAACTTTTGTAGGTCCATCTTTTTCAAGTGCAACCTCGACAGAACAAACTCTACATGCACCATATGGAGCAAGATTCGGATCATCACAAAGTGTTGGAACCTTTTTTTCTCCAATGTAACTTTTTACAAATTTTAAAATAGATGAGTGGTTAGCACCAATTTCATATGGTTTGCCATCGATATAAGCAATTTTTCTTTTTTCAGAACTCATTAATTATCTTTTACCATATCACTTTTCATTTCATCACCAAAATACTTTAAGATGTTCATTATGGGAGTTGGTATTGCACCACAAAGGGCACATAAACAGCCTTTTTGCATAGTTACCAATAATTCATTTAACAATTTTAATGGAATTTTAGCAGTTTTTTTCTTTGCTTGATCAAACATTTCCCTACCCCTATAAGATCCAAGTCTTCCAGGAAAACATTTACCACACGATTCTTCAGCAGAGAATTCAAATAAGTGATGGATATATTCAGTCATAGGGAAATCTTTCGGAATACTTACAACACTTGCATGGCCTAACATAAATCCTTTTGCAGAAAATTCTTGGAAGTCTAAGTTTAAATTATCTATCTCTGCTAAAGGAACAACTCCACCTAAAGGACCACCAATTTGAAATGCTTTTATTTCTTCTTTATATCCACCCCCAATTTCATTAAATATTTTTTTCATTGGAGTTCCCATATCAATTTCATAAACGCCAGGATTATTAAAAAAACTATCTAAACAAACTAATTTAGTTCCAGCTGACTTCTTATTTCCAATTGAAGAAAATTTATTTGCACCATTAATTAATATTCCAGTAGCTGCAGCCAATGTTTCTACATTATTTACTACTGTAGGTTTTTTATAAAGCCCTTCTGTAACTGGGAATGGTGGTCTTACATCTACCTCTGCTCTTCTTCCTTCAATTGATGCGATAAGTGCTGTTTCTTCTCCACAAATGTAAGCACCTTGTCCAATACAAATTCCTAAATCAAATGAAAAATTTGTTCCTAAAATATTTTGACCTAAAAGTCCTAATTTCTTAAGTTCATTTATATTTCCATTTATTGCCTCAATAGATTTAGGATATTCTCCTCTGATGTATAAAACACCCTCATTACTTCCTATTACAAAACCACACATCACCATTCCAAAAATAACTTTTAAGGGCTGATCCTCTAATAGGTATCTATCAGAAAATGCACCCGAGTCTCCTTCATCAGCATTACAGATGACATATTTTTTATCTCCTTTTGCTTTACTACAAAAATCCCATTTCATTCCTGTAGGAAAACCTGCTCCACCTCTACCAGTTAAATTTGAGTCTAATAATGATTTTACAATTTCTTTTTTATCTATTTTTAAAAATTTACTTAATTGGTCTTTGAATTGATTAGTAGAAGAAAGTTTATCATCCATTAAAAAACTTGTTGTTGCATAACTTTTTGAAAAAAATTTTTCTTGTTTAATATCTTCACCTTTTAAAATTTGATCAATTTTTTCAATGTCTTTACCAGCATAATTTTCTCCATCATAGTGAAATGCATGATTTTCATAACAATGTCCTAAACAGAACATTTCTCCAACTTTATCATCACCTAATTTTTCTTTTAGTTTATCTTTTAATTTTTCTTGAGTCCCAGCACACATACACGCGCTTCCATTACAAACAAATGCTTTTTTTTCTCTATGAGAAGGTCTTAAAAATTCATAAAAACTCTCAGCTCCATGAATGGTCGAGACACCTAAATTGTACTCTTTTGCAATTTCTTTAATATCTTTAGGTGAGTCATTAAGAACATTTTCAGACATTTTCTTGAATAAATTATCCTTTAATCCAATTCTTCCTGACAGATTACTTATGTTTTTAGACACCGCAAAATTCCTTTTTTAACTTACAATAACTTTTTGTTTATTTGTATAAACATTAAAACTATCCTCTTTTACGAAACCTACCAAGGTCATGTCAAATTTATTCGCTAAATCAATCGCTAGGCTAGTTGGCGCACCTACACCAATCATTAAGCCAATGTTGGTCATTAAAACTTTTTGAACCAATTCAAAATTTAAACGCCCAGAACATGTAATAAACTGGTCATTTGGTTGAAGATTTTTACTAATTAATGAGTTGCCTATCAATTTATCTAATGCGTTATGTCTACCAACATCCTCTCTCAAAGATATTAAGTTACCATTAGATGAGAATAAACCACTCGCGTGGATCCCACCAGTTTTAGCAAATTCAGATTGGTTCTCTCTAAGCATTGATGGTGAATTAATCAATACCTCCTTAGATAACTTTGGATTCGATTTTGATGTTTTTTCTTTTTTTAAAATTTCAAGAGCATCAAGTGAAGATTTACCACACACACCACAAGAAGAATTTGTCAAAAAGTCCCTTTTAATTTTTGAAATATTTACATTCTTAGAGTTATTTAAAGTTACAAGAATTTTATTTTGAATATTATATTGACCTACCTTCTCACCAAAACTTTCTATAGTTTCAATATCGTTCAGACCCTGAATAATTTGTTCATTAAATAAAAAACCTCGAACCAAATCTTCATCATGACCAGGAGTTCTCATGGTGATTGATAAACTATTTTTAATCCATTTATCATGCTCTTTGTATCTTATTGAAATTTCAAGTGGCTCTTCTATTGAAATAAAATCATCAACATTCTCAAATTTGTTTTCTCTAAATTTGACAATCTTATACTTCGAATTCATTGGATCATTTTAATGGATAATTTTTTTTTAGTAAAAATTTATTAATGAGAATTGCTAATAAAATTATGATGATACATCCAAAGATAATTGGACTTAGTAAGTAATCATAAGAAACACTTCCAATAATAACCATTATTGGGTTTCCACCCGCAGGAGGATGAACAACATTTAAAAGTATCATTAAAAAAATTCCCATACCAACCGCTAATGCTATATTAATGTATATAGGCAAAGGGACTATTGTTACAAAAATTACCCCTACTAGAGCAGTCACTAGATGTCCAAAAAAAACATTTTTTGGTTGAGCAAATGGGCTCTCTGGAAAGCCAAATAATAAAACCATGGATGATCCAAATGATGCAGCTAAAAATAATCCAAGAGCACTTTTGTAAGTTAAAACAGTAAGTACACCTATCGTGAATGCAGAAAATATTCCTGCAAGTAAAGCTTTTTTAAAAGTTTCCTTTTCGATTTTAATCATTGTAATTTTAATGCTTTCAATACAGTTCTCATTGGAAGTAGCAAACATTCTTTCCTTGATATATTTTTTTTATCAAAAATTTCTTTAAAAATTTGCCATTTTTTTTCTAAAATAACCTTAGTATTTTCAAATATATTTTCACAAGTATTTATCAATTCTTTTATTTCCTCCAAATTTTTATTTTTTATATTTTGTGACAAAAGACTAACAGATGCTTGACAATAAACACATGACTTACATTGATACCCCATATCAATTACTTTGTTATTTTTTACTAAAAGACTTATTTCCATTACATCGCCACACATTGGATTTTTATTTTTCGATTTATGTGTATGTTTATCAAGAATTTTATTATTTTCAGTATTTGAAGCTATTTCTAAAATTCGTAAATCCATTTTATTTCTTTAAATCAAAATTTAATGTTTTATATTTTTAATATGGATCATAACAATATTTTAGCAGTAGTACTAGCAGGAGGTAAATCTAAAAGATTTGGGCGAGACAAATCTCAAGTTAAATTGGGTAATAAAAGACTGATTGATTACATTTTAAATGAAATTAAAGATATTTATAATGATATTTTAATTGTGACAAATGAACCAATTAAATTTTTGAATTCAAATAAAATTTCTATAACAAGTGACATAAAAAAAGATTTAGGACCTCTTGGAGGTGTATTTAGTGCAATGAAGTGGGCTAGAGATAATAAAAAAGATTATAAATGGATATCTACATTTCCAATTGATACTCCATTCTTTAAAAAAGAACATTTAATTAAATTTTATAAAGAAATTAATCTTGGTAAATGTGATTTATTTTTTATGAGGTCAAAAAATACTCGACATAATATTTTTGGTTTATGGTCACTGGGATTATTTGAAAAATTAGAACTTGCATTGGATAAAGGTGATAGGAAAGTAGAATTATGGGCAAATGATATCGGTGTTAAAACAATCGATTTTGAAAATGAAAATAATAAAGATCCTTTTTTTAATATTAATACTATGGAAGATTTAGAAATAGCAAAAAAATTATTAGAGAATGATAAGTTATAATAAATCAAAAATAATATTAAAAAAATCCATAATCAAATTAGAAGAGGAAATTATTGACACTAATAAGTGTTTAAATAGAGTAACTTCTAAAAATATATACGTTAAATCATATTATCCTTCAGGAAATAACGCAGCTTTTGATGGTTATGCAATAAAATCTAGTGATACGTACAAATTGAATAAAAAAACATATCAAAAATTTAAAATAATAGGATCTATTGCTGCAGGGAATAAACCGATCAAAAAAAGAATTAAGAAATTTCAAACAGTAGAAATTATGACTGGTGCATTAATACCAAGATCTTTTGATACAATAATTCCAATTGAAAAAATTAATTTTTTTCCAAATAAAAAGGATGCAAAATATATTCTACTTAAAGAAAAAATACCAAAGTTTGAACATGTAAGATTTAAGGGTTCGGATTATAAAAAAGGTGATCTTTTAATATCTAAAGGAACAATCTTACAATCTCAACATATATTAGCATTAAAAACTCTAGGAATAAAAAAAATTAAAGTAAAAAAAAAAGTAAATATTTTATTTTTTTCTACAGGTAATGAGATAACTAATAAAGAAAAAATTTTAGACTGGAAAGTAAGAAACTCAAATTGTCATTATATAAACTCTCTCAATAGAAATTTTTTATTCAATTTTAAAGATGGTGGAATTTTGAAAGATAATCAAAGTAATTTATTTAGATCACATATAAATAAAATGCTTAAATCAAAAATTGATATGATTATTACTTCTGGCGCAGTATCAGCTGGAAAATTTGACTTTATCCCGAATGTAGTAAAAAAATTTCAATTATCTAATTATTTCAAAAGTGTTGCAATTAGACCAGGAAAACCAATTTTATTTGCAAAGATTAGAGGAAAGTCAAAAGCTATATTTGGATTACCAGGAAATCCAATTTCATCAGCGGCATGTTTTAGATTTTTTGTATATCCATATATAAGAAACATACTTGGAATTAATGAGGAAAATTCTTTTAAAGCAATACTCAAGTCAAAATTTACAAAAAAAAAGAATTTTACTCGCTTCGTAAAAAGTAAATTGATTACAACCAAAGATGGTAAATTGAAGGTTGTAATTTTAAAAGGTCAAGAGTCATTTAGAATTAAGTCATTTATTCAGTCAAATGTATGGGTCAAACTTCCATCAGGAAAATCTAACTTTCGAAAAGGTGAGGTTGTGGATTGTTTTTTTCCAAATCATTCAAATAAAATTCTTTCGTAAATTATCTCATTTTTGTTGTAGTTAAAATAAATTAGAATTAAATATTAAGAAATGATTGAGCTTAAAAATGAAAAAATTGCAGTTCCTGTAGTTTTATTTGCAGGCTTACTCTGGTCTTTTGGTCCTTTAGTTGTAAGACATATGGATCAACCTCATCTTGTACCATGGCAATATATATTTGGAAGAGGTCTAACTATTTTTATTTTACTAAATCTATATTTATACTTTGAGGAAGGTTTCAACTTTTATAAAAATTACAAAAAAGTTGGTAAATCTGGATTACTTGGTGGTTGTGGTCTTGGAGTAGCGATGATTTCTTTTATATATTCTATAACAAATACAACTGCAGCAATTACTTTATTATGCTTGGCCGCCATGCCATTTTTTACAGCACTACTTGCTTTTTTATTTCTAAAAGAGAGAATTTCACTCAATGTTTGGATTTCAATAATTGTTGCCACAATTGGAATAATTATTATGGCTCTAGGAAATACTGAAAAAAGTTCAATAATTGGATTTATTTTTGGTATTACATCGTCAATTGGTTTTTCTGTATTTTCAGTAACTTTAAGATGGCGAAAAGAAACCCCAAAATTTACGACAGTTGCAATTGCTGGATTATTTTGTTTTGTTGTGGCTACATTCATGATTTTGATTAAGAACCAACCTTTTTTCGCAACAAGTTTTAATAGCTCAATGTTTTCATTACATGGTACACTAGTATGTTTGGGTTTAATCTTATATTCAATCGGGTCAAAAGCAATTCCTGCTGCTGAGCTAACTCTTTTATCTTTAACGGAAGTAATTGGTGGAATTTTTTGGGTATGGTTACCTTTATTTGGTATTAATGAGATACCATCTACAAATACAATAGTTGGTGGTTTTTTTCTTTTTGTCTCTATCACTTATTACAGCTTAATTATGAGATGGAACAAAAGATATATTGCATTGAACTAAAATCTAAAAATATGGAACGACCTGATTTTTTTACACTTAAAAATGGTGATAAAGCAAAACTTCCTTTCTCAAAAGAGGAATATAATCAAAGAGTTGAAAAAATAAGATCTGTAATGAGCAAACAAAATCTTGATATGGTTATTTTAACCTCAATGCACAATATAGCATACTATACAGGTTTCATTTATTGTTCTTTTGGAAGACCTTATGGCTGTGTAATAACTAATGATTATATTACAACAATTTCTGCAAATATAGATGCGAGTCAGCCCTGGCGAAGATCTCATTGTGATAATGTAATATATACTGATTGGAAGAGAGATAATTTTCTTAAAGCAATAGTCTCTATAATTGGAAGAAAAGATCCACCCAAAAATATAGGTATAGAAAATGATCACATAACATTAGAAATGAGAGAAAAAATTGGTTCAATTTTTACATTCTCGATTTTTAGCGATATTTCAAAAAAACTCATGGAATTGAGAATGATTAAATCAAATGAGGAAATTGAAATTATAAAAAATGGAGCAAGGATTGCTGATATTGGAGGATATGAAATCCTTCAAAATATAAAAGAAAACGCTACTGAGATGGAAATTGCTATAAAAGGTAGAGATAAAATGGAAAGAGAGATTGTAAAAACATATCCTGACGCAGAGTATATGGATACTTGGGTATGGTTTCAGTCTGGTATCAATACTGATGGTGCCCATAATCCTAAAACAAATCGCAAATTAATCAAAGGAGATATCTTATCTTTAAATACTTTCCCGATGATATCAGGATACTACACAGCACTAGAAAGAACTTTATTTTTGGATAATGTTGATGATGACTCTTTAAGAGCTTGGGAGGCAAATGTGAAAGTTCATAAAAGAGGTCTAGAATTAATTCAGCCAGGTGTCAGATGTGCAGATATATGTAATGAACTAAATGAATTATTTGCTGAACTTGGATATTTACAATACAGAACTTTTGGATATGGCCATTCTTTTGGAATTCTATCACATTTTTATGGTAGAGAGGCAGGCTTAGAACTCAGAGAGGATATTGATACAGTTTTAAAAGAAAATATGGTTATTTCTATGGAGCCAATGATTCTAATCCCAGATGGAAAACCAGGTGCAGGTGGTTATAGAGAACATGATATTTTGGTTATAGGTAAAGATGGTGCTGAAAATATTACAAAGTTTCCATTTGGCCCAGAGCATAATATTATTAAAGGATAGGATGAATAAAAATAAAATTATTGTGAATAGTTGGAACGAATGGGATCCACTTAAGCACGTTATAGTCGGTAAAGCAGATGGAACTTGCATACCTGCTCCAGAACCCGCTCTTGATGCTAAAGTTCCTGAGGACTCTGATATGAGGGGAAAATTTGGCCCTAGAACTAAAGATACAGTTGATAAAGCTAATCAACTTTTGAACGATTTTTCAAATATATTAACAAAAAGAGGTATTAAAGTTGATAGACCTACACCAATCGATTTTAATCAAAAAACATCAACACCAGATTGGGATGCAGAAACTATGTTTGGATGCATGCCTCCTAGAGATGTTTTATTAACTGTTGGAAATGAAATATTAGAGGCAACCATGAGTTATAGATGCAGATGGTTTGAATACTTATGTTATCGGCCTCTTTTAAAGCAATATTATAACAGCGACCCAAATATGAGGCATGAATCTGCTCCAAAACCAAGATTAACAGACGCAGATTATAGAAAAGATTATTTATCAGATAAAATAGGAATTCAAAAAAGACTTAAATGGACTGAGGATAGATTTTTTGTAACAACTGAAGAAGAACCATTGTTTGATGCTGCAGACGTTTTAAGATTTGGAAAAGACTTGGTTGTTCAGCACGGTTTTACAACAAATTTGAAGGGTATAGACTGGTTAAAAAGGCATTATGAAAATCATAGAGTTCATGCAGTTAATTTTCCTGGAGATCCGTATCCAATTCATATAGATGCAACTTTTACACCCATCAAAGAAGGACTTATAATTAATAATCCTCAAAGAAGATTACCTAATGAGCAAAGAAAATTATTTGAGAATAATGGATGGGAAATAATTGATGCTGCTCAACCTGCTCATAATGAACCACCACCTCTTTGTTATTCATCTGTATGGCTTTCAATGAATGTATTAGTTTTAGATCAAAAAACAGTGTGCGTTGAAAAAAGTGAAAAATATCAAGCAGAGCAACTTGACAAACTTGGTATGGAAGTAATACCTGTTGAATTAAGAGATGCCTATGCATTTGGTGGTGGATTACATTGTTGTACTGCTGATGTTTACAGAGAGGGTACTTTAAAAGATTATTTTCCAAAACAATAAATTAACTTGGGTTTTTTTTTAAAAAATCTATGTAATTTACAACTTCTTCAAATTTTTCATCAGGTATATCTTTATAACTTGAAGAAAATTTTTGTTTTACACATAAAGCTATATGTGCATATGGATTTCTTCCTTTAGGATGATTTGGATGATCTGGTAATTGTCCTTTTAAATAATCACCAGCTTCTTGAATTATTTTCCATAATTTTGATGCATTTTCTTTATTCATTTATTTTGAAATATTATAATGCTATCTTAAAGTAGTAAAATATGTCTAAAGTTTTTAAATTAGGAATAACAAGAAATAACAATAAAGAGATTGAAGAAGTAGAGACAATTGAGGTTTTGGCTAATAAGGGTGTAGTAGGGGACAGACATTTTGATAATTATAATGATCCCTATTGTCAGTTATCATTAATTGAAGCTGAAAACATTGATGAATACAATCTGAAATTTGGACTTAATATTCCTTATTTAGACTTTAGACGAAATATAATTACCAAAGGAATAAAACTTAATGATTTAGTAGGTAAAAAATTAACAATAGGAAAAGTAGAAGTGGAGGGGATTGATTTATGTAGACCATGTAGACATCTTACTGAGATGCTAGATCAAGAAAATATTCTTAAAGAGTTTCTAAGAAAAGGAGGCTTAAGATGTCAAATACTTTCTTCATCTAAAATAAAAGTTGGTGATACAATTAAAGTTTTATCTTATTAATTAATTTTTTTTAGACTTATCAATATCGAATTTTTCTAAAGCGGTCGGGGGATTGCTTTCAATAGATTTTGTATCTTCATCAAATGATTTTAATCTTTCAAGTTCCTTTTGTCTTAACCTTTGTTCTCTTAAATTTTCTCTTTGTTCTTTAGCCTTTTGTTCTCTATCAAATTTTTCTTCCCATTCTTTAATTTTGATAAATTCAAGCTCTTTTTCTTTTTCTTCCTGTTGCTTAATTAACTTTAAAACTCTTTCTTTTCTTTTCTTTTCTTTTAATTCTTTTGATATTTGTTCTTCTTCTCTAACTTTTAAATCAATATCTTTTCTATTTTGTTCTTCCTCTCTTGTTTTAAGTTGTTTTTCTTTATTTCTTAAATCATTAGTTATTAAAGTTAAGTTTTCATCTTTTTTAATTAATCTATCGTTTTCAATTTTTTGATTTTCTTCTTTTACTTCCTCACGTATCTTTATCTTATTTTCTTCTTTTCTTAATTTATCTTCCCAAATTCTTAATTCTTTTTTTTCTTTAATTATTTGGTTATTCTCCTGAAGTTTTTTTAATTTAATTTCTTTAATTTTTTTAATTTCTTGATTTTTTTTATAGTTCGTAATCGCTGAACTTAATGATTTAGTTGTAAGAGACGCTAGTTTAGCCAAACCACCACTTTTATCTTTTACTTTTTTTCTTTTAGTTTTAAACTTTGTTAATTTTTTGTTAGGCATATTTTTTTTTAAATACTATTTGAACAAAGAAACTATAACTTATCAACAATTTCTATAAAAAAATTTTATAAAACCAGCTATTTTGAGTTACAACCTGTAAGTGTTAATTATATTATTTTTTGTTGTTAAATAATCTTTTTGCATTAAATAAATCAAAATATTATTAAGATTTAGTGAATAAATTAAATAAATTAATAATTGCATGTGACGGTGAATCTGCGAGTGGTAAAAGTACTGCCGCAAAACTAATTTCAAAAAAATATAAATTATTATTAGTTAACTCAGGTTTACTTTATAGGTATGCAAGTAAATTGTTAATTAACAATAATCCAAAAAATCAGGTTACTTATCTTCGAAAGAAGTTTGATAATGTTTCATATAAAAATATTGCTAAACAAAGTCTGCACACTGAAAAAATAAGTGACCATGTAGCAGTTTTAGCTAAGAATAAAAAAATAAGAAAAATTGTAAATAAATTTCAAAAAAAGATTATAAAGAATAACAAAAGAATTTGTATTGAAGGAAGAGATATAGCTAGCAAGATTTTAGCCAAAAGTCCCAAATATGATATAGCCTTTTATTTTAAATGTAATATTAACGTTGCAAGTTTTAGAAGATGGTTAGAGATTAGAAAAAAAGTTCCTTTAAAACAAGTTAAGAAATCTTTATTGAGAAGAACTCTTATGGACAAAAAAAGAAAAAATAGCCCTTTAGTCCGAGTTAAAGATGCGATATTGATCAGAACTGATCAATTAACAAAAAAAGAAGTGTTATTAAAAATGTCAAAATATATTGAAAATTTAAATTAAATTTCAATCTCAGATTTTTTATATTTTACTCCTTTTCTTTCCAATATTTCTTTTACCTTATCTGAATAAGGTTCATCAATATGTTCAGTTGAAGGATTCAGTTCTATTCCTGCAGGTGTTATTGTTTGAGGCATAGGAAAGAATTGAGAGTCTGGATTATCAACTGTGGCCCTTACTTTCATTCTATAAATCCCAAAAATTCCAATTATGGAATGAAAAAAAAATAAGAATATAAAAAACCCATTTGATCCTACAATATCCATAAAGATTGAGCATAGAAAAGGACCGCTCATAGCTCCTAAACCAAAAGAAAACTGAAGTCCAGCACCTGCGGCTACAAATTTATCTTTTGATATATAATCATTAGTATGTGCTAATATTAGAGAAAACATTGGCAAACTGCAAAACGAAAACAATATAAAAAATATATAGAACCATGTTTTACTTGTTGCAAGGCTACCTGGCAAATACATTTGTCTTGAAACTAATATTGCAAATATAGAAAATATTGCAGCACCAAAACTTGCATAGACTATAACTTTTCTTCTATCATACATATCAGATATTTTTCCAATAGGAAATTGAGCGACAGCACCTGAAACAGCTAAAAGAAAAGTTACAATTGATATTTCTAAAATTGTAAAATTCATTGAGGTTGCGTACACCGCTAATAATGTAAACAATGCTGACTGTATTGTTCCATAAAATAAAGAACTTACCATACCAAATGGTGAAGCTTCATATAATCCTTTTAAAGACATTGCTTTAATTCGTTTAAATGTTGGTGGTTTTTTTTTTGTCAATAAAATAGGGATTAATGCAGCAGATGTAATAACAGAAACCAATATAAAAGGTTGAAAACTTTTAGGAGTACTAAAATTAAGTAAGAACATACCAATACCCATTGCACCATAAAGTATTACCATATAGATAGAGAGTACACTTCCTCTGTTTTTGTTACTTGATCTATCGTTAAGCCAACTTTCAGCAACTGTATAAATACAAACCATGCTAATCCCAGTAAATACTCTCAGTAAAAACCAGACGAAAGGATTGATTATAATTGAGTGTAACAAAATTACTAAAGATGCCAAAGATGCAAACGCAGCAAAAACTCTTATATGTCCAACTCTAGAAATGATATTCGGTATTGTTGCAGCTCCTATAAAATAACCAACAAAATATCCAGACATCATAAATCCTGTAGCAGTTAAACTAAATTCTTCCTGAACAGCTCTAACACCAAGAAGAGATCCCTGAAAACCGTAGGCCATCATTATAAAACCCATTCCTAAAAATAACGCCCAAGAATTTTTTAAAACTTTATTCATAAAGATGCTGTAATTATTTGCGATGTATTATTAAATCAAGTCCTAATTGTGACAAGCTCAAGAATTTTTAAGTTTTAAAAAGGAGTGTATAGCAATTGTAATTATTATAACTATACCACCAAAAAGAGTTTCAATACTTGGCTGTTCTTTGATAATCATCCAAACCCAAATTGGACCAATGATGGTTTCTAATAAAAAAAACAAGTTTACTTCAGCAGCAGTTATAAATCTCGGTGCTATTGTCACTAATACAAAAGGTATTGCAACACAAAGTATGCACATTAAAGGGACAATAAGAAGATCTTTATCTTGAAGCACAAAACTTTCAATAAACAATAAAGCAAACGAGGCAACAAATAATTTTCCTACAACGGCAGCTGGAACTAAATTTTTTGATTTTGCAGATCTGATAGTTATGGCTCCTACAGCCAAACCTATAGCTGTAATGAAACCTAATATATCGCCATAAAAATTACCCATTTTAAGAGAGTCAAAGAAAATATAGAGTATAGCAAAAAAAGTGATGACAATAGAGATCCAAGTTTTTTTATCTGGTGGTTCTTTTAAAAAAATAGCTCCAAGAATAGCTGATAAAAGTGGAGCAGTAGCGATCATTACTAAAGTATTCGCTACGTTAGTATTTTGAATAGAAACAACAAAAGTAATATTTGTTATGCTAAAAGTTATTACATATATTATTCCATGGTAGCCACTATCAAAAAGAATCTTAAAAAAATTTAATTTGTAAATTAATATCATTCCTAAAAATACAGTGAAAAATGGAATTATTCCTCGATAGAAAACTAAACCCCAGGTATCAACATTAGATAACCTTATAAATAAAGAGTCTGGTGTAATAAACAGCACTGCAACAAAAGCTAACAGGGAACCTTTTTGTTGATCTGTAAGACCTTTCATGCTTTTAATTCTTTCCAAAAAACTTTCGCAAGATTTATTTTTGAAAGATCGTATAGAGTTTTTAATCCAGTTGGGGAAGTTACATTGATATCTCCATTAAGTTTTCCATCTATAAAATCAATTCCAGCGAAAAAAATTTTTTCTTTTTTTAAATCTTTGGCAATGATTTTTGAAACTTTTTTTTCGTATGCATTAAGAGTAGTATTTACTGGTTTAGCACCCTTGCTCATATTACTTAAAAATGAGCCTTTTTTTGGAATTCTAGATATTACACCTTTTATTTTTCCATTAATTAAAAATACTCTTTTATCTCCTTTACTAATTTCATGTAAATATTTCTGACACATTGTATGGTGATGTTTCTTTATAAATCTCTTTATGAATTTTGAGTCAAATTTATCTAATAAATGAATGTCATTACCACCAAAACCATGAATAGGTTTAATGACGATTTTTTTATTTTTTTTAATAAACTTTTTAATTTCATCAATATCCTGGGAAAAAATTGTATTTGGCATAAATTTTTGATATCTAGCAGAGTAAAGTTTTTCTGAAATATTTCTTATAGATCCTGGATTATTAATTATTTTTACTTTGTCTTTAATCATATCCAAAATATAAGTATTAGAAATATATTGAAGATCAAAAGGGGGATCTTGTCTGATCAAAATAAATTTACTTTTAGATAATATTAATTGTTTTTTTTTTGATATTTCAAAAAATTTTTTTTTATTATAATTAAATTTAATAAAAAAACCTTTGGCGACTACTTTAGAATTAATTATTGATAAATCTTGAGGTTCATAATAAAAAATTTTGTATTTCTTTTTTTGAATTTCATTTGCGAGAAATAAAGTTGTATCTGTTTTAGGATTTAGTGAAGCAGGGTGGTTTCCTTGGATGGTAACAATTTTATTTGTCATACAATTCATTTAAATCTTCATTTTTTGAAAATCTATTAATCATATGATCTGCATTTGTAGTTTTATTATCTACTAATTTTTGTAAGTGATTTAAAAACAAGGTTTCATTTTTTTGACTCTTATTTAAAATATCTCTATTCTCTAAACCCTTTCTAGATAATTTTAATAAAATTGATGACCAATAAAGAAGATCTTTACCCATAAGTTGTGTATTAAATCCTTTTTGTGGAGCTTCAAGATAAGCATTAATTATTTTATCCTTTTCCCATTTGGAAATTACTTCATAAACTTCGTCGATATTTCCGTATAACATACCAATATAAAAAGCAGGGCCCGAACATAAACAATCCCAACCACAAGTATCCATAGATCTTAGCTCAATGTATTTTTTTAATCTATTTTCTGTAAATATAGTGCTTAAATGAATTGACAAATCATTTTCATTAGGTTGTCGATTATTAACCTCACTAATTTTCCCATTCATGAAATCTTTAAAAGTATATTTATGTCCTGAAATATAAGTATCTTTTTCTTGAACAAATAAAATTGGGAAATTCATTATAAAATCTGCATATTTCTCAAAATTTAACTCCTCAAAAAAAATTTTTGGCAACCCCCCACGAGAAGTATTTTGCCAAACTTTTGATCTATAAGATAAATATTTACTCTTTTTTTTTTCGACTATTGATGAGTTAGCAAATAAGGCAATTGATATTGGAACTATCGAATTAACGATTTTAAATTTTTTAGAAAAATCATCTTCTGAATTATAATCAATATTTAATTGTGTTCCACATGTCCTATACATCATATCTAAGCTTGACTCTCCTCCTAAGGGCATATCTTTTGTCATTAATTTGTATCTTTGTTTTGGATTATTTGGAATTTCATTAAGTTTAGATATTGGATCAAATCCAGCACTAACTATACTGATATTTAATTTTTTAGTTACTTGTTTAAGTTCAAAAAGATAATCTTGTGATTCTGCACATGCCTCGTGAATATGGTTTAGCTTTTCACCTGACAACTCTATTTGATTTCCTGGTTCAAGAGTGATGTTTTTACCACCTTTGTTTAGAGCAATTATATTATCTTTTTCGTAAATCGGGTTCCAACCAAATTCTAATAAAGCTGTAAACATTTCTTTTATCTTTAAATAATTAATTCGCTTATTATTACTAAAGAGAAACTTTTCATGTTCGATACCAATTTTTAAATTTTTAGTATCTTTAATCCCGCTCTTGAAATATTCTATTATTTGATTTTTTGAACTAATCATTATCATTTAAATATTACTTTTTTTCTAAATTTAAAGTAAAGAATATGGTTTTCTAGAAAATATCCTTTTAACCATAGGAGCAAAGTCCTCTAAGGTCATACTTTTATAATTTGGATCAAATGAAGCTTGGTCCCATTTTTCACAAAAATTTACTGCATCTTCATAATATTCGTGATCTTTATATTTTTCTCTTTGATTCTTATTTCCCCCCAAATGATGTGCATAATAATACATTTGAAATTCTCCGTGTTTTTCTATTATCCAATGTGTCTTTTTACTAACATAAGGTTTTAAAACTGCCGCAGCATATTCAGAATGATTCAAAGGTGCTAATTCATCTCCAATGTCATGTAATAAAGCTGCAACAACCATTTCTTCATCAGCTTTATCATTAAAAGCTCTAGTTGCTGTTTGAAGAGAATGTTCAAGTCTTGAAATTTTGTAGCCCTCAAGAGTTGAATTAAGGCTTTTCATAAAATTTAAAATTCTATCAGCTGTTCCATCGATATATTCTTTTTCATATTTATCCAGTAAAAGATACTCATCTTTAGTTCCAGATTTCATTTCTGTAAAATTAACAGTTTTCATCTAATTATTTGATGCAGTACTTAGCAATGATAGCTGAGTTATTTTACTATCACCAAGCTCATCTATTGGTTTAACTGGGTAATCACCAGTAAAATAATGATCTGTAAGTTGGGGGTAATTTTGATTTCTATTCTCAAAACCGACAGCTTTATACATGCCATTAACTGATAAAAATGAAAGAGATTTTGCTCCAATATATTCACAAATCTCATCATTATTTTTGTTAGCTGCAAGCAATTCTTTTTTTGTTGGAGTATCTACTCCATAAAAATCAGGATATCTTATTTCAGGACAGGCAATTTTAACATGCACTTCTTTTGCTCCAGCATCATATAACATTTTTACTATTTTATGAGATGTGGTTCCTCTAACTAATGAGTCATCAACTAATATTATTTTTTTATCTTTAATAGCTGATTTGTTCGCATTAAGTTTTAACTTTACACCAAGACTTCTAATTTGTTGACTTGGTTCAATAAATGTTCTGCCTACGTAGTGATTTCTTACAAGACCTAATTCAAATTTTTTATTAAGAAATTGTGCAAAACCTAAAGCTGCAGCATTTCCTGAATCTGGAACTGGAACAATAATATCAGCCTCAGTTTTATTTTCTTTTGCTAACTCTGCACCTAAATTCTTTCTATGTTCATAAGCAGTTTTACCATTAAGTACACTATCCGGTCTTGCAAAATATATATATTCAAAAACACAGGGTCTTATTTTTTTTGGTGGAAAAGGTTTGATACTTTTTAATTGATCGTTTTCAATCAAAACTATTTCTCCATTTTCAACCTCTCTTACATATCTTGCACCAATTATATCTAGCGCACAAGTTTCAGATGCTAAAACATAACTATTCTTTAATTTACCGATAACTAAAGGTCTTATTCCATAGGGATCTCTAACACCAACTAAAGATGTTTGAGTCAGCATGACAAGAGCATATCCCCCTTGAATTTGAAAAATTGCATCTACAATCTTGTCTATGGTTTTTGCTCTTCTTGATCTGGCAATTAATTGAACAATAGTTTCAGTATCAGACGTAGTATAAAATATTGCACCATCCTCAACTAATTTTTTTCTTAAAGATATTGAATTTGTTAGATTGCCATTATGTGAAACACCAATACCACCCGCGTTAGTATCAGCAAAGAAGGGTTGGATGTTTCTAAGTGTATTTTCTCCTGTTGTGCTGTATCGATTATGACCAATCGCAAAATTACCAGGTAATTTTTTTAAAACTTTTTCTTTATTAAAATTATCACCTACAAGTCCAAATCTTTTCTCTAAATGATATTTTGATCCATCAAAAGTTACTATTCCACATCCCTCTTGTCCTCGATGTTGAAGTGCGTGTAATCCTAAAGCTGTTAGAGTCGATGCTTCCCTAATATTACTTATTCCAAAAACTCCACACTCTTCTTTGAGTTTTGGGCTAAAGTTCTTCAATTTTTTCTTTTGAATCTTTGTATTTTTTTTCATTCGGAAATTCTTTAAGTAAGTAATTACTACCTTTTTCTAAATATGGAAAGATGTATGATTTATTTAAATTTATTGGCCATTTATCATAGTTATACACAATATGTGCACCTGAAAATATACAAATTGATATTATATACGATCTTACAAAACCAAAAAAGAATCCAAAAATTGCATCTAGAGTACCAAGACCTGTATATTTTACGGCTTTGCTTATTCCTTTACTAATAAGTAAAACTAAAAAAATAACTATAATGAATATAGATACTCCTAAAATCAAATCTAAAATATATTCATTGTCAATTAACCCTTTAAGATATGGTTTAGCTTTAGGAAAAATAATCAATGTAATTATATAAGCAAATAACCATTTGGACATTGCTAAGATACTTAAAACAAATCCTTTTCTATAGCATTTGATTATTGATAAAATTGTAATTACAGAAAACGCTAAATCAATTGATGATATTGATTTATATAATTCTTCAATTATATCAATCATCTAATTATTTTCAAATGGTTTGATCTTTAAAATTAAAGCAGGCATCAGTGTTAAAACTGAAATCATTGCTAATAACATTGCTAGACCTGTGAATATACCAAAAAGTATCGTAGGTATGAATTTAGACAAAACCAATATAGAAAAACCAAAGACAATAGTAATTGATGTATTCAAAATTGCTCTTCCAACTGTTGCATGACATGATTTAATAGTTTTTGAATAGTCATTTAGACTATGAAACTCTTCCTTAAATCTGTATATATAATGTATACTATTGTCTACTGCTATTCCTATCGTAATAGCAGCGATGGTTATGGTCATCATATCTAAAGGAATGTTAAGTAGCCCAATAATCCCTAGAATAAAAAAAGCAGCGATAAAATTTGGGACTACTCCTATAAGTGATAATTTTATATTTCTAAAAAGAATTAAAAACATAACAAAAATACCTATCATGACTAAACCTAGAGTAAGAATTTGAGATTTAAAAAGACTTTGAAGGAGGTTGTTGAATAAAATTAGAACCCCAGCCAATTTAAATTCTGTTTCTTTCAAGCTAAATTCATTTTTTAAATCATATCTTATTTTTTTTATTAAATCATTTCTTCTTAAATTTTCCTGAGAGTCTATTATTCTTAAATTAATTCTGGCTTCGTTATCATCTACCGAGATATAAGGATCTATAATTTCTTTTTTAATATTATTTGGAATCTTTGAGTAAAGAACACCCATTTCTAAGGTTCCTAAAGGTTTATTGTTATTAAGTTGAGTTGCAACATCTATAATTGATGAGAATGACAAAACTTTACCAACTTGAGGTAAACCGTCTAAATAATTATGTATTTCAGAAATCTTATCAATCTTATCTTTTGTAAACCAATATTTTTCATCATTATCTTCGGTCTCATTATCCCAGTCATCAAATTCATCTTCTTCTTTATTTACAACTTTATTTTCCTTTGGAAATTTTAAAATTACCTCAAGAGGAGTAGTGCCTCCCAACTTTTCGTCTATTAATTTCATTCCTTTGTAAATTTCAGTATTTTTACTAAAATAATTAATAAAACTATTTTCGACCTCTAATCGACTTATCCCTACCAAACTAAGAATAATTACTAAACTAGTTATCAAAAAAATTGAAATTTGGTTATTTATTGAAATTTTTGAAAAAAAAGAAGTGATCATGGAACCTTTGTTTTCTTTAAGGGAAATATTTTCTTTTGGAACAAAGTTGAGCAAAGTTGGTAGTAATGTAAATGTTATTATGAATGAAGTTATAAGTCCAAAAGTCATCATCCATCCAAAATCAATAATAGGTTTTATTTCGCTAAATATTAAAGATAGAAAAGCGATAATAGTTGTTAAGACTGTATATAAAATTGGCCAAAACATCTTTTTTGTCGTATCAGAAATTAGCTCAAAGATATTCTTACTAGGAAATTTTTCTTTGAGTTGTAAAAATCTTGTGCTCATATGAATATTCATGGCCATAGTTAAAATCAACATCAGGGCAATGAAGTTTGAAGAAATGACTGTAACTTTCCATCCCAATAAACCAAGTAATCCCATCATGATTATTACGGAAAAAAAACAACTACTTATGGGCACAATAACCCAAATAGCTCTTCTAAAAACAAACCACAGTGTTGCAACTATGAAAAAAAAAACACCTAATCCAAAAACAATTATATCACTTTTGATAAAAGTCATCATATCATCAGCAATCATTGGTATTCCACCTAAGTGTATCTTGCCAATATCTTCGTAACTGCTTATTACATCCCTAATCTCTACAATATTTCTATGATTTTGTTTTTTGATTTGATCCTTATATTCTTGTATCTTTTTTTTTGATTTCTTGTCGATATCATTTAATGGAGCATTTTTTTTTATGTAAACAATAATTCCACTTGTTTTACCATCTTCACTTATTACAAAGTTTCTAAAAACTGGACTGCTTATAATTTCTTTAAAACCTCTTTCTTTATCAACATTTTCGTCTTTAAGAGTTTTAAAATTTTGTATTCTTTCCTGAAGTGGAGCATCAGAGTTATCTAAGAGAGGTACATCTAACAAAGTGACAACACTATGAACCCAATCTAAACTTTGAATTTTATACTTTAGACTTAAAAGGTTATTAATTGATGACTCAGAAACCATATTTTCATTTGGAGTATAAGTCAGTATTAAAAATTCCTTAGAACCATACCTATCTGATATTTGTTTGAGATATTCAAGATCAGGATCACCTTCAATCAATAAAGTCTCAGATGAGGCATCAAGTCTGAAATCTTTAGTATAATATCCAAAACTTAGTAAGGCTAAGATTAAAATTATAAAAATGGACTTTGGATTTTGAAGAATAATTTTTTGGTAAAATTTTGAAGACATTTTACCCTTTTATATGTGAATTTAGTTATTTTGTAGATCTTTAAATTTGGTAAACATTTCCTCAAATTCTAAGGTAATATTACCTGTAGGACCGTGTCTTTGTTTGCTGATAATTAGTTCTGCTAAATGCGATACCTCATTCATTTTTGCTTGCCACTCAGCGTGTTCAACAGTCGCAGGACGAGGCTCTTTTGACTTTAAATAATAGGATTGCCTATAAACAAACATCACAACGTCTGCATCTTGCTCAATAGATCCAGACTCTCTCAAATCAGATAATTGAGGTTTTTTATCATCTCTTTGCTCAACTGCTCTTGATAATTGAGATAGAGCCACAACAGGTATTGAAAGCTCTTTAGCTATTGCTTTTAAACCTTGGGTTATTTCAGAAATCTCCTGTACTCTTCCATCTTTATTGTTAAATGTGCCTTTCATTAGCTGAATATAATCAACTAGGATCATGTCCAATCCAAACAATCTTTTAATTCTTCTAGCTCTATTGCTTAATGCCGCTATACTTATTGCAGGAGTTTCATCAATATATAGAGGTAATTCAGATATATTTTTCGATGTTTCTAAAAATTTATCAAATTGATCATCGGAAATTTTTCCACGTCTAATATCATTAGACTTAATTCTTGACTGTTCTGCTAAAATTCTTGTTGATAATTGTTCAGACGACATTTCTAAAGAAAAAAAAGCTATAGAAGATTTTTTTCCATTACTTTGAATTTTTTGGGCAGCATTGAATGCGATATTAGTAGCAAGAGCTGTTTTACCCATACCAGGTCTTCCAGCAATAATAATTAGATCAGATTGATGAAGACCTCCAAGTCTATCATCTAAATCTCTCAGACCAGTTGGAACTCCTACTATACCTTCTTCATTTTTATAAGCTGCAGAAGCCATTTCTATAGTTTGCTTCATAGCCTCATCAAATTTAATCAAAGAAGAATTAAACGAACCTCTTTCAGCTAAATCAAATAAAAGTTTTTCTGAATTTTCAATAATTGTTTGACCATTAGTTCCAAGATCATTTAATTTTGCAGTATCAATTGTTTGCTCAGAGATCTTAATTAATTCTCTTCTTACAAACATATCATAAATTATTTTCGAATATTCAATTGCCTGTCTAGTAGGGGTAGAAAATTTTGTAATTTTTACCAAATATTCTGGAATATTCAAATCATCTTTCTCATCTTTGAAATAATTTTTTAAAGTTATTGGATTTGCTAACATTCCTTTATAAATAAGACTTTCAATGGAATTGAATATTTTTTGGTGCATTGGATCATAAAAATTTTGATAAGAAATAATAGTATTTATTTCATCAAAAATCTCATTTGATACCAGTATTGATCCAATTACAGCTTGTTCAGCTTCAATGTTGTTTGGTAATTCTTTAAAATCATTTTTTACTAAGTTTAAATTATTTTCCATGATTATAATTTATATGAAAATTTTGTTGGAAAAATAAAAAAAAAAGGTTGGGGAAAAAATTGTATAATTACTGAATATTTTCAGAAGTTTGAACGTCAATGATTATTTCGGCATCAATTTCTGAGTGTAATGAGATTTTCACATTAAATTTTCCAATTGTCTTAATTTCTTTAATTGGTTGTATCATAGACGGTTTTATATCTAACTTATCTTTCTCAAAAATCAATTTTGAAATTTCGGTAGGTTTGACAGATCCATATAGCTCGTTATTCTCTGTACTTAATTTCTTAATTTTGTACTCTTTTTTATCAACTTTTTCTAAAATTTTTTTGGCTTCTTTTTTTTTGTCATTATCTTTTTTAGAAAGTTCAGATTTAATCTTTTCTACTTTTGAGATATTTTCTTTAGAAGCATATAAGGCTTTATTCTTTGAAATTAAGAAATTTCTTGCAAAGCCTCTTTTAACATCTATTATCTCCCCAATAGATCCAATCTTCTTTAGATTTTCTAATAATATCACTTTCATTTATAATAAGGCTAAATTTCTTGCTCTTTTAATTGATATTGATAATTCTCTTTGTTTTTTCTGACTTACATTAGTTATCCTTGAGGGCAAAATTTTTCCATTTTCTGATACATATCTTTTTAAGAGTTTAATATTTTTATAGTCTATTTCAGGAGCACCTTTTACTGAAAGTGGGCATGTCTTTTTAAATTTATATTTATTAGGTTGAAATATACTTAATTTAGCAAAATTACTTTGATTATTTTTTTTATTATTTCTTGGTTTTTTGGGCATTACTAATTCTTTTTAAACTCTTTTTTTTCACTTTCATCTTTTTTTGAAAAATAATTTGTATCGAGGTCAAATTTTTTTACTTTCACTGTTAAATATCTTAGTAATTTTTTATCTAAAAGTTCATTTTTTTCGAGTTCTTTAATGATTTTTCCTGTACCTTTAAATTTAAAGTGAATATAGCTTCCTTTTTTATTTTTCTTTATAAGATAGGAAAGATTTAATAGGCCCCAATTTTCAGTTTTTACTACTTTGCCATCATTTTTTTCTACAATTTTAGAATATTTTTCAGTTAATTGTTTAATTTCACTCGGAGAAGTATCTTGTCTTGCTATAATTGTATGCTCGTATAAATTCATTTAAGTTTTTGATAAAAAATGAGGATATACTATTATAAGTCTTCAATTACAATACCTAAATGTACAAAAACAGGTTTTTTTAGATGTTTTCAGTAATTTTTCCAGGCCAAGGTTCTCAATCATTAGGTATGGGAAAGGAATTTTTTGATAATTTTGAGCATGTTAAAAAACTATTTAAAGAAGCTGATGACGTATTAAATGTTCCATTGTCTAAATTTATTCTAGAAGGACCAAAAGATAAACTTGATTTGACAGCAAATACTCAGCCAGCAATATTTCTAATTAGTTACTCAATATTTCATGTAATAAAAAATGAGTTTAGTATTGATCTACATAAAGCTAAATATTTTGCAGGACACTCTTTAGGTGAATATTCTGCTTTGTCATGTGCAAATAGCTTAAGTTTTGCGGAAACTATACAACTATTAAAAAAAAGAGGTAATGCCATGCAAAATGCAGTTCCAAAAGGTGAGGGTGGTATGATAGCTGTACTTGGAACAACAGTTGAAAATATCGAGGAAATATTAAATGAAAAAAAAAATGAATTTATTATCGAAATTGCAAATGACAATTCTAATGGACAAATAGTTTTAAGTGGTAAAAATAAGGACTTAGAAAAACTTAGTGATTTTTTGAAAGAAAAAAATATTAAAAATGTTAAACTTGCGGTAAGCGCACCATTTCATTGTAAACTAATGTCTAAAGCAACAGAAATTATGAAAATAGAGATTGAAAATATTAATTTTAAAAATTTTAAAAATGTTTTAATTTCAAATGTTACTGCAAATGAAGTTTTAAACAAGGACGATTTAAAGAAATTATTAATTAATCAAATTGAAAATAGAGTAAGATGGAGAGAAAGTATAAATTTTATGATTGAAAAAGGAGTCAAATCTTTTACTGAAATCGGACCAGGTAAAGTTTTGTCTGGACTAATAAAAAGAATAGATAAAAATGTAAAAATTCGTGCAATTAATAGTATTGATGATATAAAAAATTTCAAAAATGAATAATTTAAAAAATAAAAATATTATAGTTACTGGAGCAACTGGAGGAATAGGAAACTCAATAGTAAAAAAATTGTATGAATGCGGTGCAAATATTTTAGCTTCAGGGACTAAAATTGATAAACTTCAAAAATTGAAATCAAATTTTGAAAATATAAAAATTTTAAAATTCGATATTACCGATAATGATAAAATTGAAAAATTTATTGATGATGCAACCAATGAATTAGGAGGTAGTTTGAGTTGTTTAGTTAATAATGCAGGAATTATAAAAGATAACCTAGCAATCAGGATGAGTCTGGATGAATGGAATGGTGTTATTAATTTAAATTTAACATCAACATTTTTATGTTGTAAATTTGGAATTAAAAAGATGTTAAAAAATAAATCTGGTAAGATTATCAATATTACATCAGTTGTGGGTCACACAGGAAATCTAGGACAATCTAATTATACTGCATCTAAAGCTGCAATAGTTGCTATGTCGAAAAGTCTGGCAATTGAATACGCAAAAAAAAATATAAATATTAATTGTATTTCACCTGGATTTATTGAAACAGCGATGACAGATAAAATTGATGAGAAGTTTAAAGAAGTAATAATATCTAAAATACCTTCAGCAAGACTTGGACAACCTGAAGATATCGCAAATGCTGTTCTTTTTTTGGTCTCCAATCAATCAGATTATATTAATGGTGAAACACTACATGTTAATGGGGGCATGTATATGGCTTGACAAAATAGCTAATTAAACTAATAAGAATTTAAACTAACATATAAGGATTTTTTATGTCAGAAGATATATCAAGCAAAGTAAAAAAAATAGTTGCAGATCACTTAGGTATAGATGAGGCTAAAGTAACAGATGATTCAAGTTTTATAGATGATTTAGGTGCAGACAGCTTAGATACAGTTGAATTAGTTATGGCTTTTGAGGAAGAGTTTGGTTCAGAAATTTCAGATACAGAAGCTGAAAAAATTTTAACAGTTGGTGACGCAGTAAAATTCATAGAGAGTAAAAGCAACTAATTTTTTAATGCCACAAAAAAAAGGTGGGATAATGGTCATATTATCATCCCCATCTGGGGCGGGTAAGACTACTCTTGTAAAACTTCTTTCAAAAAAAAACAATTTTTATGTTTCAGTTTCTCATACCACTAGAAAACCAAGGCCTACTGAATCTGACGGCAAAGATTATTTTTTTGTCAATGATGAGGAATTTAAAAGATTAATAAAAAATCAAGAATTTTTAGAATACGCAAAAGTTTTTGATAATTATTATGGAACTTCTAGAACTCCTGTAATTCAAAACTTAGAAAAAAATCAAAATGTTATATTTGATATTGATTGGCAGGGAGCAGATCAAATTAAAAATAAAAAAATGGATTATAAATTGATTACATTTTTTATTTTACCACCAAGTAAGGAAGTCTTATTTGAAAGACTTTCTAATAGGGATATGAAAGATAAATTGATAGCTGATGAGAGAATGAAACAATTTGATAGGGATGTTCTACATTGGATCAATTATGATTATATTGTAATAAATGATAATTTAGAGGATTGTTTTTTAAAAATTCAGAAATTAATTGATGCAGAAGTGAATAACAGTTCTAGAGATTATGATAGAGATTTTATAAAAAATCATATTGAAAAATTAACTTCTTAAGTCCTCTAATTCTTTTGCTAACAAATAGTAAGTTTGAAAATCTAAATTTTGAGGCCTTAAATCTAAATTTAGATTTAGTTTTTTTGCAATTTGATCAGAATTTTTAAAAAGTTTGTTTAGTGGTTTTTTAATCTTTTTTCTTTTTTGATTAAAAAAAATTCTTGTTACATCCTCAATAGATTCTGAATTTTTTAGTTTAAAAAATCTGATTTTTGGTGTGAATAGTAGAAGTGTACTATCAACTTTTGGTTTAGGTTTAAATGAGGAGGGCTTAACATCGATTATTTTTTTTACATTTAATCTCCAGTTAGAAATTATTGATAATCTGCCATAATTCGAAGTGTTTGAGTCACTAATAATTCTATCTGCAACCTCTTTTTGAAATAATAATATTAGTTTATCAAACCAGAGATTTGAATTTAGATTTAATATCCACTTAATTAAAATTTCAGTTGAGATGTTATAAGGTAAATTTCCAAACACTGTTAATTTATCATTAGATAATTTATTTTCAGAAATATTTAAAATATCATCATTAATAAACCTGATATTTTCTGTATATTTTCTTTTTAATAAATCTAAAAGGTGAGTATCTTTTTCAATTAAAATTAATTCTTTTGGATTATTTTTTAAAATTTCACTCGTTAAATTTCCTGTGCCTGGACCTACTTCAAGAATATTCTTATTTTGAATATCAGCACAAGTTAAGATTTTGTTGATTATTTCTTTATCAATCAAGAAATTTTGACCGAGACTTTTTTTGGGTTTTATTCTCACTTATTTTCTATTTAAAAATTTTAAAGCATCGATTAAACTTTGAGGATCTGATTTATTTTTACCAATCATTTCATTATTAGGACCGTGATCAGGCGATATTCTTAAAAATGGAAGTCCTAAAGTAATATTGATTGCATTGAATCCATATAATGTTTTGATAGGTGTTAAAACTTGATCATGATACATTCCAACAATTACATTAAATTTTTTTATGTTTTGTTTTAAAAAAACAGTATCTGCTGGATAAGGTCCAAATACCTTAATCTTCTTTTTTTTTAATGTTTTTATTGCTGGTTCAATAGTTTTTTTTTCTTCACTTTTATTAAAGAAATTTTCACAGTGAGGATTTAATCCTGTGATCGCAATTTTGGGCTTCAAAGAAAAATTTATTTCATAAAATTTATTTATGATTAAGGATTTAATTACTATATCTTTTTTACTTATTTTTTTTGAAACTTTACTAATTGGTAAATGAGTTGTAATCGGACATACAGATAAATTTTTATTAAAAATTAACATTGCATAATTTTCTTTAATCTTAAATTTTTTAGCAATAAATTCTGTAATTCCAAGATATCTATTTTTTAAAAAAAATTTTTTGGAGATAGGACCATTAATAAATCCTGAAATTTTATTTTTTTTTATTATATTAAAAGCTTTATCAAAACATTCATTTATGTATTTATTAGATTTAGAGGAAATGGGTTCAAAAACTTTTGTAAAATTATAATTTATATCAATAATATTAATTTTGTCTAAATTAACATTCTTTAATGAATCATTTTCTAATTCAATTCGATTAAGTTTAGCTTTTAATTTCATTTTTTTTAATTGAAGACAAATAAGATGATATGAGCCTATTAAAATAATCGGTTTTTTACTTTGATATTTTCTAAATGATTTTGCTAATAATTCAGAAAAAATACTATTAGGTTCACCACAAACTATTAAAATAGGTTTAGAATTCATTTATTTGCGTATTTAATCTTATTTTATTAAAATAAATTTGAGAAAAATTTTGATATTGTTTGTCTTTTTCTATTTGAATTATTTCTCTTACAATTTTATTTTCATCAAATTCCTCGTTGATAATTTTTTTTTGATTCACTTTGATAATTAAATAGTTATTATTAATTATAATTGGTTTACTAAATTCATTTACTTTAAGCTTTTGTATCTCTTTTTTTAGATCTTTTGATAATTGATTTTCTTTAATTTTTCCAATATTACCTCCAAGTTTTGAAGTATCAGAAATACTGAATTTTGTTGCAGCAGTCTCAAATCCATACATATTAATTGTTTCTATTATTTTCTTAATTTTTTCATTTAAATCTTTTTCATTTTGAGGCGCTAAAACAATCTCTGATAAATCATATTCGATAATTTCTTTGTAATTAATTTTTTCATTTTTTACATTTTGTCTAATCTTATTTTCATCTATATTAATTTGATTTTGAAACTTTTTTGAAATTAGCTGGTTCCACAAAATTTCAATTTTTAATTTTTCTTTCACAACATTAATTGATATACCAAAAGTATCTAAATAGTTTTCGAACTCAGTTATATTATTTAAATTTAGGTTAGTATAAAGATTTTTAATTATATCTTGAATTAATTGATTGTTTTCATATTTTTCTACTATGAAAAACTTTTTAATTTCATTTAATTTAATTTTTTCTCTTATCAACGAGTCTTTGGCAATTTCAAATATTTCACTTTTACTAAGATCCTTCAATTTTGTATTCAATGATATCAAATAATTTAATTCATCATTAATGTCTATATTTGTTATTAAAGAATTATTTATTTTGTATAATATTTGAATTTTTTTGAAATGCAATCGTATTATTTGAGAAAAAAAATATAGTCAAAAATATGATTAAAAAACTTATTAATTTATTCATCAGATTTTATTTATCGATACCAGGTAGATTGATACTATTATCAAAAGGCATTATTGTGATTGAAAAAAATAATCTTTCTTCAGGTTGTAAAGATCCATCTGTGTAATAATCTTTGTTATATTCTAATGCCGCTGTTAAGCAATCCATTTTATATTCATATATTAAATTATAATATTCAGTCAAATCAGTTTTTTTATTTTTTCTAGTTCTAAATTTTAGGCTTTTTGTATCATCAAACTTTAAAGATGTTTCATTTGCTATGAAATGAGTATTACCTATTTGATCACCTTCTTCTATAAATTCAAAGGTGCTTACAAAATTATTGATCTTAATCTTAGAATTTATATTATGATAATGAAATTGCCCAAGATTATTATCTGACAAAAAATCGTATTCTAAATCTAAAAATTTATTCAATTTTATTTTTGACTGACCAACTAAGTTTGATGTTTTTTGACTGATATAACTACTTTTTGGCAAATCAAAATTTTCATTAGCCCTGAAAGATCCTGCTAAATTTAAGCTAAATATTTCTGAAGATTTATCAATATTATTAAACAACTTAAACTCGTTCCCTATTGTGAAGGACTCGCCTCCCTCTAGTGTTGTTGACGAGCTTAACCTGTCTATAGAATAGATATTTGAATAGTCAATTAAACGTTCTTCATTACTTATGTTTTTATTGCTTTGAGGATTAAACTTTGCAACAAAAATTGGTGTTAAAGTACTTAGATATTTTTCTCCTTTTTTTTGAAGTGGAAATTTTGAATTAAATTGAAAAATTCCTCTAATATTATTTTCTGACCTGTTTTTAAAATTAGAAGAGTGTTTAGAATCTGCATTAAAGTTTTTGAAAAGAAATTCGTAATTGTTTATCAATCCACTGTTTTTAATTGAGTCTTGAGATTTATAACTTAAATTATTTACAAGAATTTTCTCATTAATGTTTGTGTTATAAAGCTTATTATATCCAAAACTGCTAATTTCCATCGAACCATCCAAACTTGTATCTAATATTTTTGATAAGCTAAAATTTGGCAGTATAAATTCATATTTATCACTGCTATTTTCTTTGCTTAAATCCTCATAAATTTCTGTATTTAAAGAAAATTCAATATCATCTCTAGAACCTTCAAACTCAATTTTTGAATTTAGTGTATTTTTAGAATTAATTATAGGCGATGAAATATCATTAAATTTTAAATAATTATCATTAGAAACACTTTGTAGTTGAATATCTATTTTTGAAAAGTCAAATAGTTCGAAATTTGTTTCAATTGTGGATTTTGAGAAAAAATGTGATTGAGAAGAATTTTTTTTTGTTAAAAAAGCATTTTCATTTTTTATACTAGCATCAAAAATATGTTTTGAATTCTTTTTTACCTTTCTAAATTCGCCCTGATAAATATTTTTTTGATCACTATAAAATCTGGGTGAAAATGTAAAATCTGAGTCCTCAGAAATTGCAAAAAAATATGGAGTTTTCAAATAATCAGCAGAGTTTTGACTAAGTATCGATGGAGCCAAAAAACCAGATTGTCTTTTAACTGTTGGGTCAGGATGAAAAAATTTTGGAAAATAAACTATAGGTACATCATAAAATTTGAATGTAGCTTGATTATATTTTACTAATTTATTTTTTTTATCGTGTTTTACCTCTTTTGCATTAATACTCCAAGGCGAACAACCCTCTCTTTTCTTACAATTAGTATAAATTCCTTTGTTTAAAGTAAAGTTTCCATCTTCATAGATAAATGATTTACCTTTAGCTCTTGATAAATATCTTTTTGTAGACAACTCATTAAAATCATTTATTGAAATATCCTGTCCTAAAATTCTTTCATGATTAAAGTCATAATAAATTTTTTTTATATTAAAGATGTTTAATTCCTTATCAGTCATTAAAACATTATTAGCTATGAATGTATTTTGAGTTAAATCTAATTTAAAATTTTGAACATCAATTTCA
Source organism: uncultured Pelagibacteraceae bacterium (assembly GCA_902565935.1). Lineage (GTDB taxonomy): Bacteria > Pseudomonadota > Alphaproteobacteria > Pelagibacterales > Pelagibacteraceae > Pelagibacter. The sequence continues at coordinate 38,370 of CACFGT010000008.1, forward strand.
TTAAGTTGTAAATCTTTCAAAATTGTATGTTCATTAGAAAAAATATTTTTTGAGCTCAAATCGTAAGTGATATTCGAAGTTTCTAAAAAATAATTATTATTTTTATTAATTTTAGTTTTTCCTATACTTGTAATTGTATTTTTGCTTTGATTAAAAATTATTTCATTTGCATTTAATGTAATTTTGTTATTTTCATTCTTTAAAATAACATTTTCTTTGATCGTATAAATCTTAGCTTTGTTATCTATTAATAATTTATCACTGAAAATTTTATTACCGAAGTTGTCATATATATAAACTTCATCTGAGGCTGATATAATATTTTTCTCTATAGTTTCAATATTTTTTGCCTCAAAGTTAATTTCATTGGCTAATAATTTTGTATTAAAATTTATTAATAAAACTAAAAATAATAATGAGAATTTATATAAATTATTTTTCATTTATTCTTATTAAATTTGTAATTATAATCATAGATAAAATTATTTGTGGTCCCCATATTGATGTTAAGTATGGAACATCTTGAGTTTCAATAATCACATTAAAAAAATAATTTACATAATAAATGAGCACTGAAACTGCAATACCAATTATGATATTAGCTATTTTTGATTTATTGTGTCCGATATTAAGCATTAGTATTGCACCTATACACACCATTATTGTAAGATAAAGAGGATAAGAATAAAGCCTATGTTTATGTCCATTAATTATATCAGTGTTGTAACCCAGCATCTCATAGTCTTGTTTTAAAGTCTCAATTTTGAAAATGTCCAATGATGATAAATTTTCAAATATCGACATAATTCTTTTTTCGTCAAAATTTGAAAAAAATTCAAGTTGATCAGCAGTGGATGTATTATTATTTAAATTTATTATTGGCTTTTCAATAATCCAATTATTTGATTGTATATCAACACTTTTTGAAATTATTACTTTTTGTAATTCAAACTCTTTATCAAACTGAGAAATTGTTACGTTAAGCAACTTATTATTATCAAGTTTTTCTGCATTAATGTAATTTATGATTTCACCAAGATCATCTCTTATCCATAGGCCATTTCCTGTTACAACTGCTAAATATTTATCATCTTTAGTGTATTGATTTTTTATATCTAAATAAAAAAATTTTAGATTTGCAGAAATATTATAAAAAAATAATATGATGACTACTCCAATAATAAAAGATAGTGTTGCGAGTATTTGAATAATCTTAAAATTTGTTACGCTATATAGTTTGAAAACATTCAATTCGTCATTATCAATACTTTCAATAAAGAAAAAAAGAGTGCTTATTAAAAAAATAAAAGGAAATAGCTCAAACAAAATAGAAGGCATATTTAACAGTGTTAAAAAAATAGGTAGTAAAATACTTTCATCAATATCATCTTTAAAAAAATTAATTTCTTCTAATAAATTCATAACTATTACAACAGCTGAAAAAACAATTGTTACTTTAATGAAACAAATAATAAAATTTTTTAATATATATTTATTATAATGTTTAATCATAATTCTTTTCTAAAAGTGTTAATCTTGAAATATAAAAAAAAATACTGAATAAAAAAAATTAAAAAAGGTATACCAATTGATAATTTAAAATAGAAAAAATTTCTTGAGGTCATAGTCGAAAATAGTTCTGAAAAGATGATGATAATCAACCCTGTAGTAAAAATTAAAACTCTTGAAAATTTATATCTTAGGTCTTCTTTTGGAATAATTAATAGGAAACATAAACTTAAAGTTAAAATAGGGATGAAGAGAGGTTTAATGAGGCGATTGAATAATTCTTTTTGCATTTCTTTAATAGCTGGATCATTGCACTGTGTTGTTTCATAATAAGATTGATTTCCTAATATAAAATAATTTACATAACAATTTAATATATCAGAGGTTTTTCTTTCTTGAATTTTAAAATCTGTAATTGATTTTGTAAGATATTTTCCGAGATCAAAATTAGTTGTTTCAAAATCAAATGATGTTATCTTTTCATTATTAACATTTATAATTTTTCCATCAAATAGTCTTAAATTTCGTTCACTATCATTATTTATTAGTTTGCCTTTAGAGGCATAAATAAATTTAATTTTATCATTGTCGGTGTCTTTCAAAAAAATATTTTTATAATTTTCTTTATCTATTTTCTTTTCAATATAAATTGTTAGTTTATCGACTGTATCGATAAATTTTTTTTCGCTTATTAAAGAAGGAAAAAAATCAATGTTAGAGTCTTTTAAAAATACACGAGATTTATTTTGAGACCATGGTACTAAAATTGAAGTGAAGAAATAAAGAAATATCAATGAAAAAAAAGAGTAAAAAATTAAATTTTTAACAAAATTAATTTTATTTATTCCATTTATCCAAAAAATCTTAAGTTCATTGTTATCCTCAAATTTATTCAAAGTGTAAAAAATTGAAATAAAGAATATTAATGGAAATAATCTAGAGATAATTTTTGGAAAATTTAATAAAGAATATTTGAAATATACTTCTAATCCATGTCCATCTTCTGTAACAAAATCTAAAAAATTTACTGCTTGGATAACCCAGACAATTATGCCTAGAGTGAATATTGCTGATAAAAAGAAATATGTATTATCTAAAAAAAATTTTCTAAATATTAATTTTTTGTTGAATTCGATCATTTATAATTTATAAGACATAATTAAATACAACCTAAAGTACATATATATTAAAAATGTCAATAAAAATAAGCTTTAAAAAGAATATTCTTTCAAAATATATTAAAAATTATGTTTTGTTCGTTAATGAAAACTTCAAAATAAATGGATTAAGTAAAATTCAATTACAAAAAGACTCAAATTTTATTAATCAAGTCATTAGATCATCAGTTACAAAAAAAAAAAATTTTTTAACTATAAATTTAAATTCTTCACAAAAAATAATATTTATCAAAATAAAGAATAGTCAATTAACTTTAGAAAATGAAAAAAAAGGGGCTGATTTTTTTGAATACATGAGATCAAATTCTTTAACAGATATTACTTTCTTAGAAAATAATATTAAAAATACAAGTATTACTAATAAACTATTTTTAGATGAATTCTTACATGGATTAGAATTGAAATCTTACAAGTTTAATAAATATAAATCAAAAAAAGATAATGAGATATATAAAATTTTTGTTTCGTTTAACACAAATACTTTCAATCAAACAAAATCTAAAAAATTTCACTCTCTTTTGCAAGGTATTGCTTTAACTAAAGATCTAGTTTCTGAACCAGGTAATATTCTACATCCAGATGAGTACTCAAAAAGATTATTAAAATTAAAAAAAAATGGATTAAAAGTTTCTGTTTTAAATATTAAACAACTTAAAAAATTAGGAATGAATGCATTACTCGGCGTAGGCCAAGGAAGTATAAGAGGTTCTTATTTGGTAATTATGGAATGGCGAGGTGCAAAATCTAACGAAAAACCCTTAGCGTTTGTTGGAAAAGGAGTGTGTTTTGATACTGGGGGAATTTCTTTAAAACCTGCAAAATTTATGGAAGATATGACTTATGATATGGCTGGTTCAGCAGTTGTAGTTGGTTTAATGAAAAGTTTAGCTTTAAGAAAAGCAAAAGTAAATGCTGTTGGTGTTGTAGGTCTTGTAGAGAATATGCCTGGAGGAAATGCTCAGAGACCCGGGGATATTGTAAAATCATATAGTGGCCAGACCATAGAAGTACTTAATACTGATGCTGAAGGTAGATTAGTTTTAGCAGATGCTTTAACATATACTGAAGAAAAATTTAAGCCAAAGTTTATAGTTGATTTAGCAACATTAACTGGTGCTATAATTGTTTCATTAGGATCTGAATATGCCGGTCTCTTTTCAAATAATGATAAATTATCAAATCAAATAATTAAGGCAGGGTTAAGTGTCGATGAAAAAGTTTGGAGAATGCCTCTCCATAAAAATTATGATAAACTTATGAATTCAAAAAATGCTGACATGCAAAATATAAATTACGTTGGAGGGGCTGGATCAACTACTGCTGCACAATTTTTACAAAGATTTATTATGAATAAAACTCCATGGGCTCATTTAGATATTGCCGGAATGGCTTTTTCAAAATATGGAGGCGCTCTCAACTCAGGTGGAGCTACTGGTTATGGTGTAAGATTGTTAAATGAATTAATTGAGAAAAATTATGAGTAATATAGAAAAAACATTATCCATAATAAAACCTGATGCAGTAGAAAGAAATCTAGAAAATGAGATTAAAAAAATTTTTATTGATAATGGTTTTAAAATAATCAAATCAAAGAAAATAAAAATAGAAAAATCTGAGGCAGAAAAATTTTATAAAGTTCATGAGACAAAACCTTTTTATAATGATTTATGTTCATATCTCTCATCAGGTCCTATAATTGTGATGATGATTGAGAAAGCAAATGCAGTTCTAGACAACAGAGAACTTATGGGTGCAACTAATCCAAAAGAAGCAAAAGATGGAACTATAAGGAAAAAATTTGGAATTTCTATAGATAAAAATTCAGTTCATGGATCAGACAGTCTAGAAAATGCAAAAATTGAGATAGATTTTTTCTTTAAAGATTAGAAAAAACTTTCATAATAGCTTCTGGATATAGTATATGCTCCTTTTTTAATATTCTTTTTGCTAATAATTCTGAACTATCGTTTTTAAAAACTTTTACTTTTTTTTGTAAAATAATTTTTCCTGAGTCTAATTTTGAATTGACAAAATGAACAGTGCAACCAGAGAATTTTTCATTATTATCTATCACCCTTTGATGTGTATTCAATCCTTTATATTTTGGCAACAAAGATGGATGAATATTCAATATCTTTCCGTTGAATTTTTTTATGAAATTTTTGGATAAAATTTTCATAAATCCAGCAAGACAAATCAGAAAAACTTGATTTTTTTTAAGAAAATTTAAAATTTTTTTTTCATTTTTCTTATCTTTATTAAATTTGAAAACTTTTGTTTCAATCTTAAATTTTTTGGCATAAATTAAACCTTTTGCATTCTTATTATCTGAAATAACACAGTTAATTTGAATTGGTGACTTTTCATATTTAGAGAATTTTATTAAATTTTTTAAGTTGCTACCAGTTCCAGAGATAAAAACAGCTGTTTTAATTTTATTTTTGCCAATTAATTTCACCATTTAATCTAACTTTATTTGAGCTTTTTATAATTTTGCCAATTATGTAAGGCTTAAAATTTTTTGGGAAAATTTTATAAACTTTTTTTAAATTTTTTGGCTCTATTATCAAACAAAATCCTACTCCACAATTAAAGGTTTTAAGCATTTCATTGTCAGACACATTATTCTTTTTTAACCAATTAAATATTTTCAACGGCTTAATCTTATTTAGATTTATGTCCGCACAATAATTATTTGGTATTATTCTTTTTACATTTTCAACGATTCCTCCACCTGTTATATTTGCACATCCATTTAATAATTTTTTATCAATTAGTTTCAAAATTTCAGAGACATAAATCTTTGTTGGTTTAATCAACTCTTTTTTTAAAAATTTATTTTTTTTTATTGAAATTCTTTTTTGATCTAAAATTTGCCTAACTAATGAAAAACCATTAGAGTGAAGACCATTAGAAGGAACAGCTAATAATAAATTATTCGTTTTAATTTTTTCTTTTTTAAGAATTTTTTTTGCTTCAACAATTCCAACAGCAAAACCTGCAATATCAAATTTACCTTTTTCATATGTTCCTGGCATTTCTGCAGTTTCGCCACCTACAAGATCACATTTTGAAATTTTGCAACCTTTAATAATACCTTTTATGATTGATTTTAATTTTGATAAATCGATTTTATTTATAGATATATAATCTAAAAAAAATAAAGGCTTTGCTCCTTGTACTATTAAATCATTTACACTCATTGCTACTAAATCAATACCTATTGTGTCAAATTTATTTATATGATTTGCTATTTCTATTTTTGTTCCAACACCATCAGTGCAAGCTACAATTTTTGGATTTTTAAAATTTTTCGGTATATTTGAAATAGACCCAAATCCACCGATGTTATTAAACTTTTTTTTGCCTTTTTTATTTGATGATATGGTCGATATGAATCTAACAAACTTATCAGCTGCATTTATATCAACACCACTTTTTTTATATGTAAAAGAGTTTTTATTCATTACTATGAGATATGAAAATTAATAAAATAAAAAATTACTATAAATCTATATATGTTTTTTTCATATTTTTTTCTTTAATAATATTTTTTTTTTCCACAAATAACGTTAATAGCAAAGCTTACAAAATTGAAAATATTGAAGTTTCAAAGCCTTTCGAAATGAAATTTGATAAAAATAAAGTAATAGATGAAGGTTTTTATAAAGCATTTGAAGAACTCATGCTGCTTATTGTAAATTCATCAGATCAAATAAAAATTAGCAATATCAAATTGCGTCAAATTAAAGCAATGATTGAATCATTTACAATTAAAGAAGAAAAATTTATAAATGAAGTTTATTATTTAAATTTGGGTGTCTCATTTAATAAAAAACAAATCCTTAAATTTTTAGAAGTAAAAAATATTTTTCCATCAATACCAAATAAAAAAAAATTTTTGTTTATTCCAATTATTATTGAAGAAAAAAAAAAGGATTTAATTATTTTTAACAATAATAAATTATATGATGAATGGTTAGATTTTAATGAAAGTTACCATTTAATTGAATATATTTTACCAACAGAGGACCTTGAAGATCTAAATATGATAAAAGAGAAATATGATCAAATTGAAGAATATGACTTTAAAGAAATTACAAATAAATACTCATTGGAACATTCAATTGTCTCGATATTATTTAAAAAAGAGAATGATGTAAGAGTTATATCTAGAATTACAATCAAAGATAAAGTTTTTCTTAAAAACAAGTCATTTGATAGTGTAGATCTAAATGATAACAATCAAGTGGCAAAGATTATTCAAAATTTAAAAAGAGATTATGAGGATTATTGGAAAAATTCAAATTTAATAAATACCTCTTTAAAATTACCACTAACGATTAAAGTTAAAAGTGAAGATAAACAAAAAATCTTTAAATTTGAAAATATTTTAAATGAGCAAGAGTTAATATATGATTTTTCTGTAGTTAAGTATAATAAAGATTTTATAATCTATGACGTCATTTTTAATGGAACACCGACAATTTTTTTAAAAAAAATGCGAGAAAATGATTTTAATATAGATACTCAAACAAGAATTTGGTCTCTAAAATGAATGAAAAAAAACAACAACTAATAGATTTTAATTTTGAGAAAAATTTTAAGCACGAAGATTTTTATATTTCAAAAAGTAATCAACATATATTTGATTTGTTTAATTTATGGCCTAAATGGGAAAAAAATTTTTTGAATATTAGTGGAGAAAATTATTCAGGTAAATCTCATCTAATAGATATTTTTTTAAAAAAATATAGAGGTATTAAATTTGACTCAAATGATTTTAACGATCAATGTCTTACTAAAATTAAAGTACATCAAAATATAGTTCTAGAAGATTTAACCAAAGATATCGATCAAAAACTTTTATTTTCACTTTACAATATTATTGAGCAAGATAACAAGTACTTAATTATTACATCACTTAAGCCTATAGTGCAGATAAAATTTGATTTTATTGATCTAGTATCCAGATCAAAAAATTTTCTTTTACAATCCATTGATAAACCAGATGATGAATTAATTTTTGCTTTAATAATTAAAAATTTATCAGATCGTCAAATTTCTATTGAAAAAAAGTTAGTTAACTACATTATAAAGAGAATAGATAGATCATATGGTAAAATATTTGATTTCATATATAAAATTGACCAAATAAGCTTAAAAAAGAAAAAGCCCATAGATTTAAAAATTATAAAAGAGGCTTTAGGAGAATAATTGAACAAATATAGAAGTCATAACTGTAGCGAATTGAGAAAAAAAAATGTTGGCAATAAAGTCTTTTTGTCTGGGTGGATAAATAAAAAAAGAGACCATGGAAATCTTTTGTTCATTGATTTAAGAGACAATTATGGAATTACTCAATGTATAATAGATAAAGAAAATTCAAACTTTAGTAGTCTAGAAAAAATGCAGTTAGAAACTGTTATTAGAATTGAGGGTAAAGTAATAAATAGATCTAGTGAAACTATTAATAAAGAAATTAACACTGGTGAAATAGAAGTTGCAATAAATAAATTTGAAGTTTTAGGTGCTTGTAAAGAATTACCTATGCCAATTTTTAGCGAACAAGAGTATGCAGAAGAAATTAGACTCAAATATAGATTTTTAGATTTAAGAAGAAAAAAAATTCATGAAAACATTATTTTAAGATCTAAAGTGATTTCATTCATCAGAAAGGAAATGAACGATCTTGGCTTTTTAGAATATCAAACTCCAATTTTAACTTCATCTAGCCCAGAGGGTGCTAGAGATTTTTTAGTTCCTAGTCGTTTAAATCCTGGAAAATTTTATGCACTTCCGCAGGCACCACAGCAATTTAAACAACTTATTATGGTATCTGGATTTGATAAATATTTTCAAATTGCTCCTTGCTTTAGAGATGAAGACGCAAGAGCAGATAGAAGTCCAGGAGAATTTTATCAACTTGATTTAGAAATGTCATTTGTTGAACAAGAGGATGTGTTTAAAGTTGTTGAAACTCTAATGGTAAATACCTTTAAAAAATTTTCTGAAAAGAAATTGATGTTTGACAAATTTCCAAAAATTTCCTATTCGGATGCTTTATTAAAATATGGATCAGACAAACCTGATTTAAGAAATCCTTTGATTATAAAAGATATAACTGAAATATTTGAGAGAAAAGATGTTTCATTTGAAATATTCAAGAAACTTGTCAAATCTGGTTGTGGAGTAAGATGTATTGTTACAAAAAATACTAAAAATAATCCTAGAAGTTTTTTTGATGGCATCGACAAATGGGCTAAAGATCAAGGTGCATCAGGTATGGCTTATTTTACATTTGAAAAAGATAATGAAATATCTGCAAAAGGTCCTGTAGGAAAATTTTTTTCTGAAGACTCCTTAAAAGAATTGATGAAAAAAACAGGTGCAGAAGTTGGAGACAGTATTTTTTTTGCTTGCGATAAAGTTAAAGAATTAGAAAAAATAACTGCTTTAGCAAGAGATAAAATAGCAAATGAGTTAAATTTGATCGACGATAACTCTTTTGCTTTTTGTTGGATTGTTGATTATCCGATGTTCGAGGAAAATGAAATTACAAAAAAAATAGAATTTAGTCATAATCCTTTTTCCATGCCACAAGGAGATTTAGATAAAATAGATTTTAAAGATCCATTAAAAATTCTTGCATATCAATATGATATTGTTTGTAATGGAATTGAATTGTCATCAGGAGCTATAAGAAATCACATACCTGAATTAATGTATAAATTATTTTCAATTGCTGGATATAGTAAGAATCAAGTAGATAGTAAATTTAGCGGTATGATTAATGCATTAAGCTATGGAGCACCTCCTCATGGTGGGATTGCCCCAGGTATTGATAGAATAGTAATGCTTTTAGCAAATGAAAAAAATATTAGAGAAGTAACTATGTTTCCAATGAATCAAAATGCACAAGATTTGATGATGAATGCACCTTCAGAGATAGATGATAATCAATTAAAAGAATTAAACTTAACTGTCAAATCTAAAAAGTAACTATTTTTTTCCTTTTAGGTTTATTTTTACATCTGATAAATCTACAAGATTCTTTTTGTAGTTGTTCCTTACAAAACCTTTACTTGTTATATCTTTTACAATTTTAAGCAGTTGGTTTTGACCTTCAGAGTCGGGCTCATCAAGTTTTGAATTTTCATTAGCACCTATTGAAGGCGTATGTGCTAAGTCTTCTCTATTTTGATAAGAAATAGCTAATTCTCTGAAAATATAATCCAATATAGATGATGCACTTAAAATTCTGTCATTCCCATAAACTTTGCCTGACGGTTCAAATTTTGTTCCTACAAAAGCACTTATAAACTCATCTAATGGAACTCCATATTGTAGACCCAACGAGACCGCAATCGCAAAGTTATTCATTAATGCTTTGACTAATTCACCTTCTTTACTTGTATCTATAAATATTTCCCCTATTTTACCATCCTCATATTCTCCAGTATGCAAATATACCTTATGGTCACCAATTGTAGCTTTTTGAATATATCCTTTTCTTCTGTCAGGCATACTAAATCTTTTGCTAGCTTTCTCTGAATTTATTTCTCCTGATTTAATAATTGAGTCTAAATTTTTAAAAGATGTTTTTTTATTATCGGTAACGACATCTATCTTATTATTTTTGACTAAATTTTTATTATTAGGATCTAAACTCTTAGTTTTTCTGTTATCTAGCTTTACGTCTAGTATTTCAAATTTTCCATCATCTCTTTTTTCAAGATTATTTAAATCCTTCTCAGTAATATCATCTAAATAATGATTTACTTTAAAAGAGCAAGTATAATAAGTTTCAACTAAATATTTTGACATTTGGCCTCTAAATTTAAAATTAATTTGAATTAAGACTTAATTAATTTATATACAAATTCAAATTTTAGTCTAATTTAATTTATACAATTTTGAATTGAAAAAATATAAATAATATATGTTGACACTTTTTAAAAAAATTTTCATTTGGTGGAATCAAGAGACACTTGGTACAAAAATTAAAACAATTTTTTTTGGAAAATTTGTTGGGAAAGACTCTTTTGGTAATAAATATTATGAAAGTAAAAATGGTAAAAGATGGGTAATATATTCAAGTGAAATTGACGCATCTAAAATTCCAGTGGATTGGTATTCATGGATGCATTTTACTCCAAATAAAATAGAAAAAAAACATGATCTCAATAAATATAATTGGCAAAAGCCTCACAAACCAAATTTAACAGGCACTGATGAGGCCTATTTTCCACATAAAAAAAAAGATGGTATCAAAAAAAAATATAAAATTTGGAAAAAATAAAATTATTTTATTTTTTTTTATTTTGATTTTTTTTCAGCCCACTTTAACAGAACTTTACTCAAATGATAATTTAGAAGGTGAGTTTACAATTATAAAGATTTTAGATAAAATAAGTTCAAAAAATGATACAATCAAATTAAAAAACAACGAAGAAGTTTTTTTTAAAGATCTTTCAGTAAAAAGTTTAAAATGCAGTAATTCTGAATTTGATGATAATCCCGAGATTAAAGCATATATTCAGGTTAAAGATGTTAAGAATAAAAATAAAAATAACGTCTTTGTTTTTAATGGGTGGATGTTTTCGTCTAGTCCGTCAATAAAACCCTTTGATCACGCCGTATATGATATTTGGTTAACAGGTTGTCGTTAAATAATTTTTTCTTTGTCTAGCCAACTAACATTAAAGTTAGATTCAATAAATTTTTGATGATTTAAGAGTTTTTTGTGAAGTGGTATAGTTGTTGTGATTCCCTCAATTACAAACTCATCCAGAGATCTATTCATTCTTTGAATAGCTTCAGTCCTATTTCTGCCATGGCAAATCAATTTACAAATCATACTATCATAATATGGTGTAACTTTGTATCCTTGAAATATTGCTCCATCAACTCTTGTTCTAAAACCTGATGGCTGATGACACATTCCAATTGTTCCTGGTGAAGGTTGAAAATTTTTACTTGCATCCTCTGCATTTATTCTACATTCAATTGCATGACCACGTGGATTTATATCTGACTGCTTTAAAGCAGTTTCTCCAGAAAACGCTATCCAAATTTGTTCTTTAATAATATCTATACCAGTAACCATTTCTGTAACTGGATGCTCAACTTGTACTCTTGTATTCATTTCTAGAAAATAAAATTTTCCATCCTCATAAATGAACTCAACAGTTCCAGCACCTTCATATCCAATTTTATTAACCATGTTAACAGTTTTATCAAATAAGTCTTTTCTTATTTCATCATTTAAAACCGGACTTGGTGTTTCTTCAATTAATTTTTGATGCCTTCTTTGCACAGAACAATCTCTTTCATGAAGATGAACTGTTCTATTTTTTCCTGATAAAATTTGTACCTCAATATGTCTTGGATTTTGAAAAAATTTTTCTATATATACTTCATCATTACCAAAATATTTTTGAGCTTCAGATTTTGCTGTAGAAAACAAAGTCTCAAATTCGTCTTCTTTTTGAACAATCTTCATTCCTTTTCCACCACCTCCTCCAGAGGCTTTTATTAAAATAGGGAATCCTATCTCTTTACAAAGACTTTTGGCTTCAGTAATATCTTTTACACCTCCATTAGAACCTTCTATAACTGGTAAGCCATTTTCTTTTGCAATTTTTTTTGCTTGAATTTTATCTCCCATCATTTTTATGTGGTTAGAAGATGCTCCAATAAACTTAATATTATTATCTTCTAAAATTTTTGCAAAGTTTGCATTTTCTGACAAAAATCCATACCCAGGATGAACCGCTTCAGCATTTGTAAGATCTATTGCAGATAAAAGTGCTGGAATATTAAGATAACTATTTGCTGGTTGATGTGATCCAATACAGATACTTTCATCTGCTAATTTTACATGCATACTCTCCCTATCAACATCAGAATGGACTGCAACCGTAGAAATTCCCCATTCCTTGCAAGCTCTTATTATTCTGACTGCAATTTCCCCACGGTTTGCAATTAAAATTTTTTTAAACATTATTCTAAAATGATCAGGATTTGTCCAAATTCAACTGGCTGGCCATCATTTACTAGTATCTCTTTAACAGTACCATCAAATGTTGATGGCACATGATTCATGGTCTTCATTGCCTCAACAATCATAACAGTATCTCCTTTTTTGATTTTTTTACCTATTTCGGCAAATTTTTTACCACCAGGCTCAGGGGCGTGATATGCCGTTCCTATTATTGGAGAAGTTACCTCTTTACCTGATTTCCTTTCTTTTGAAACCCCTGAAGTTTGAATTGAGGATAAATCATTTTTTGGAATAGGTATATTTTGATTGTTAACCGAAATATTATTTTTAGAAACTTTAATTTTTGTATCTTTTTCAGTATATTCTAATTCTGTAAGATTAAACTCATCAAGGTAATCACTTAATTCTTTAATTATCTTTTTATTAATTTTCATTTCCCAAAAGCTTTTGCATAGAAATTATGGCTAAAATATAACCATCTGTACCTAAACCAAAAATTCCTCCAGTAACTATATCACTTATCAGAGATTTTTGTCTAAATTCCTCTCTTTTGTATATATTCGATATATGTAATTCTATAATTGGTTTTTTATAAATATTTAATGCATCCCTAATTGCAACAGAAGTATGAGTAAAAGCTGCTGCATTAATTATCATCCCATCAGATTTATTTCTTGAGTCTTGAATTATGTTCACTAACTCACCTTCAACATTTGATTGAGCAAAAACAACCTCCAATTTTAATTCTTCAGATTTTTTTTTACATATTTCTTTTAATTTATCAAAAGTCACTGATCCATATTGTGATTGTTCTCTTTCTCCTAATAGATTAAGATTTGGACCATTAATAATAATAATTTTATTATTCATTCAGCTTTTATATACGATGAAAAAAGTAAAAAAAATAAAAATAAAGATAAATGGGAGATTTATTAAAACAGAAGATAACATTAAACTTTCAGCACTTTTGAAAAATTTGAAAATACCTATTAAAAAGGTAGCAATTGAGCTAAATCAAGAAATAATAGATAAGACAATATTAGACAAAATTAATCTAAAAAAAAATGATAAGATTGAAATAGTGCATTTTATTGGAGGTGGCTAAATTGAAATCAGATAAATTAATTATCGCGAAAAAAAAATTTAATTCACGACTCATTGTTGGAACAGGAAAATACAAAAGTATGAGTGAATGTGCGAAAGCGATAGAGCTCTCTGGTGCAGATATTGTTACTGTGGCAGTCAGAAGAGTGAATATATCAAATAACAAAAAGCCTTTACTAATGGATTACATTGATCCAAAAAAGATCACATATTTGCCTAATACCGCTGGTTGTTTTAATTCTGATGAAGCTTTGAGAACTTTAAGATTAGCAAGAGAGATTGGAGGATGGAAATTAGTTAAATTAGAGGTTTTAGGTGATAAGAAAAACTTGTTTCCAGAGATGATTGAAACAATTAAATCGACAGAAATTTTAACTAAAGAAGGATTTAAAGTAATGGTTTACTGCAATGATGATCCATTAATGGCTAAAAGACTTGAAAATGTTGGAGCATGCGCAATAATGCCCTTAGCTGCCCCAATTGGATCTGGTCTGGGAATTCAAAATAAAGTAAATATAAAAATAATTAGAAAACAAACTAAACTTCCTTTAATAATTGATGCCGGACTTGGCCAGGCATCTGATGCCACAATAGCAATGGAGTTAGGTTGTGATGGTGTTCTTGTTAATACAGCAATAGCAAAAGCAAAAAAACCATTTAATATGGCTTTGGCTTTTAAGAATGCTGTTATAGCAGGCAGACAATCATTTTTATCTGGAAGAATTACACCAAATCTGATGGGAAGCGCATCATCGCCATCAAAAGGAATTATTTAGCTTTTTTATAAAAATTTTTTCTTTTATAGGGTTTTCTTTTGAATTTTTTTCTTTCTTTAATGTTAATTACCTTAGCTTCTTTTTTCTGAGTTTCTAAATTTTTTAAATTTTCAATATTCTTAATTAAATCAAGAGTTTTCTTTGATTTATTTTTAATATCAATAATGTATTCAGGTATTATGAGTGAGCTATCAGTGATGATATCTATTTTCATCTTATTTTTTTTTTCAAAAAAAGTAAGGTCTTGCACAAAATTTTCTTTTAAAAAATTAGAAATTTTTTCACAAACTCTTAATTCCACAAATTTTGCTTTATTTAAAATTGCTTTTAACTCAACAAGTTTTAATAATTTTTGTGCAAAAGACTCATCTGATAGATTGACCTTCCATTTCACAGCACTCTCTCTAAGTCTTTGTCTTGACATCTCTAATAAACCAAAGTTACTTATTCTACCAATTTGTATTCTGGCTCTATCTGATCTGCATTTTTCTTTAAGCTTCCTTTCTACTAATCTTCTGTTGCCATAGTTAAGCATGTCTATAAAATCTATTATTATTAATCCTGATAGATCTCTAATTTTTATTTGTCTCGCAATTTCTTCAACTGCCTCAAGGTTTGTATCTAAAGCAGTGCTCTCAACATTTTTTTGTCTAATTGAGCTCCCAGAGTTTATGTCAATTGAAACCAATGCTTCTGTTGGGTTAATTACTAAATAGCCACCAGAGTTTAATTTAATTTCTGACTCAAATATTTGGTTTAATTTTTCTTCTATGCCTTCATTAATAAATAATGGGATCTTTCCTCGGTATTTTTTAATTTTCTTTGTATGAGAAGGCATCATATTTTTCATAAAATTTTGTGCTTTTTTATAACCATCATTTCCTTCGACAAATATACTTTGAGTATTTTCATCATACATATCTCTTAATGTTCTTTTTATTATTTCACTCTCTTGATGAATTAATGATGGTGCAATTGAGTTGATTGCATTATCTTTTATTTGGTTCCAACTATTGATTAATGTTGTTAGATCATGATTTATCTCATTTTTAGTTTTGTTTGAACCTGCTGTTCTGACGATCAATCCCATTTCTTTTGGAATTTCAATCTCATTTAAAATATTTCTAATTTTTTTTCTATCTGCTGGATTAAAAATCTTTCTGGATATCCCCCCACCTTTTGGGGTATTTGGCATTAATACAATATATTTTCCAGCGATTGAAATGAAAGTACTTAATGCTGCACCTTTTTGACCACGTTCATCTTTCAATACTTGGACTAATATAACTTGATTAGGTTTTATTACCTCTTGAATTTTATATCTTTTAAATTTGGGTTTTTTTTCATTTTTAATATTTTTTTCATTCTCTGTATTTTCATTTTCCTCTGTTTGTTTTTTTTCAATTGGATCTTCTATTTCTAAATTACCTTTTGCTAAACTTTCATTTTCCATGGCTTCAACTTCTTTTGAAAGTTCTTCTCTTGCTCTTTCCTCTTCTTGTTTGATAATTTCTAAATCACTTTTAGGAATTTGATAGTAATCAGACTGAATGTCGTTAAAAGATAAAAATCCATGTCTCTCTCTTCCAAAGTCAACAAATGCTGCTTGGAGTGATGGCTCTATCCTGCTAACTTTTCCTAAGTAAATATTGTTTTTAATGAGATTATTTTTTACACCTTCGTATTCATAATCTTCAATATTTTCACCTGATTTAAGAACAACTCTAGTTTCATTTGGATGCGAAGCATCAATATATAAATTCTTTTCCATAAATTTTTTGTTAATAGTTTCATTTTTTTATTTAAATTTTGTTAAATTCTCTTGCCTTATCTTTACCAAATTCCATTATATAATGGAATCAAAATGAGCATATTTGTAAAAAAAATTTTTGTTATTTCCTTAAGTATATTGCTGTTAATTTTGATTACTATTTTAGGAATATTGTGGTCATATTCAAATAATATTCCTGATTATAAGTTTTTGAAGAATTATAAGCCACCTGTTTCCAGCAAAGTTTATTCTGGTAATGGAAATTTAGTCGCTGACTTTTCTAAAGAAAAAAGAGTTTTCGTACCAATTAACACCATTCCAAAAAATGTGATAAATGCTTTCTTATCCGCTGAAGATAAAAATTTTTTTAAACATCCTGGAGTAGATGCAAAAGGTGTTTTAAGAGCAATAATAAATAATTTTAAAAATATTTTGACTTCAAAAAGACTGGAAGGTGCATCAACAATAACTCAACAAGTTGCAAAAAATTTTTTACTTACTAATGAGGTAAGTATTAATAGGAAAATTAAAGAAGCAATATTAGCATTTAGAATTGAGAGAGCATTAAGCAAAGAAAGGATATTAGAATTATATTTAAACCAAATATATCTTGGTAGCGGAGCTTATGGAGTTGCAGCAGCAAGCTTAGAATATTTTGATAAATCAATTAGAGAATTAGATTATTCCGAAGCAGCGTTATTAGCTGCTCTTCCTAAAGCTCCAAGTAAATATAATCCTTATAGAAATAAAAAGTTAGCAAAATTTAGAAGAGATTTAGTTTTAAAAAATTTGCTAGAAAATAATTTTTTGAATCAAGAGGAATATAAAAATCTTAAAAGAAAAAATATAAATTTAAAAAAGAAAAAAAAAGTTTATTTAGAGGATTCACAATATTTTATTGAGGAAGTTAGAAAAAAAGTAATTGATGATCTCACCTATGAAAAAGTTTATAAACAGGGTTTCAATATAAACACACCTATTAATCTGGAGTTACAAAAAATTTCAACTATTTCATTAAGAAAAGGGCTAATAGAATACGATAAAAGAAAAGGATGGCGTGGAGCTTTGACAAATAAAAATTACAGTAAAAATTGGTTTGAAGGCTTAGAAAAATATAATTTGGAAAAATCTATTGGTTGGGAGATTTCAATTGTTAGAGAGGTTAATAAATTTTCAGCAAAAATAGAAACTATAAGTAATTTTCAAGGTACAATTAATTATAATGATATTACATGGACAAAGAAGGAGCTGCAGGACTTGCTAAAACCTGGAGATATAATTTATGTAAAAAAGATAAATCAAAAAGAGTATAGTTTAAAACAACTCCCAAAGATAAATGGTGGTATTATTATTATGGATCCTTATACAGGTAGAGTTTTGGCTTTGACAGGTGGATTTAGTTTCAAGAATAGTGAATTTAATAGAGTAACTCAGGCGTTAAGACAACCTGGATCTGCCTTTAAGCCTTTTGTATATGCTCTTGCTTTGGAAAATAATTATACTCCCTCGTCTTTAGTTTTAGATGCACCATTAGTTTTAGATCAAGGTTCAGATTTAAAGTTATGGAAACCACAAAATTACGGAAAAAAGTTTTATGGACCATCTACCCTAAGAGTTGGTTTAGAAAAATCAAGAAATTTAATGACAGTTAGAATAGCGCAAGATTTAGGAATAAATAAAATTGTAAATTTTTCAAAAGTATTAGAGATTTATGAAAATCCAAATGAATTATTATCTATTTCTTTAGGATCAGCGGAGACAACCTTAATTAAATTAGCATCTGCTTACTCGTCATTTGTAAATGGAGGCAAATTGGTAAATCCTATACTTATAGATAGAATTCAGGATAGTGAAGGAAATACTATAGTTAATAATGAATTACGATTTTGTAAAAACTGTGATCAAATATCTTATACAAGCGATGATTATCCAGAGGTAGAAGATAATTATAAAAAAGTATTTTCACCTGAAACAGCATATCAAATGACATCTTTGTTAGAAGGAGTTGTTAAAAGAGGTACAGGAAAAAAACTCAATAAATTAAAGTTAAATTTAGCAGGCAAGACAGGAACGACTAATGAAAATACTGATGCATGGTTTATTGGTTTTACATCAAATCTAGTAGTAGGAGTTTATGTTGGTTTAGATAATGCAGAACCTTTAGGGAAATTTGAAACTGGTTCAAAAACTGCGTTACCAATTTTTGAAAATTTTGTAAAAATGGCTATTAAAAAATCTGATGCAAGGCCTTTTAAAGTTGCGGATGGTATAACGATGATGGTTGTAGATCCTTCTACAGGCAAAAAAGCAAATTTTAATTCAAAA
>CACFGT010000009.1 GCA_902565935.1 uncultured Pelagibacteraceae bacterium
TATCTCTAAAAATGAATTTTTATATTTTTTTGAGAACACAACTACAATTTTAAAAGAAATGAGTTATATTCATGGCCTTATTCACCCAAAGCCATTCACTGATGAACTCCATTCTGCAAGAGCAACAAAAACTTTACTTGCTATAGTCTTAACCAACATAATTGCAATACATTTGATTTTTAGTGATAATAAAAATTTTTCTATTCATTTAAAAAGATTTTTCATTTTTTTAGCAATAGTTTGCACCTGTAGTTATTTATATGCTTTAGGCAGATCTGATGGCCCGCATATTAAGAATTCTTTTGGCTACCCTTTATTATTTATTTCAATTTATCTAAGTTATAATTTTCTACTTTTTATTTCTGAAAAAAAAGTAAAATTTAATAATTATTTAGTTTTTCTATCATTCATTTTTTTCATATCTTTGACATTTCAATTTAATTTTAAAAATATTATTTCTTATAGTGACCGATTTGGTAAATTTATAAGTTTAGAGGATAATTTTTTCTTAAATACTGACGAAATTAAATTAATTAATGAACTGAAAACACAGATTAGTAACTATAATTGTATTCAATTATTATCAAATGATGCCGCCTTATACTATTTACTGAGAAAAAAAAGTTGTACAAAATACTATTATGTATGGAGCGCTACATCTAATAATTCCCAAAAAAAATTGATTGGAGAGCTTGAAAATACCAAAATGATAATTGAAGGTGGTCCAAGAAATAATTGGGATTTACCATTAAATAAAAAACTACATCTAGTTTACAATGAACTTGATAATAATTTTTATGAGTTTCAAAAAATTAAGGAATGGCGAGTCTTCTTAAGACAACAATAAGTCTAAATCTTTTTTTATATTGTATGAAACATTTATATTTTTTTTTAAATTAGATTTGTATCTATTTAGTTTGTTTTCTCCTGGATAAACTATATTCTTAACACCTTTGATTTTAGGCAATTTTTTTACAATTTTAATATTTTTTTTAATTCTTACTTTATAATTTTTTACAAATAAATTTGACTTAAAAACAATAAATAAATGTCCAATATTTTGAGGACCAGTAAAATCATCAAATGGATCTTTAACTTTACCAGCATGATTTCCACCAGTTAAGACTCCACTTAATATATCTACCATCCATGCTAAGCCAGATCCTCTAAATCCTGCGATTGGTAATTGGACTCCTTCAAGTGCTTTTTTTGGATCTGTAGTTGGTTTTCCGTTTTTGTCTAAGGCAACACCTTGAGGAATTTTTTTATTATTTCTTGCTGCGACTCTAATTTTTCCTCTATTTATCATTGAAATTGAGGTATCTAAAATAAATGGTGCTTTATAACCTGACGGAGTTCCAAAACAGATTGGATTAGTGCCAAACAAGCTTTTTAATGCTCCATGAGGCGCAACAGCTGGAGGTGCATTCGTATAAATCATTGTTATCAAATTTTTTTTTACTGCTTGTTCTGCGTAGTAACCTGATAGTCCATAATGACCACTATTTTTTACCGCAACAAGTCCAATTCCTGTTTTTTTTGCATTTTCAATAGATTGTTTTATAGCCAAATCTGCTGCAACAAAACCAATACTATCATTTGCATCTATTAGTGAAATTGACTTAGAAATTTTCTTGATCTTAATTTTTGGTTTAGGATTTATAACTTTTTTTTTTATTCGATCACAATACATTTTAAGTCTGGATAGCCCATGACCGTATGCACCAACTAGTTCAGCATTGATTAAAGCGTCAGTTGAGATTTTTGCATGTGATTTACTTAGTCCGTAATTTGTAAAAATTTTATTAACAATTTTACTCAATTCAACTTTATTCATTCTAGTTGTTTTGTATCAATTTATATTTAAGATAAGCAATATTTTATCAATTAATTAAATTAATGATACATAATAAAAAACTGAAATGATTAGATATAAAAATTTTTTTATAGGTTTATTAATTCTTGCTTTTATTTTTCAAATATTAAAATTTTATACTTTTTATGAGGAATATTCAGATTGGCAATATGCAGATTGGTTAATTAATTATCAGGGAGGATTTATAAGAAGAGGATTAATAGGTGAATTATTACTTCAAATTCATCACTTTTTATCAATTAATTTAGACATTTTAGTTTTTTGTTTTGTAGTCTTTTTATATTCAATCTTATTAATTTTATTAATTAAATCTGTTAAATATTTAGAAACTTCTAAAATTGATACATTAATATTTCTATCACCAGGTTTTTTCTTATATCCAATAATGAATTCAGAAGTAATTGGAAGAAAAGAAATCTTATTATTTGTAATATTAGGATCTTTTGTCTTTTTGGAAAAATATCTTAAAGATAAATATTTATTATTAATAACTTTAATTTCAATTTTAGTAATAAGTCTAACTCATACTGGACTATTATTTTACTCACAATATTTAGTGTTTCTTTATTTTCTAATTAGTTTAAGTCGAAATAAAGAAATATCTTTTTCTGAAATCCTTATAATTGCAATATATCTATTAGTTTTATTTTTATTTCTTTTTTCATCTGAAAGTTCAAAATCACAAGTTTTAGAAATTTGCAATTCAGTAAAAGATTTCGTTAAAAATGATTGTGTTAATAGAGGTCAATTTTTTTGGCTCTATAGACCAATGACAGAATATTTTGATGTAAAATTAACATTAGATTTAGAAAGTAATTTTCTCATTTATTCATTATCATTATTTTTGGTTTTTGTATTTATTTCAATTAAATTATATTTTTCCAAATTTAAATCTGAAAATAATTTCCTAGATGTATTAAATCCATTTGTTATTTTTCTTTTATTATTTGTTTTCACTATTCCTATTTATATTGTTGGAATTGATTGGGGCAGGTATATTTCAATGTCTTTTTTTTCGACGTATTTTATATATATTTATTTGATAAAACAAAAAATGATTTTTTTTAATTCTAAAAACTCTTTTTTAAAAAAAAAAATATCGAAAAATTTATTTTTTATTTTTGTTTTAATCTATGCTTTTACATGGACTTTTCCTTTTTATGGAGCTAATAGTTTTAAATTTACTTTAAAAAAACCTTTAGTTTCGGCTCTTAAGATTATAAATAATTGAATTCAAATTCAAAAATATGAATACAAGAAATGATATTAATTATGATGGATGGGAACTAAAATATTTTGATTTATCAAAAAATTTTAGAAAATATCAATTTGATTTAATCAAAAGATATATTTCTGGAAATGTTGCTGAAATAGGTCCTGGAAATGGGATAATTTTAGAATATTATTTAGATCGTTGTGAAACTTTAGATTTATTTGAACCTGATAAAGATCTATTTTTAAATCTAAGAAATAAATTTTCTGGTTCTAAAAAAATATCTATTCAAAATAAAGAATTAGAATTATCTAATGAGATATATGATACAATTCTTTATTTAGATGTTCTTGAACATATTGAGGATCATGAAAAAGAAATTTTAAAAGCTTTTGGTTCCCTTAAAAAAAATGGTTATTTAGTAATAAATGTTCCTGCTTTTCAATTGCTATATTCAGATTTTGATAAACATGTGGGTCATTATAGAAGATATTCAAAAAAAGATATTAACAAGATTTTGTCAAATAATAATTTAAATCCAATAAGTTTAAAATATTATGATTCCATTGGTTTCTTGTTGTCTTTTTTTTCAAAAATAACATTTTCAAATTATAAAAAAAATTTTGAAAATAAAATTAGGATTTGGGATACTCTTATTTCTATTTCAAAAATTATAGATATAATTTCTTTTAATCTATTTGGTAAATCTCTTTTAATAAT
This sequence comes from uncultured Pelagibacteraceae bacterium, assembly GCA_902565935.1. Classification (GTDB taxonomy): domain Bacteria; phylum Pseudomonadota; class Alphaproteobacteria; order Pelagibacterales; family Pelagibacteraceae; genus Pelagibacter. The sequence continues at coordinate 3,810 of CACFGT010000009.1, forward strand.
TATTAAAAAATAATTAAATTATTGTTATCCTTTACCTCTCCAAGGTATAGTTTTTTCAATTATTTTTCTCAATGTAACATCAAACAAAAGACCAAGCATACCCATTATAAATATCGTGATCCAGATAACCTCATATTGAAAATATTTTTTTGCAACATTTTCGACAAACCCTATTCCTGTAGTTCCTGCTAAAAATTCTGCAGCAACTAAAGTCCCCCAACACATACCCACTGCAACTCTGATACCAGTTAAAATTTCTGGCAATGAATTGGGAAATATAACATATCTTAGGATCTGTTTTTTTGAAGCTCCTAAAGAATGTGCAGCATGAATTTTAGATAATTGAGTACCAGAGGCTCCAGCTCGTGCAGAAATAATCATTATTGATAATGAAACCATAAACAACAAGAAAACTTTTCCGGTATTATCAATTCCTAAAACAGAAATAATAAGAGGTGCCCATGCTAAAGGTGGAACAGGTCTATAAAGTTCAATTAATGGATCAAAGAAACCTTTGGCAAATCTATTAAGTCCCATAAATAAACCTAATGGTACTCCAATTAAAATTCCAAAAATAAGCCCTAAAAATACTCTTAAAAAAGAGTCCCAGATATGACCATATGGAACAGGAATTTTGAATAATTTAAAATCACCAGTTACAATTTTCAAAACATTTCCTTTAAAATTTTGTTTTACGACACCGTCAGCACCGTGCACCGGATATTCTCCTGGCAGGATATCAGCAATCCAATCAGGTAAAATAAATCCAATTATTTTACTTACGTCCATCATATCAATCCAAAGAAGAGGTATATTTTTGTAACCGACACTTGGTTTTGACATTAAAATAAACTTATTCAATGTATCTGATGGTTTTGGTAACCATCTTCCTGAACCTTGCTCAGAACAGCTAGTTCCACTTGAAACAATAGTTCCAGCAGGAAATAAAAGTATATCAATTAATCTAAGCCCACCTTGTTCAGATTTCTGCAAGTTATCAAATTTAACAATTGCATTTTGCATTCCGTTTAAGGCGTTAGGCGGATAAATACTAGCAAACTCAATTCTTCTTGCTATTTTAACAATATTTTTTGCATAATTTGAGGCAACCTCCTCATTATCATTTAGATTCTTTCTATATGTTTTAATTTCGTCTTTTAATTCTTTTATTGAAGTTTTAAATTGAGGGTTATGATTTCTTAATTTAAAAAATTCCTCATCAATAATTTTAAGTTCTTCTGCAGCAGCACTAAATTTTAAACCTTTTTTTGTTGCAGCTACTAATGGGACTTCAATTGTATTTTCAATTGAACCTGTTCCTGAGTCTATTTTTGTTATACCCCAGCCGCCTTGCTCTTTTACTGCTTGAAGCCTTGTATTTAACTCTTCTTCAGTTTCAAAAGGATAATCTGTTTTTTTGAAGTTTTCTGATAAAAGATTTATTTTACCAGTAATTTCGTTTAATCTTTGCTTTGTTTCTATTTCAATTAAGTCTTCATTTGTTAGTAAGGGAATAAGTCTTTTAGTTTTATCAATAAATCCAACTAAATTAATTTTTTGTTGGTTAGTTAAATTAGTTGAGCTTTGAACCTCAGCAGTAATTTTTTGAAGATTTTTATTCTCAATTTTGATGATTGAGGTACTTTTAAATTCTCTTTCTTCAATAGGAAATTGATATTTTAAACCAAGTAGTGCCTCATTTACTTTTGCAACTTGACATAATTCATTTGCTGATTTTGGATAAAAACCTTTAGCAATATCCCAAGAATAATAAAGCCAAATTAGTAAAATAGCACCACTACCCACAATTATCCAGTGTGTACCTCCTTTAGCTCTTTCAGGATTTCCAAAAACTGCATCAACTTTTTCAGTTTTAATTAGTCTTCTTCCGTAAAGAATACATCCGATTATTGATACTATGATAAGTATGGTGATAAATTGGGTGAACATTTAATTTTCTTTCCCCATAATTTCTTCCTCCATATTCCAAATCATAGATAGTATTTCTTCTCTTTTTGATGAAAATTCTTTATTTTTTTTTATTTCTCTTAAATCTTCTTTTAAGCCCATTTCTGCAAAAGGAAGTTTGTATTCTTTATGGATTCTACCTGGCCTAGGTGCCATAACGTATAATCTTTCACCAAGTAATAAAGCCTCTTCTACAGAGTGTGTTATTAGAATAATTGTTTTACCTGTTTCTTTCCAAATTTTTAGAACTAATGATTGCATTTTTTCTCTAGTCAAAGCATCTAATGCTCCCAACGGTTCATCCATTAAAATTAAATCAGGATCATTAATTAAGCATCTTGCTAAAGCAACTCTTTGCTGCATACCACCTGATAATTGATAAGTAGGAGTATTGCCAAAACCTTTTAATCCGACAATTTCTAACCACTCCTCAACTTTTTTTGCAGTTTCGATAGGATCTTTTTTTTTCATCCTTAATCCAAAGTTCACGTTTTCTGCAACAGTCAACCATTCAAATAAAGCGCCTTGTTGAAATACCATACCCCTGTCTACCCCAGGTCCATTGATTTCATTATTTCCTAAAGTAATATTTCCAGATGTTGGTCTAATAAAACCAGCTGCAATATTTAATAAAGTAGTTTTCCCACAACCAGATGGGCCCAAAACTGTTAAAAGTTCTCCTTTTTTAATTGTGAAATTTAAATCTTTTAATGCATGAACAGTTTCTCCCTTGGGAGATTTAAAGATCATGTTTAAATTTTGAGAAATAAGATCACTCATAAAAAGACTTTATATTAGAATTTTCAAAAAAAAATAGGCACCAATTGAAAAAATTGGCGCCTATTTAATTCTTATTAACCTTCAAATTATAAAGGTAAGAAACTAGTATCTACGTTTCCTCTTGGTGTTCCCATTCCTTTTAAGAATGCATCAAGATTTCCTTTAGTCATAGACTCTTTAGTCTCTTCTGGCGTAAGAAATTTGAAACCACTTAGAGTTTCTTTCATATCAGAAACTTTCATTTCAGAAGCTTTAGACATAGCGTTCATATCACTTTTACCATTTCTATATCTTTCATTTGCTTCATGAGTTACTTCGACGAAAGTTCTAAGCATTCCTGGATTTTCTTTCATAAACTTTGTAGTTACAGAAGTTATATCAATACCCAAGATACCAGCGTCTCTCGCTTCTTGCACAGTAAGTAATCTAGATCCAACTGCAGTTGCAGCTTTAATCGAGTTACCACCAAATAAGCAAGCCATTACAACATCTCCACTTACTAGAGCTGCAGCACCTTCCTCAGGATCCATTTGAATGATATCCATTTTTTTTCTGTCTGCACCAACGACTTTCATACTTTCATCAAAAACGTATTCAGCCATTGTACCTAGTGGTACAGCAACTTTTTTACCTTCTAATTCAGTAGCGTTAGCTTTTGTGATTCCAGAGGCATTAGAAGTAACACAAGTTGTTCCTCCCATACCGTATTCCATAGCTATATCTACAAGCTTAATAGGTGCTTTAGATTTTACAGCGTTAATAAATGGAACTAATCCCTGTGAGTAAGAAATATCTATATCACCTGCTAACATAGCATCAGTCATTGCTCCACCATTTGTGAAGTTTGTCCATTTAACTGGAACACCAAGAGCTTTAGCGAAGTTTTTTTTCATCATGTCCTCTAAGTTTGGACTTGGCCATTCTAAGAAATAAGCTACTCTAACTTCTGTAGCAGCTGCATTTGCAGTTGAAACAGATAAATTAAGAGCTACAAAACATCCTAGAATAAAACTAATTATTTTTTTCATTTATTCCCCTTAGTTGATTATTTATATGTTCTAAGTTTAAGATTAAATCACCACTGATGTAAAACAAAAAAAGTGTCTAGATTGATACACAACTTCAAGTTGCGTCAATTATTTTTGTGGTTATATAGACTTAATTAGTCTAAAGAAATCAATAAACTTAAGTTAAATAAAATTTATAAATATTATGAGCTCAGAAAAAAGAACTTCAGTTCCAAATTCATTGAATGAACATTGGATGCCTTTTACATCAAATAAAGATTTCAAAGAAAATCCAAGATTAATTGTTGAAGCTAAGGGGGTATACCTAAAAAATCATGAAGGAAAAACACAAATTGATGCAAGCTCAGGTTTGTTTTGTAATCCTCTAGGACACGGTCGACAAGAAATTATTGATGCAATAACTAACCAATTAAAAACATTAGATTATTGTCAACCTTTTCAACAAGGTTTTGGAGGTTCGTTTGAATTAGCAAGCAGAATTGCAAAACATACACCAGGAAATTTAAATAAAATATTTTACACTATATGCGGATCTACAGCAGTTGAAACTGCAATTAAAATTAGTGTTGCATACCATAAATCAAGGGGTGAAGGACAACGATTTAGATTTGTCGGAAGAGAGCGTGCGTATCATGGCATGAATATAGGAGCAACTTCAGTTGGAGGTATGATTAATAATGTTAAAGCTTATGCGAGTGTTCTTATGCCTGGTGTTGTTCATATGAGACATACTCATTTAGATGAACATAAATTTATATCGGGTCAGCCCGAAACAGGCGCAGAGATTGCAAATGATTTAGAGAGAATTTGTAATAATTTTGGATCTGAAAATATTGCAGCATGTATAGTTGAACCTATTGCTGGATCCACAGGAACATTAGTTCCACCGGTTGGATATTTACAACGATTAAGAGAGCTGTGTGATAAACATAATATACTTTTAATTTTTGATGAGGTGATTACCGGATGGGGAAGAACAGGTTCAGCATTCGGTGCACAGGAGTTTGGAGTAACACCTGATATTATGACCATGGCAAAAGCTACAACTAACGGCATAGTCCCATTTGGCGTTGTTGCGTGTAAAGAAGAAATTTATGATGCGGTAATGGATAATTCTCCAAAAGGAGCTATTGAATTATTTCATGGATATACTTATTCAGGTATACCAGTCTCTGTAGCAGCCGCTTTAGCTGTACAAGATATTTTTGAAAAGGATGATATTTTCAATAGAGCAAAAGAGCTAGCTCCTTATTTTCAAGAAGGTTTGTTTTCACTTAAAGATATAGATGTTGTAGACAATATCAGAGGCTATGGAATGATGGGTGGTATTGATATCAAAACTGATGGAAGACCTGGTAAAGCAGGTTTAGCAACTTTTAAACATTGTTATGATGCTGGAGTTAATTTTAAAGCTACAGGTGATTGTTTAATAATTGCACCGATGTTTATCTGTGAAAAAAAACATATTGATGAAATAATTGAAAAGCTTAGAACTGGAATAACTAATTACGCAAAAAGTAAAAAGAATTAAGTTTCAATAATGAGAATAGGCGTACCTAAGGAAATTAAGCCTCAAGAAAATCGAATAGGTCTTACCCCAGAAAGTGTAAAAACTCTTGTATCAGAGGGTCATGAAGTTTTAGTTGAGGACAATGGAGGTTATGAAGCAGGTTTTGAAAATGATCAATATCAAAATGCAGGCGCAAAAATTGTAAATAAAGCTTCAGATATTTTTAATGATGCCGACATAATAGTAAAAGTTAAAGAGCCTCAAAAAATTGAGGTAGATATGATTAGAGAAAATCAAATAGTTTATACTTACTTACATTTAGCAGCTGCAAAGGAATTAACTAAAGGTTTAATTAAATCAAAAAGTATAAATATTGCCTATGAAACGGTAACTGATGATAATGGCAGACTTCCACTGCTTGCTCCAATGAGTGCGGTTGCGGGTCGAATGTCTGTTCAAGCTGGAGCACATTGTTTAGAAAAAAATCAAAAAGGTAGAGGAATATTATTAGGAGGTGCTCCTGACGGTGAGCCTGCAAGTGTTTTAATTCTTGGAGGCGGCGTAGTTGGAGAAAATGCTGCAATAATTGCTACTGGTATGAAAGCTAAAGTTCATATTGTTGATAAGTCTGAAACAAGACTAAATCAATTAGTAAAAACTTTTGGAGATAAAATCATTCCAGAACAAAGTGATAAAATAAATTTAAATAAGTTAGTGGCTGAGGCAGATTTAATTGTTGGTGGAGTTTTGATACCTGGGGCTGAAGCACCAAAATTAGTTACTAAGGATATGTTAAAACTAATGAAAAGAGGATCTGTGATAGTTGATGTCGCAATTGATCAAGGTGGTTGTGTTGAGACAAGTAAACCAACTACTCATGGAAATCCTACTTACATTGTTGATGACGTAGTACATTATTGTGTAGCAAATATGCCAGGAGGTGTTCCAAGAACATCAACTTTTGCACTTAATAAAGCAACCCTTCCTTACTTGGTAAAACTTGCAAACAAAGGCTATCACAAAGCTTTAAAAGAAGATAAAAATTTTTTAGCAGGACTTAATGTCTGTAAAGGACAAGTGACTTATAAAGCTGTTGCTGATGTTTTTGGCCACGAATATGTTGACCCTGCATTAGCTCTTTAAATTATAATAATCTAAATACCAATTTAAAAACTTTTGAATACCATTTTGGTATTTTGTTTTAGGATTGTAACCAGTTATTTTTTTTAAAAGACTAGTATCGGATAAAGTTGAATATACATCACCTTTTTGCATGGGCAAATAATTTTTTATTGCCCTCTTTTTTAATTTTTTTTCAAGCTCATTAATAAAATCGGCGAGAAGAATTTTTTTTGTATTACCAATATTAAGAATTCTGAAAGGTGCAACGCTTGATAAGCTATCATCTTTATATTTTTTTGATGAATTTAATTTTGGAGCTTTGTTGGTTAATTTAAAAATACCATCAACAATATCATCAATAAAAGTATAGTCTCTGTACATCTTACCTTTGTTATAAATATCTATTTTTTTTCCTTTTATGATATTTCTTGTAAATTTAAAGTAAGCCATATCTGGTCGACCCCAAGGACCATAAACCGTGAAAAATCTTAATACTGTTATTGGTAATCTCCATAAACTTGAGTAAGAATGAGCTAAGTTTTCTGTTGATTTTTTTGTAGCTGCGTAAAAACTTATCTGACTATCTGTTTTATCAATTTCTTGAAAAGGAAATTTTTTATTAGCTCCATAAACAGAAGAACTTGATCCAATTATCAGATGTTTTATTTTTAGTTTTTTTGCAGCCTCAATTATGTAATAAGTTCCAATAATATTTGAGTTTAAATATACTTTTGGATTTTGAATACTATATCTTACTCCTGCTTGGGCAGCTAAATGAATAATTATTGATGGTTTAAATTTATTAATTGAGTTATTCAAAATTTTTTGATTCTCAAGATTTCCTTTTATAAATGAAAAGTTTTTATAATTTTTTAGAATTCTTAATCTGGAATTTTTTAATTTTACATCATAATAATTATTCATTGAATCAAAACCACAAACTTTAAAACCTTTGTCTAAATATCTTTTTGAAACATGAAAGCCAATGAAACCAGATGATCCAGTTATAAAAATTTTTGTTTTCATTTTTTCTTTATATTTAATATAATACAATAGTGAGTAAAGAAATTCCTAAATCGACTAAAGTAGCTGTAATTGGTGGTGGAGTAGTTGGTTGTTCTGTTGCATATCATTTAGCTAAATTTGGTTTGAAAGATACTGTTCTTTTCGAGAGAGATCAATTAACTTCTGGAACAACCTGGCATGCAGCAGGTCTTGTAAGTCAATTAGGGCCTACGGCTGCAATAACAAAAATTAGAAAATACACATTAGATTTATATAAAGAGCTTGAAAAAAAAGTAGATCATTCAGCTGGATTAAGACTAAATGGGGCACTTTCAATTGCTCAAAATAAAGGGCGATGGCAAGAGCTTCAAAGACAGGCAACAACTGCACAACTTTATGATGTTGATGTTAGAATTTTAAACAAAGATCAAATAAAAAAAAATTATCCAATCATAAACACTGATGATGTTATAGGTGGTATCCTAATGCCGGGTGATGGTGCCGCTGATCCATCTGGAGTTACACATATGTTAGCGAAAGCAGCAAGAATGGAAGGTGCACAAATTTTTGAAAAATCGCCAGTTGAGGAAATTTTAACCAAAAATGGAAAAATTTCAGGCGTAAAAGTTAATGGGCAAAAAGTAGAATGTGAATATATAGTTTTAGCTTCCGGGATGTGGTCAAGACAAATAGGAGAAAAAGTTGGAGTGAGTATTCCACTTTATCCTGCTGAACATTTTTATATTATTACAGAACCTATTGAAAATCTTTCAAGAACTTTACCAGTTATTCGAGACTTTGATAATAGAACATATATTAAAGAAGATGCAGGTAAAATATTAGTTGGTATTTTTGAGGGAAATTCAATACCTGCGTGGAATAAAACAAATAAAGTTCCAGAAGATTTTTCCTTTGGAGAATTTCAAGAAAATTTTGAACATTTTGAACCCTATTTAAAATCTGCAATCAAAAGATTTCCAGTTTTAGAGTCCGCGGGTATTAGAAAATTTTTCTCAGGCCCAGAATCTTTTACTCCTGACACAAACACTTTATTAGGTGAAGTTCCTGAAATTAAAAACTTTTTTGTATGTTGTGGTCTTAACAGTATTGGAATTGGTAGTGGGGGTGGTGTTGGTAAAGTAACAGCTGAATGGTTAATGACTGGACATATTAATGAGGATATCTTTAGTTATGATATTAAAAGATTTCAAAAATTTCATTCAGAATTAGGATTTATTAAAAAAAGAATTACCGAGTCTTTAGGAGATTTATATGGAATGCATTGGCCTTTTAAACAACATAAGACATCTAGAAATATAAAAACTCTTCCACATCATGAAAATTTAAAAAGCTTTGGGGCATGTTTTGGTGTTTCAGGTGGATATGAGAGACCAATGTGGTTTGCCTTAGATGGAGAATTAGCTCAATATGAATACAGTTATAATTATCAAAATTGGTATCCTTCAGCCGAGTATGAGACTAATAATACAATAAAAAACGTTGGTTTATTTGATTTAACACCATTTTCAAAATTTGAAATAAAATCTGATAATGCTCATGAGGAACTTCAAAGAATTTGTACAGCTAATATTAAAAATGAGGTTGGTAAGTGTACATATACCCAAATGTTAAATAAGGATGGTGGAATAGAAACAGATTTAACAGTCGTATGTATTGATGATGGACACTTTAGAATAATAAGCTCAGCTGCAACTAGAGAACGAGATAAATTTCATATAAATAAATATTTAAGCAAAGGAATTGAGTTAAATGATGTAACTGATGATCTTTGTGTATTTGGGTTATTTGGACCAAAAAGTAGAGATTTAATGAAATCAATAAGCCAAGATAATTTTGATAATCAGAGTTTTAAATTTGGTGAAGCAAAATATATATCAATTAATGGAATTAAAATCTGGGCTCAACGATTATCTTATGTGGGTGAATTAGGTTATGAATTGTATGTAAAATTTGGCGATGCAAAAAAAATTTATGAATTATTAGTAAACAAAGGTAAAGACTTTAATCTTTCTAATTGTGGGATGCATTCAATGGATATTTTGCGGATGGAAAGTGGTTTTTTACACTGGGGTCATGACATTTCACCTGAGGAAAACCAATATCAAGCAGGATTATCTTTTGCGATAAGCAAAAGTAAAAGTGTTGATTTTATGGGTAAAAAAGCTTTAGAAAAAATTAAGAAAGATAAAATTAAAAGTAGATTTTTAATGTTTACTTTAGAAAACAGTAAACCAGGTGAACCATTACTTCTTCATGATGAGCCTATCTATTTAGAGGAAAAAATTATTGGAAAAACAACATCAGGAAACTATTCATTCAATTTCAAAAAAAATCTTATGTTTGGATATGTAAATAATGACATTTCTAATGATGAACTGCAAAAAAAGAAATTATTTGTTGAAGTTGAAAAGCAAAAATACCCAATAAAACTTAATTTAAAACCATTAAAACAAACAAATTATAAAAATATTTAATTAATTTTTCTTCTTAAAAAAATTACAAATAAAACTGATGTAGTCATCATGATTAGTGCATATGCAGCTGTAGGTACCATATATATCATATCTTCAAATAATTGTGTTCCAACAAAAACTGCTAAGGTACCATTTTGTAATCCACATTCTAAAGATATACATCTTTGTTGAGCTACACCTGATGCAAAAAATTTTGCTGTATAAAAACCAATAATCATCATTATAATGTTTAATGTTAAAGCAATTGTCCCTGCTTTGGTTAGAAACATTACAATACTATCCCATTCCTCTATATATATTGCTATGAAAACAATTATAAATAATCCTATCGATATCCTTTGGATGATTTTCATATTTTTTAAAATGAATTGGTCTGCAAATTTTCTAACTAACATTCCAATTATTACTGGAACTGTGACTACAAAAAACATTTTCAAAGATATACCAAGCATAGATATTTCTTTTTCAACATATGAAATATTAAATAAATCAATTGATAAAAAAACTATGTAAGGAACTGATACGATACTTATTAAACTTGCAAAAGCAGTTAAGGATATTGAAAGTGCTACATCGCCATCTGCAAACTTAGTTAAAACATTTGAGGTAACACCACCAGGTGCTGCTGCTATTAACATTACTCCTAAAGCAAGTTCAATTGGAGTTTTTAAGATGATTATTAATAGATATCCTATAATTGGAAGAACAATTAATTGACAAATTAACCCAACAAAAAACTCTTTAGGGTTTTGAAAAACTCTAGTGAAATCCTTTACAGTTAAAGACGCACCAAGTCCCAACATTATTAAAGCTAATGCAACTGGTGCAATTGTAGTTACAATTCCCATGACCCCTCTGTAATATTATAACGAAATCAATTTATTTCAAATTTAAGAAATTACAAGAAGATTTAAAACTTTTCGGATAAACTTTGCCTTATATCTAAAAGCTTCTGTTTGATAAGGTAAAATTTTTTTAAAATTCATTGTAGTTAAAACGTATTGTTTTTTTTCATTCATTTTAATCAAATCATTTTTTATTAAAAATTTACATTTTCTAATTATTGTTGCACGAGGAATTTGTGTCATATCAGAAATTGACATTGCACTAATACCAATATCAGAACCAAGATTATTTAATAAAACGTTGTTGGTCATAAAATAATCTAATGGAGGTTTATCAACAGGATTTAATTCTTTTGAAACATTCAAAACTTGATTCATACAAATTGTTCCCCAAATATGAAATGTAGATAAATCTTGCATGAATTTATGGTAACCTATGATTAAAGGTATTTGCATACGATAAAACCATCTCCAACATAATGAAAATCTTTTTTTAATTAAATTTTCAATCGATTTCGTATCAATTTTTTTTGATAAAATTTTTTCTTTATTTAAAGCTAAGGAAACTAAATAAATATATTTTGCTGAAAATTTAATTTGATTAGTTGGTTTGACAAATTCAAATGCTTTTCGATCAATTATAATTTTCTTTTTATCTCGACTTATTACTCCTTCTTTTTCAAGTTCTAAAACTTTTCTTCTAACTGTTTCTTTTGGTAAATCTAATTTTTCGCAGAGTTCAGTGATACTAAATTTTTCAATTTGCAGATATGATTTTGAATAATACTCATCATATGAATAATCTATTTGCATTTGATCATAAAATTGAAGAGTTTTTTCAACTAATGAAATGATTATCATATATTTATAGTGATCTTTGAATGCCCAATAAACATTATTCATCCAATTCCATTGATGAATAATCCAATCTTTACTAAAATTTGAATAGTTGCCCATTATGGTCTCAAAGACCTGTTCATCATTGATTGTTTTTGAAAAATCTATCTCTTGTATGCTCATAGTTTAAAAAAGATATATGAAACCCAAATTGGACACATGTCAACTAAATACTGACCCAGTTTGAACTTTTTTAAAATTGCTCCAATCAGATTTACATGGTTTAAATTTAATATGAGTAATAAAGGCTTTGCAGAAATACAAACGGACATCGAGACCCCAAATGGTGTTAATGTTGCTGAAAAGCCTTTAAAAACAGATGGAAATAGAATTAAAAGAGTTGATATCAATATCTTAAAATCCAAGTTGCAAGAGACTGAAAGTAAAGAATTTAAAAAAAATTTAATAATACTTTCAAGTTTAATTCTTGGTCTTGGGATTTTAGGTATCTATCTTTCATTCTAAGAAAATTTGCAAATTTTAAATATTCGTGATTTAATTGAATAATGAAAAACCTTAACCTAAGTAATCTAAGCGTAAAAGAAAAGTTAGTTGCTAAGTACTTAGAAAAAGATAATCCTAAGCAAGATACAAAAAGGACAGATATCAATATTTTACTTAACAGAGTTAAATTAAAACAAAAAAATGAATCAAGAAAAAAATTGTATTTTTCAGCTGCAGCATCAACAGGTTTACTTTTATTTGGTATTATTATTTTCCAATAATTAAAGATCGAAAAAACTTCTTAAATATTAGATAAAATATTTTAACTTTTCCTAGGTAAAATCAGAGTTTTTTGTATTAACTTATTTAAGACATAAAATTTCTGTTACTATATATTTTAATATACAAGAAAATTTATAAATCATGCGAATTTTTGATTGCACAACATTTTTCAACGAAAAAATGATTATGGATTTAAGATTTAATACCTTAAATCCATATGTTACAAAATTCATCGTAGTCGAGTCAATTTATTCTCATAGTGGACAAAAAAAAAAATTAAACTTTAATATTAATGATTATCCTGATTTTAAAAATAAAATAGAATATATTATAATCAAAGAAGAACCAGCTGATATCATTAAAGGTGATGAATTAATTAAAAACCCACATAACAAAAGATTTAATAGTTTAAAAAGAATTGAACAATCTTATGATTATATGATTAAAGGGATAAATGAGGCTAAAGAAGATGATTTAATACTCTTGAGTGATAATGATGAAATTCCTAATTTATCACAATCTTCAATTGAAGACTTAAAAAAAACTGATTATGTAATTTTTAAACAGCTTTTTTTTTATTATAAATTTAATCTATTTTACGACAGAATACCCTGGTTTGGAACAAAAGGCTGTAAAAAAAAGAAATTAAAGAATTTTTCAACAATTAGAAATCTTAAAAATAAAAGATATCCTTTTTGGCGTTTAGATACTTATTTTTCTGATATTAAACAGACTAATTTGAAAATAATTGAAAAAGGTGGATGGCATTTTACTAACATTAAAACCCCAGATGAATTATTTGAAAAACTTAGTAACTTTGGACATCATGATGAATTTGAACTAGCTAATTTAGATTTAGATAAGATAAAAGAAAAAGTAAAAAATAAAGAGGTATTTTATGATCACTTGGCTGATAAGGGTTCATCTAATAGGTGGTCCGACAATTACAAACTTAAAAAAATTGATTTAAATTATTTACCAAAATATTTAGTTGAAAATTCTGAAAAATTTAAAGATTGGATTGATTGATAATGATTAATTGGGGAGTAATTGGTTTTGGAAGAATGGGTAAACAATATGTTGATTGTTTAAAAATAAAATCAGATTTATTTAAGTTATCAGGTGTTTCTAGTAAAACTAGTTCAAATCTAAAGGAATTTAATTTTTACAAGACCTATGAGGAATTGATTAAACAAAAAGAAATTGATGCTATTTACATATCTACATTAAATAATACTCACAAAGATTTAGTTATTTTAGCAAATACTTATAATAAGAAAATATTATGTGAAAAACCATTGGGAATGAATTTATTAGAAGTAAAGGAACTACATTCTTTACTCAAGAATAAAAAAGAAAATTTTTTAGAGGCTATTGCTTATAGAGCTCATCCAATTACATATGCAATTTTTGAAATTTTGAAAGATAGAGAAATTGGCCAGGTAAAAAAAATTGAATCTAGCTTTGGTTTTAAGATTAAAAAGATAAAAAGAGATTCAAGATTATTTAATAAAGATGTAGGGGGAGGAGCAATTTTAGATTTAGGATGTTACCCAATAAGTTTTTTTAATCTCTTTGATCAAGAAAATGATACTAAAATTATCAAATCAAACTTTGAATTATGTAAAACGGATGTTGATATAGATGGAGACATTTCTTTAAAAATAAATAATGAAATTGAAGCTATTGGAAAAGTAAGCTTTAAAGAAAATTTAGAAAATAAGTGCCGAGTTTATTGTGAAAATGCAATAATAACCGTACCTTCGCCTTGGCTTCCAACTAATAATACTTTCATAGAAATTGAGACTAAGAGTAGATACTTTAAAAAACTATTATCATCAGATAAAAATGTTTATCAGCATCTTTTAGAGGCAAGTTCTATTTTCTTTTCAAAAAATGGCAAAAAAAGAGATTTTCTAGTAGATATTGATGAGTCTTTAAGAATTGCAAAAATTATTGATTTATGGAAAAAAAAATAAATTAATTTTCTAAGTCTTTTATATTTATAAAGTTTTCGCTTAATGATTTATTGTTCCTCTTAATATCCTCAAAAAAATTCCAAGCCAAAACTATTATAGTCGATAATTTACTATCAATTTTTTCTTTGTAGTAGATTGGTATTTTTACTCCAGGGATAAATTTTTTATCTTTTAACTTGTTATCTTCAATAATGTAATCAATTTGATTTGAGATACCAAAAAAATTAAGTGCTGTAGTAGCTTTAGCTGGCGCACCATACCCCACTAAAGATTTCTCTTTCTTTTTGATAATATCTATATTTTTTAAAACATTTTTTCTTATTTCATAAACTTTTTCACCAAAAGATTTGTATGTTTTAAATTTTTTAATTCCAAAATTCTCTTCTTCTAATAAAAGCTTATTAATACTTTTGTCTATTTTAATTTTCTGATTTTTTGAAATATAAATTCTTAAAGATCCCCCATGCGTATTAATTTTTTCGGCTTTAAATATTTTTAAAGGATATTTTTTGAAAAAATTCACTAGAGACGTAAGAGACCAATAATTATAATGTTCATGATAAATGTTATCAAAAGTGAGATCTTTTAATGTATTCATTAGGTATTGAACTTCTATAATAATTGTACCTTTTTTACTTAAAAGTTTAACCATACAAGTTGCCATTTCATCTAAATTGTCTGAATGTGCAAATACATTTGATGCTAAAATCAAATCAGCATTTTTTTTTATTTTTTTAATATTTTTTTCAGTCAAAAAACCATTAAAAGTTTTTATCTTCTTCTTATTTGCTAATTTTGCTAAGTTTTTTGCAGGCTCAATTCCTAAAATTTTTTTGAATTTTTTATCCAAGAATGGCTTTAAAGCCACTCCATCATTACTTCCAACATCTATAATATAAGATTTTTTTGAATTTAATTTAAATTCATTAATATATTTGTCTGCAGCTCTTACAAAGTGCTCTCTAAATATCTTTGATGTAGATGAAGTATAAAGATAATTTGAAAACATTTTTTTAGAGTCAACTGCAACAGAAAGTTGACAATTATGACATTTTTCACAGTAATTCATTTCTAAAGGATATAGTTCAGTTTTTTGATCTTTTTTGTTTAATAGATTATTTGCAAGTGGCTGATACCCAAGTGAAAGAACTCTTTTTAAATTTGTATTTCCACAACATCTACATTCAAATTTGTAACAACTTAATAATAAATTCTTTTCGTCTTCATTTACTAAAACATGTCGTATTGTATGAGTAACTCCATAGTTTTCATGTTCTCTTTCTCCTCTTACTAAATTTAATAACAAAGTATCCTTAGTGAAAACCATTGTGTGTGCAACATTTGGTTTTATGGTTGATAATTGACCTTCATTTACTACTTGAGTTATTTTTGGTGAATTCGGGTTTAAATTGTCTTGAAATATTTCAATGATTTGACCTTTAACAAATAAACATTTTTGTTCCTGTTGAGGGTGATAATGATTTGCTCGTATAGTTCCTTTTTTTGAGTCAATTAATCCTATCATATTAATGGGTTCACTAAGTTCATGATTACTAATTTTACCTCTAGAGTCTACAAATTCATTTTCTCCATTTTTGAGATGATATAAATCTTTTATTAGATTTTGCTTTGACCACTTTATAATCATTTCCTCAATACTTTCCTCAAGTCTATGAAGAAATTTAAAACCTGTTTTCAAAATTTTTTTATTTGATAATGAAAAACCTAGATTAGGAATTTCATCATTTGTTTCAAGTAATTTTACTTTTGGATTAAATTTTTTACAAATTTCAGCAACCTCTTTTACAGTAACTGTATCTTTAGTGAGATTAAATATCTCATTTTTAATGTCTTTTCTTTCCTCCATAAATTTAAAACATCTAGCAACATCAATTAAAGGCACTAAA
Source organism: uncultured Pelagibacteraceae bacterium (assembly GCA_902565935.1). Taxonomy (GTDB): domain Bacteria; phylum Pseudomonadota; class Alphaproteobacteria; order Pelagibacterales; family Pelagibacteraceae; genus Pelagibacter. Next base: position 20,072 of record CACFGT010000009.1, read on the forward strand.
CTTTTTATTTGTCTTCCTCCCGCGAATAATTTCAAAACTCCATTTTGTGAGGTTATTTTTGAAAAAAAATTTGCCATAATATCAATTCTTGCAGTGTCTGTGGAATATCCATAAACCGAACCTAATCTTAAAATTATAAAGTTTTTTCCAGATCTTTTTAATTGTTTTTCATTAATATCTTTAGATTTTCCATAGGATAATATTGGTTTTGTTTCTTCATTTTCTTTAATGTGTTTTTTGATGTCTTCAAGACCCTCAAAAACAACATGAGTAGATGGCATTATAATTTTACAATTTTCATTTATCGAGTTTAGAATATTCTGTGTGCCTTCCTCTGCAACTTTTCTAATTTTATTTTCATGTTCAGTATTACTCTCACTTTTAACTCTCGGAACATCAGTTATTCCAGCAAGATGATGAACAATATCAGCATCAAAACAGTTCTTTTTGATAAGATCTTTATCTAGAATATCCCCATGAATAAATTCAATGTTCCAATTTCTAAGTTGATTTACTCTTTCTGAAATAAATCTATTATCAATAACTGTAATTTTATCGTTCCAGCTATATCCAGAATATATTTTACAAAGTTCAGTCCCTATATAACCAAGACCTCCAGTAATGACTATTTTTTTCATTTAAACTAATTTCCTAAACAATAATTTCTTTTAAGTAAAGAAATATCAGTTTAGTTCAAATAAAACTTATTAGCGGTATTAATGATATATTTCGCAGAATATTCAGTTGTTAGATAATTTCTAGTATATTCTAAAAGTACATTTCTAATATCATTTATTTCAGGATATTGGTCAATAAAAGTTTTGGAGTCGTATCTTTTTTTAAAAATATCTTTAAAGAATAATAAGAATTTTTTTAAAGATAAATGCTTCTTTTTATAAATACTTGGGGGAAAATATTTATTTAAAATCCAAGAATATTTATCAAATGTGTTTATCAACTCTTTTTTAGGTAATAAAGTCAATGTGTCTTGAGGACAATTTTTTAAATTAAGTATTAGAGGAACACATCCATTCATCAACATCTCGTAATATCTTACACTTTCCCACCAAGCTCCATAGGCATGAGAAATTCCAAATAAACTTTCTTGCCACATTCTGAAATATTCTGTTTCTTTGTTGTAAATATACGTTTCATATCTGTATGGAATTAGTGGTGATAATAAATTTTTTGGCTCAAGATTTAAATTTTTACATATTTTTTTTTTCGGAATACAACAATTTATTGGAAATACATTCTCATCCTTTTTTATCAATTCTCTCTTGAAAAAAATAATATTTTTATTTTTATTATGATGTAACAATGTATTATCTTCTCCATCTATTACTATTATTTTGCTATTTGAATTTAAAGCTTCCTCAAAAAAAAGATTTGATCTTGGAAAGGCACCATAAATTATAAATTCAAAGTAATTGTTTTTGATTTTATTTTTAATATCACTTCTATCAATAGCATTATAATTAGTATAAGAGTCATAATAATTAAATCCATTTCCCCATAATTTTTTTTCACCTAAAGGTTTTCTTTTAATCTCATCTGCATACATGTACCAAGCACCAGGAAAATCAATAACATCATTACCAAAAGTTTCTTTTAAACCGTGAAGAAGCATGTCACTCACAATATCATTTACAAAATTAGCATTCTTTAAAAATTGTTCAGATAAGTGAGTGATAAATAATATTTTCATTTAAGGATATTAGTAAATTATATTAACGATAAAAAATGATAGTTCTAGTTATAAAGTTTTATAATATTTCCACCTATTTCTTGTTTGAAAGAAAAAAAATAAGTAGTATATATCAACAACAATTTAAATGGCGGGGTAGCTCAGTTGGTTAGAGCGCGGGACTCATAAGCCCGAGGTCAGTGGTTCGATCCCACTTCCCGCTACCAATTAATTGATTGAATGAATAATTATATTTCAAAAAAAATTTACAGATTTTTTGAGAGTAGAAATATCCTAAAAATTAAATTTTTAATTCATAAACTTTTTAAAGAAAAAGATATAGGAAGTATAAATTTAGATTTTACTGATAAACCCAGTCGTATAAAAATAATTAAAGAAATAATACAAATAAAAAATTATAAAAGTTATCTTGAAATAGGTTGCTTTAGTAATGAGTTATTTGATCAAATTAATTGTGAAAGAAAAGTTGGAGTTGATCCTGTTTCAGGAGGTACAATAAGAGCAACTAGTGATGATTTTTTCAAAAAAAATATAGAAAAATTCGATTGTGTTTTTATTGATGGTTTACATAGATATTATCAAGTTAAAAAAGATATATTAAATTCAATCAATTCACTTAATGAAGGTGGAATTATATTATTACACGATTGTTTGCCAAACAATGTATACGAACAAGCAGTTCCAAGATGTCAATATAAGTGGAATGGTGATGTTTGGAAGGCTATTGTGGAACTTAGAACCTATAAAAATTTAGATATTTATACTTGTTATGCTGACCATGGTATTGGTGTAGTTTTTGTAAGACCTAATAGAAATCAACTAAATTTGAACAAAGATAATTTTTTAAAATTAAGTTTTAAAGATTATTATGAAAATTATAAAGAGTATATGAATTTAATTTCATACAGTAAGTTATTAGAATTAGTAAAAGCTATTTAAGAATTAGATTTTAAACCAAGTCGGCTTAAAATATCTTTTTTATTTAAAGATTTAAAATAGTTAAGATTATTTAAATACCATTCAAAAGTTTGTTTTAAACCCGACTCAAAATTTGTTTGAGGCCTCCATTTCAATTGTTTAATTAACTTGTTACTATTTAAAGCATACCTAGTATCATGTCCTGGTCTATCTTTAACAAATTCTATTTTTACATTCTTACCAACTTTAATTTTCTTTTTAGCAATTTTTAATAATTTTTTTGAAATTTCCAAATTTATTAAATTTTTGTTTGAACCAATATTATAAAAATTTCCTAATTTTCCTTTCTCAAAAATTTTTATTAAGGCTTCGCAATGATCTTTTACATATATCCATTCTCTGGAATTTTGTCCCTTGCCATATATTGGTAATTTTTTATTTGATAGGATGTTATAGATTAATTTTGGAATTAATTTTTCAGGATGTTGTTTAGGACCATAGTTATTTGAACAATTAGTTACAATTGCAGGAATTTTATAAGTTCTAACATATGAAGAAACTAAATGATCTGAAGATGCCTTCGAGGCTGCATAGGGTGAACTAGGATTGTAAGGATAGGTCTCTTTAGTTCGTCCATTTAAAATGTCTCCGTACACTTCATCAGTAGAAATGTGAATTAATTTTGATCTTTTGTTTTTTTTTGAAAAATTTCTGAAAATTTCTAAAATATTGAATACTCCAATTATGTTACTATGAATAAAACTATTTGGGCTATCAATTGATCTATCAACATGTGTTTCAGCTGCTAAATTAAAAATTCCAACAGGTTTAAACTTAAATATAATTTTAGATAGTTTTTTATTTGCTATATCACATTTTATGTAACGGTAATTTTTATTTTTTTTAAATTCTTTAACATTATAAAAATTTGATGAATAAGTATTTTTATCTATATTGATAACTGAATATTCTTTTTTCAAAAGAAGATCTATAAGATTACTTCCTATAAATCCAAGACCACCTGTTACAATTACATTTTTCATTCTATATCAATAATAATTACTAATGACCTGGAAATTCAATTAAATTTTCAACCATATAATCTTTTTTTTTTAAATTATCTGAACCGCCTAGATCAAAAAGATTTATCACAAAAATAAAACAAGCAACTTTTCCACCAGAAATTTCAACCAATTTCGCGGCTGCTTCTGCAGTTCCACCAGTTGCGATTAAGTCATCGATAATTAGGACTTTATCATTTTTATTTATTGAATCTTTATGTACTTCTATAGTTGCAGTTCCATATTCTAGCTCAAAGTCTACTGAATGTACATCTGCTGGAAGTTTATCTTTTTTTCTTAACATGATAAAAGGTTTCTTCATTATATATGAGACGGCTGATGCGAAAACAAAACCTCTAGATTCAATAGCTGCAATTTTATCAAATGTTATATTTTTTGATTTTTCCACAATTTGATTAATTGTTTCAGAAAAAGCTTTTTCATCTTTTATCAAGGTAGTTATATCTCTAAATAAGATACCTTTTTTTGGATAATCTGGAATTGATCTAATATAATCTTTTAAATTCATTAAAGTAAATTATAAAAGTATAATTAAATTAATTTTTTGGCATGACAATAAATAAATTAGCAATAATTGGGGGTAGTGGTCTATATGATGTTGAAGAGTTTAAAAATAGAGAGTTATTAGATATAGAAACTCCTTGGGGCAAGCCTTCAGATCAAATCTTAAAAACAAATTATAATAATAAAGAGGTATATTTTTTACCCAGACATGGAAGAGGTCATTTTATTTCACCATCAAATATAAATTTTAGGGCAAATATTGATGCATTAAAACAATTAGGAGTGACAGATATAATTTCTGTTTCTGCTGTAGGATCATTAAAAGAAAACTTACCACCTGGAAAATTTGTAATTGTGGATCAATTTATTGATAGAACTTTTGCAAGAGTTAAAACATTTTTTGATGAAGAAATTGTAGCTCATGTTTCTATGGCACATCCGACCTCAAATGGTTTAATGAATGCATGTGAAGAAGCCATCAAAAAAGAAAAAATTGAATATCAAAGATGTGGCACATATGTAGTTATGGAAGGACCTCAGTTTTCCACATTAGCAGAATCTAATCTATATAGATCATGGAACGCAGATGTAATTGGTATGACCAATATGCCAGAAGCAAAATTAGCAAGAGAAGCTGAAATAAGATATGCATCAGTTTCAATGGTTACAGATTATGATTGTTGGCATCCAGATCATGAAAATGTCGATGTTCAACAAGTAGTAAAAGTGCTTTTAGGCAATGCCGCAAAAGCTAAAAATATGATTAAAAATTTAATAGAAAATTTTGAAAACCATATTGATCCAAAAGATCCAACAAATAATTGTTTAGATGTAGCTATAATCACTGCTCCTGAAAAAAGAACAAAAAAAACTATAGAAAAATTAAAAAACGTTGCTGGTAGAGTTTTGAATAAATGAGAATAGAAGGAAAAGAATATCGAACTATTTGGTTTGAAAATAATGTTGTAAAAATTATTGATCAAACAAAACTTCCACACCAATTCATTATTAAAGATCTCAAAACAGTTAATGATTCTATAAATGCGATTAAATTAATGGAAGTGAGAGGTGCTCCGTTAATTGGAGCTACTGCCGCTTACGGACTAGTTTTAGCTATTATTGAAAATAATGATCAATCGTTTTTAAAGAAATCTGCAGAGTGTTTAATAAATTCAAGACCTACAGCAATAAATCTTAAGTGGGCAGTTGATAGAATGATGAATAAATTATCAGGTGTTAATAGTGATAAAATTTTAGAGATAGCCTTAAACGAAGCAAAAGAAATTTGTGAAGAAGATATCAAATTTTGCGAAAATATAGGATTAAATGGACTTAAAATAATTGAAGAAATTTATAATAAAAAAAAAGATACTGTAAATATTCTGACTCATTGTAACGCTGGTTGGCTTGCGACAATCAATTGGGGAACTGCAACTTCTCCTATTTATCATGCACATAAAAAAGGTATCCCAGTTCATGTTTGGGCTGATGAAACTCGACCAAGAAACCAAGGAGCGAATCTCACTTCTTATGAATTAAATGAAGAAGGTATTAAAAACACAATTATTGCCGATAATACTGGTGGTATCTTAATGCAAAGAGGTGAAATCGATATGTGCATTGTTGGAACAGATAGAACTTTAGCCAATGGTGACGTTTGTAATAAAGTTGGTACTTATCTTAAAGCATTAGCGGCACATGATAACAATATTCCTTTTTATGTAGCTTTGCCAAGCTCAACAATTGATTGGAATATTAAAAATCATAAAGATATTCCAATAGAGGAGAGAAATGCAAATGAATTATCTCAAATGGAAGGAATTGATGAAGATGGAAATATAAAAAAGATTAAAATATATCCAAAAAAAAGTAAGGCTATGAATTTGGCTTTTGATGTGACACCTGCAAAATATGTTACAGGTTTAATTACTGATAAAGGTGTATGTGAAGCATCAGAAAAAGGACTTAAACATTTATTTAAATGAAAAATTTAGTTCAAAGAAATCAAATTATTGAATATTCTTTAAAATTAAATTCTACAAATCTTTCACCCCTTAGATCAGGTAATATTTCACTGAGAGGGAGGGAGAATAATATAGAAGGATACTTAATTACTCCATCAGGTAAAAAATATGAAACGCTGAAACCTGAAGATATAGTTTTTATGGGTTTAAATGAAGAGGAAAAAAAAGACTCAGCTAATAAACCTTCATCCGAGTGGAGATTTCATCGAGATATTTATGCAAATAAAAAAGAGGCCAATGCTATCGTTCATGCTCATTCTCCACACGCAACAGCTGTATCCTCACATGGAAAACCAATTCCACCGTTTCATTACATGATTGCTCTTGCAGGGGGAGATGACATTAAATGTGCAGAATATGCTACTTTTGGAACAGAAGAGTTATCTAAAAATGTTATTAAAGCTTTAGAAAATAGAAGCGCTTGCTTGATGTCTAATCACGGTCAGGTTGCTTTTGGAAAAAATTTAGAGAATGCTTTTGAACTTGCACAAGAAGTAGAAAATATTTGTCATCAATATACTATTGCTTTAAAGTTAGGAAATCCAAAGATTCTTTCATTTGAGGAAATGAAAAAAGTTTTGGAAAAGGCTAAAAACTATAAAAAAGGGTAAGATGATTAAAGTTGGGGAGCATATTACTTTAGATATTATAGGTACTACAAAAGAGTACGATCCTTCAGTTTATGAGAAAGTTATACATAAAATAGCTAAAGCAGCTAATGTAACTATTTTAAATATTTCAAAATATAAATTTGAACCACAAGGCTTTACTATTTTAGCTTTATTGGCTGAGAGTCACATTAGTTTTCATACATTTCCAGAAAATGGAATAATTAGTTTTGATTTTTTTACCTGTGGGAAAATAAGCCCGTCAGTTGCAATCAATATAATTAAGAAAGAATTTAAACATAAGAGAATAGTTAAAAAAGAATTTAATAGAGATACAAAAGCTTTATACCACGATATTTATAGTTCTCCTGGTTTACAAAAAGCATATGTGGTAAATGATGTTCTTGAAGATTTTAAATCAAAAGTTGGTCAACATATTGAAATTTTAGATTTAGAGCAATTTGGAAAATCTTTATTTATCGACGGAGAAATTCAAGTAGCTGCATCAGATGAACATTTATACAGTTCTACGTTTGTAGGGGCTGGATTGAAATTAAATAATTCTAATGACAGAGCTGCGATTATTGGAGGAGGAGATGGAGGTGTTGCAAGAGAATGTATATCTAAAAAATTTAATTTTATTGATTGGTTTGAACTTGATCCAGAGGTGGTTGAAGTTTGCAACAAACATCTTGGCGATATTGGAAAAAAGGCAACGGAGAAAAACTCTGTAAAATGCGTTTGGGGTGATGCTTTTGAAAGTATAAAATCTATTAAAGATGATACGTATGATCATATATTTGTTGATTTAAATGATGATCAATTTTGCATAGATCTTGCAGCAAAAAATATGGACTCATTAGTTCGAATTCTTAAACCAAAAGGAGTGATAACGGCACAAGTAGGTAGTCAAGATAAAAAACCCCATCAAGTTGAAAATTGGCTAAATGTTTTTCATCATCATTTTGGTAATACTAAATTATCTAGGGTTTATGTGCCTAGCTTTGATTGTTCTTGGAACTTTTCATCATCCATTAATCATTAATTTTTCTTTTCCTAACACTTAATTTGTGAAATACTTTAATTTTATTAAAGGAGAATGTGATGAATATATTTAAAAAGATTATCTTTTCAGTTTTACTTTCCTTATTAGTTGTGGGAAATGTTAATGCCGACAAGATAAGAATTGGAACAGAAGGTGCTTATCCTCCATGGAACTCAAAAGATGAGTCAGGAAAGTTAATTGGATTTGAAGTTGAACTAGCTTGGACACTTTGCAGATATATAGGGCAACAATGTACCATAGTTGAGCAAGATTGGGATGGAATGATTCCAGCTCTTATTATGAGAAAATTTGATGCAATAATGGCTGGAATGTCAATTACAGCTGAGAGACAAAAAGCAATTAGTTTTTCTCAAGGTTATGCAGATGAAGTTGCCTCATTAGCGGTTATGAAAGGTTCAAATCTTGAAGGATTAGATACGCCAGCAGGAATTAATCTAACCAAACCTAATGCAGCTGCAAAAAAAGCGTTAAAAACTTTAACTTCAGCTTTAGCGGGTAAAACTGTTTGCGTTCAAACAGCTACAATTCACCAAAACTTTTTAGATTCAGGTGATGTTGGAAAAGTGAATGTTAGAACTTATAAAACACAAGATGAAGTAAATCTAGACTTAGCATCAGGAAGATGTGATGCTGCATTAGCTGCTGCAGTAGCGTTTAGTGATTATGCTGAAAAATCTGGAAAACCTGTAGTTTTAACAGGACCAACTTTTTCAGGCGGTGCATTTGGTAACGGTGTTGGTGTAGGTATTAGAAAAGATGATACTGAACTTTTAAAAAAGTTTAACGCAGCAATCGATAAAGCAAGAAAGAACGGGGATATTAGTAGAATAGCTACTAAATGGTTCGGTTTCGACGCTTCTATGTAATTCAATTTTAGATTTGGCGACTATAATGTATAGTCGCCAATCTGTATGGAACTTCTAGCATTTGGAGATACTGGTTGGGGTGATGAGCTATTTCGTGCAACCCTTATGACTATAGCCGTATCAATTACTGCAATGGTAATTGGTTTTGTTTTTGCTGCAATTTTTACTCCATTAAAATTGTCAAAATATAAATTTTTAAATTTTATTGGGAACACTTACACAACAGTTATTAGAGGGGTACCTGAGTTACTTGTAATTTATTTATTTTTTTTTGGTGGAAGTGGAGCAATCATGTTTGTTGCCTCAATATTTGGTTATAATGAGTACATAGAAATAAATGCTTTTGTTACAGGATCATTTGCAATAGGAATTATTTCAGGTGCTTATTCTACAGAAGTTTTTAGAGGTGCAATTCAATCGATTGATAAAGGACAATTTGAAGCTGCAAAAGTTTTAGGTTTTAGTAAATTTAAACAACTTTATAAGATCATTTTGCCTCAAATGTTAAGACTTGCAATTCCAAATTTAAGTAATGTTTGGCAAATTACATTAAAAGATACATCTTTAATTTCTGTAACAGGACTTGTTGAAATAATGAGACAGTCTTATATTGCAGCGGGATCAACAAGAGATCCATTATTTTTTTACTCTTTTGCAGCAGTTTTATATTTACTACTTACTTTCTTGAGTATGAAATTAATCAATAGATTAGAAATCAAATATAGTAGGGGTTATTGATGGATTTTGATTTAATGATAAATAGTTTTCCTAAGTTGTTAAATGCTACAATTGTTACTCTTAAACTTTTATCAGTTTCATTGATAATTGGTTTATTTATTGGCCTTTTTTTTGCAGTGCTGAGATTAAACAAAAATATCTTTATAAACAAATTTGCTTACGGATATTCTTATATATTTAGAGGTACACCTTTATTGGTGCAAATATTCATAATTTATTTTGGCTTGGGTCAGATAGAATCTGTTAGGTCATCATTTTTATGGGTTGTTCTTAAAGAACCTTATTGGTGTGCAATTATTGCTTTTGCATTGAATACTGGTGCTTATACTTCAGAAATTTTAAGATCAGCTTTTCAAACTATTAAACCAGGAATTATTGAAGCTGGAAAAAGTTTAGGTATATCGAAAAAAGAAATTTTTTATAAAATACAAATACCAATCGCAATAAGACAGTCTCTTCCAGCTTATGGAAATGAGATTATTTTAATGTTAAAGGGAACCTCATTAGCAAGCACCGTAACATTAATGGATTTAACAGGAGTTGCTAAATATATAATTTCAACAACTTTTAAGCCTATTGAAGTTTTTATAGTAGCAGGTGGAATATATCTATTTATAACTTTTTTAATTCATAATTTAATTGGATTTTTAGAAAAAAAATACAATTATTAGTCATGAGTGAAAATATCAAAAAATTAACAGCTCAGTATAATAATTACATTTACCCAAAGCCTTGTGAAGATATTGAAAATGAGTGGTTGATTAAAAATAGATATCAAACTTGTGACCCAAACTACCATTGGCACAAATTATGGCCAGAGTTTCCTTATAAAAGAGAAAAAATGAATATTTTAGTGGCTGGTTGTGGATCTGATCAAGCAGCTGTTTTGGCAAAATGTAATCCAATTCATAGTTTTATTGGAATAGATCTTTCTGAAAATAGTTTAAATCATCAAAAAAAATTAATAAAAAAACACAATATAAAAAATTTAAAATTAATTTGTGATGATTTTAGAAATCAAAAATTTGATAAAAAATTTGATTATATAATTAGCTCAGGTGTTATTCATCATTTGGATAATCCAAATACAGCTTTAAAATTTTTTAATGATAATTTAACAAACCATGGTGTTCTTTTTTTGATGGTTTATGGAAATCAGCAAAGTGATCTTATTAAGGGTTTAAAAGAGGTTTTTAAAAAATTTGAATTTACTCAAGATAAAGAGTCAGTGGGAAATATCAAAAATATAATTGAAAAATTACACAAAAATCATCCTTCAAAATTATTTTTAAATCAATTTAATGATTTTGTATATGATGCTGGAGTAGTAGATATATTTCTCCATCCAAAAGAAAAATTCTATTCATTAAGTTCTTCAATTAAAGAGTTAGAGGAAAACAATTTTTTGATTAAGAATTTTGTTGATGGAAAAGTTGCAGCAATTACCAAATATATTATTGATAATCCAAATCTTTTAAAAAAATTTAAAGAGTTTAATTTAGAGCAGCAACTTGACATTGCTCAGATGTTGAACTGGAATGATAGAAAAATTGAGGTTATTTGTACTAAAATACAGAATAAGAAATATTCAAAACTTTATAATAAGATTATTCTCGATGACATTTTTACATATGCTTTCCAGAATATTAGATACAAATTTGAGACAGATAGAATAGAAATGATAAACGTTAAGGATGGTACAAATTTTAAATTTAACGTTGATAATGATGGTGCAGACTGGAAAAAGATTTTATCTGGACAATATAAATTGAAAAATTTGTTAAATTCACTGTCTGATAAAAAAAAGAAAAATCTTTATAATTTGATAGAGTTTTTGATTGAAAATTATTTATTAGATTTTTCTTTTCATAAAATTGAGGATTATAAAAAGTATTATAACTCAGATAAGAATTAATAACTGGTATATTCTTTTATTTCTTTAATCTTAGATCCAGTAAGATCATTAATTTTTAATTTTATTTTAGCACGATCATCATTTAGAAAATGTACATCTCTAGAAAGTTTTATAAACTTTTCACCAAAATCTTTTTCTTTTTCACATTGTCTTTTATCATCCTCAATAATCCATAATTTGGAATTTATTTCTTTCAAAGATTGAAAAAGTTTTTCTAATTTTTCGTTTTTCTTAATATTCTTATCTAATTGACTTTTAAGAATAGAATGTTCATCTGTGATATATTTCAGTTTTTCTGGATCTTTAATTTTTTCTTTTTTGATCTCCAAAATAGAAATTTTGTCAAAAAGTTCACCAATTGAAACTTCAACTATAATTTTATTCATAAAATTAAATACTATGTTATCTTGTTGTAATTATGTCTAATATTTTAATAATAAAACATGGTTCTTTAGGAGATATAGCTCAAGCAAGTGGTGCAATTCAAGATATATCTGAAAACTTTAAGGAAGATAAAATTTTTTTATTAACCACTAATCCTTACGTAGAATTATTTAAAAAAAATCCATTTATACATGAAGTGATTTTAGACAAAAGGTTACCTAGATATAATTTAATTTATTTATATCTTTTAATGAGAAAATTAAAAAAATTTAATTTTTCAAAAATTTTTGATCTCCAAAATTCATCTCGGACAGCATTTTATAAAAATATTCTTTTTCCAAAGGCTACAAAAGAAATATGGTCTAGTTCAATTTCAACTTTGCCCAACAAAACAGATAAGGATGAATTTGATAAAATTGCAGTATTAGATAGATTTAATCATCAACTTAAATCTTCAGGTTTAAAAACTGCCAATACATTGATCCCAGACTTTAGTTGGGCATGTTCAAATATAGATGAAATTAAGAATAAGTTTGGTCTCAAAAAATATATTTTATTATTTCCATTTTGTTCACCTCATTTATCATTAAAAAAATGGCCTTACTTCAATCAATTAATAAGACTTATTTTGGAAAAGTTTGGTGATGAGTATAAAATTATAAGTGCGCCTGGACCATCTGAAATTGCTGAAGCAGAAAAATTAGACGTAATAAGTATCTTAGATAACGGTAAAGCTATAAATATTTCTCAATTAACTTCTTTAGTTAAACAAAGTTCTTTTATAGTTGCTAATGACACAGGACCTGCTCACATTGCAGCTCATGTTGGTGCCAAGGGTATTACTTTATTTGGAAAACATACAACTGCAATTAAAGTTAGTATAGAAAGAGAAAAATTTAAACCTATACAAGTTGATGATTTAAAAAAATTAAGTGCTGAAAAAGTCTTTGAGAGATTAGCAAGTTCACTGTAAGATTTTTTTATACTCTTCAATCGTATTCGACCAATAAAATTTGTTAGAAAATTGTTTGGCGTTTTTTCCTAGAATAAAATACTTCTTGTTTTCAATCATTGAATTTAAAGACGAGTATATATCATCTAAATTATTACCATCACAAATTAATCCTGTGTTTTCATGTTGAATCGCATCTGATGCTCCACCATCTTTACCACCTAAAGAGGGAACACTGTATTGTGCTGCCTCAACGTATGCTATTCCAAAACCTTCAACTGAGGTTTTATGAATTATTGATGGCATTACAAAAATATTTGATTTTGCTATTAAGGCATTTCTTAATTCCTCAGTGATATCTTTAAAAAACATTACTTGGGCACTTAAGTCTAATTCTTTAACCAATCTTTTTATATTCTCTAATTCATCACCATATCCAATACATATGTAGACAATATCAGGATATATCTGCTTTAAATTTCTCAATGCCATGATTATTTTTTCATGATTTTTTCTTTTATCAAATCTAGAGACAGTAATTAAACGGGGTGTTTTTACTTTAAGTAAGCTTTCGACTTGAGCGAGTGATTTCTTATTTAATTCTTTTGCAGGGTTTATACCTGGATTAATAACTATTACTTTATCTCGATTAACACCATTTTGGATTGCTAAATTTTTTGTGTATTCTGAATTAGCAATTACTTTATCTACATTATTTAAGATTTTAATAATTCTTTTATTCTGTCCACTGCCAAAAGGATGATTGATTTCTTTACCGTGAATTAAGCAAAATTTTTTTTTAGAAGTTTTAATTAATTCTAAACTTTTCCAATGATCAGCAATTACTCCTTCAACCTTATTATCTTTGATAAATTCATTAATTAATTGAGCTTTTCTTATTTTTCTTAAAAATTTAATTCCGCCAACTCTTTCAATAGAAAAATTTACTTTATTATCAAATTCCTTATGATCTTCATGGTAATCAGCAAAAACTTTTATCATGAAATTTTTGGACATTTCATTAGCAAGTCCCCACATTAAACTTTGCATGCCACCTATTTCAGGTGGGAAAGATCTTGTTACAATTAGGTACATTAATTATTTTTCCACTTAATACCACATCCAGCAGAGGGAGTTTGACTTTCAGGTCCTTTTCCAGTTTCAGCAATTTGCTTCATCGCTTTAAATAAATCACTTTCACCTTCTCTTACAGGAACTAAATTTTTAAGTTCTCTTAATCGACCTCGGTATTGAAGCTCAAGATTTTTATTATAACCAAAGAAATCAGGAGTACATACTGCATCATAAGTTTTGGCTATTTCCTGTGTTTCATCAACTAAATAGGGAAAACTAAATTGATGTTTTTTTGCAAATAAAATCATGTTTTCAAATGAATCTTCTGGATAATTTTCAGCATCATTTGCACATATTGCTACAGTATTAATTCCAAAATCATTTAATTTTTTGCTATCCTCAACAATATCTTTGGTAACTGCTTTGACGTATGGACAATGATTACAAATAAACATGATCAAAGTTCCATTTTCACCTTTGACATCATTTAGAGAAATTATCTTATTGTCTGTTGATTTAAGCTTAAAGTCGTGTGCCTTTTGGCCGAAATCACATATTGGAGTTTGTATTGGCATAATGTAATAATATATAAATTATGTTTTACGATTTAAAAGATAAAAAACCAAAAAACTCTGGCGAAAATTGGGTAGCACCTAATGCAACCATAATAGGTGATGTTACTTTAGAAAAGAATTCTAGTATTTGGTTTAATGCAACTTTAAGAGGAGATATTGAAAATATTTACATTGGTGAAGGATCAAATGTACAAGATGGAAGTGTTTTACATACCGATCCTGGTTATCCACTAAAAATTGGAAAGAATGTAACTGTTGGACATATGGTTATGCTTCATGGATGTACGATTGGGGATAATAGTTTAATTGGGATTGGTGCAGTGATTCTTAATAATGCTAAGATTGGAAAAAATTGTATCATAGGAGCAAAAGCTTTAATCACTGAAAATAAAGACATACCAGATAACTCTTTAGTGATTGGTTCACCGGGCAAAGTTGTTAGAGAAGTTACTGAAGAAGAAAAGAAAGCTGTTGCAGAAAACACTCGACATTATCAAGATAATTGGAAAAAATATTCTAAATCTATTTTTTAAGGAACTAGCCAAGCATTTTTATTAGCTTCTAAATCAAATTTTGCTCTTCGATGTCCTTTTGCTGCAAGATATAGCCATTCAATAGATTTAATCTTACATTTTATAACTGTAAAGTTTTTATAACCTTCTTCACTTTGCTCCATTGTATAATCAAAATCTTCTAATTTAGATATCATACCAGAAGTTGGATTTTCTGAAGCAGTTCCTGGAGGACTATCGGTTAAATAACAACGTCTGCTTATATGTTGAGTTTTTTTCCACGACTCTTCTGTTGTAGAATTTTGATTATTAACTTCACATTCTACTTTTACTCTTAATTGTATCTTTTCTTCTTTATCGTAGAAAACTAGAGAGGCATTTTTATTTTTTTTAAGAATATCTACCTTCGGAGATCTTAAATCTGTATGAAATTGTAATAAATTATTTGTTCTATCTGATTTACGTAAAACAACAATTCTGCCATCTACTTCATCTTGGTGAGCACATATGAAAACAGGAATTCTAAACGGTGAACTTCTATTGGTTACTGCATCATCTAACATAGACCAGTACTTATTTTGAATTTCTTCTAAGTTTTCATAGTATGCTGGCTGCATACTTTACTTTCTAAATCTTTTAATTAAGCTTGAAGTATCCCAACGATTTCCACCCAAACCTTGAACTTCTCCATAAAATTTATCAACAAGTTCTGTTACAGGTAATAATGAACCATTATTTTTAGCTTCATCCATTGCAATTTTTAAATCTTTTCTCATCCAATCAACTGCAAAACCAAAATCAAATTTATCATCAATCATTGTTTTGTATCTATTTTCCATTTGCCAAGATTGTGCAGCACCTTTTGAAATTACTTCAATAACATCTTCCATGTTCAATCCAGCTTTCATTCCAAAGTTAATTCCCTCAGATAATCCTTGTACCAATCCTGCTATACAAATTTGATTAACCATCTTAGCTAATTGTCCACAACCAGCTTTCCCAAGCAGTTTCATTTTTTTACTATAGCAATCAATTTTATCTTTTGCTTTATCAAAATCAGCTTGATCACCACCGATCATCACTGTTAGTGCACCATTTTCTGCACCAGCTTGTCCACCAGATACAGGAGCGTCTAACGCACCAAATCCATTTTTCTTTGCATGTTCATAAATTTCTCTAGCAATTGTTGCTGATGCTGTTGTGTTATCAATATAGATTGCACCTTTTTTTATTGTTTTAAATGCACCATTGTCACCAAATGTTACTTCCCGTAAATCGTTATCATTTCCAACACATGTAAAGACATACTCTGCATCCTTTGCAGCTTCAGCAGGAGTTTCTGCCATTTTACCTTTGTATTCTTTGATCCATTTTTCTGCTTTTGATTTTGTTCTGTTAAAAACAGTTACATTGTGACCGCCTTTTGATATATAACCAGCCATTGGATAACCCATGACACCAAGACCTATGAAAGCAACATTACAACTCATAATTTTTTATGTTTAGTAGTTTAAGTTTAAAAGTAATTATTTTCGGATTCATCTTTACATTTTTTTCTAGTTTTGGACAGAGTTTTTTTCTTGGTTTATTTAATTCTAGTATCAGGGAAACACTATCTATTACTCATGGACAATTTGGCTCAATTTATGCTTCAGCAACTTTACTAAGTAGTTTTCTTTTAATTTGGGTTGGTAAAAAAATTGATGATATAAATATTTTTAAATTTGCTTTTTGTGTAGCCTTACTTTTATCTTTTTCTTGTTTCTTCTTTTCAAAAATATCATCTATAACTTTTCTATTTATTGCTGTTTTTTTTATGAGATTTTCAGGTCAAGGACTGATGTCTCATACTGCATCTACAACTATTACAAGGTATTTTACAAAATCTAGAGGAAAAGCACTTAGTATTGGATGGTTTGGCCTTTCTTCTGCAGAATTTATTTTACCTGTTTTAATAATTTATCTTCTTACAATTACAGCATGGCAAAATATTTGGATATCTATTTCTATTTTAACACTGATTTTTTTACCACTAGCTTCTTTTTTTTTAATAAAAAAATTAGATTTTGAAACAAGAGAACAAGTTGATACAGATAATTTTGGTAAAAAGGAAATTAAACAATGGCAAAGAATTGAAGTTATAAAGGATTATAGATTCTATATTGTTTGTTTAAACATGCTAGCAATGCCATGGATTGCAACTGGAGTATTTGTTTATCAATCTTTTATTACAGAGTCTAAAGAATGGGGAGCTTTTGTAATTGCTCAATCATTTATGATTTATTCAATATTATCAGTAATTACCTTACTAGGATCTGGCTTTTTAATTGACAAATTTACCAGTAGAAAATTATTAATCTTTATGAATATCCCTTTGTTAGTTGCAACATTAGTTCTATTTTATTTTGATACTTCTTTAACCTCTTTTATCTTTCTAGGATTAATTGGTATTTCTAATGGATTATCAAACGTTTTAGGATCATCAACTTGGGCAGAAATTTATGGAGTAAAATATATTGGGTCTATTAAAGCTCTAACTACAGCTTTGATGGTGTTTTCCACTGCATTTGGAACTGCGCTATTTGGATTGTTGATTGATAGAGGATTTACAATTGAACAAATTGCTTTAGTTTCATTTATTTACATTTTGATATCCTTAATTCTTCTCTTTTCAATAAAAAGTAAGCTTAATCCAAAATATATTTAAAAAATTCCTTGATTTTTATTAGTTCACTGTATAGATACTCCGCATGGCTAGGGTAACAGTAGAAGATTGTATTGACAAAGTTGATAGTCCTTACGAATTAGTTTTAGTTGCAAAAGAAAGAGCAACTCAACTAAATTCAGGTATAGAACCAACAATTGAAAGAGATAATGACAAAAATACAGTTATATCTCTAAGAGAGATTGCTGAAGAAAATGTCAAAGTTCCAGATTTAACTGAAAGCGCTATATATAAACTTAGAAAACACGTTGAACAAGTTGATGATAATGTTGAAGATGATGAAGATGTTGGTGATGACTTTGAAAGCTTATATAAAGGTGAAATTTCTAAGAGCGGAGCACCAATTTTACCTTCTAAAAGAGCAAGAAAAGCTCCAGAAAAAATTCAAGTTTCAAAAGAGGATTTAGAGGAATTATCTGAGACAGCTAAGCCAGAAGTTGCAGAAGTACCTGTATCTGAAGATGCTAATGAAGAGCAAGGAGATGTTTCTTTAGATCAAGTTTCTGAGAGTGAGGATCAGGCAGCGGACGATTCAGAAAATTCAAATTCTTAAAATTAATTAATTACAAAATTCTTCTAATATCTTTTGTCGGTGTTCGTCTAAATCAGGGATATCACCTCTTGTTTTTTCATCTTTATAAGAAGACATCTTGATGGGATTACCTGCTAATTTAAAATTTCCAACAACTTTGTGAAAAGCTTGAACAATCATGTTTCTAGATTCTATTTGAGGGTTTTCTACAGCCTCTTTAATGTTAAAGATTGGTCCACATGGAATTTTATCTTTTTCCATTTCACTAACCCAATCACTAGTTTTTTTACTAGATAATTTTTCCTCTAAAATTTTTTTGAGCTCATCCATATTCTTTGCTCTAGATGAGTTGTCTAAAAATTTTGGGTCTTTACTTAACTCTGGGATCTTTAGAAGATTACATAGCTTTTCAAAAAGTTTATCATTTCCAGCTGCAATTATTATGTAACTATCTTGTGTCTTAAAAGCTTCAAAGGGAGCAATCGATGGATGTCTAGATCCCATTGGTTTCGGAATTTCATTTTTAGACAGATAACGAGCTATAGCATTTTCTAAAATAGCTATTTGACAATCAAGCATCGAAACATCTATGAACATTCCTTTGCCAGTTTTTTGTCTATCATATAAAGCTGCATTAATACCAATAGCAGTAAAAAGTCCAGCAGTGATATCTCCAATAGATGTTCCAACTCTAGTTGGTTCAGAGTTTGGTTGACCAGTAACACTCATTAAACCTCCCATTCCTTGAACAACCATATCGTATGCTGGCAATTCTTTAAGTGGACCTGTTTGACCAAAGCCTGAGGCAGATGCATAAATAAGTTTTGGATATTTTTTATTAATATCTTTCCATCCAAAACCCCATTTTTCTAAAGTTCCAGGCTTAAAGTTTTCAACTAAAATATCTGCTTTAGATAAAATTTTATCAAAAATTTTTTTGTCTTCTTCGTTATTCTTTAAATTAAGAGCAATACTTTCTTTCCCTCTATTGAGAGACATAAAATAAGCAGAGTAATCTTTTATAAATGGTCCAAATTTTCTTGAGTCATCTCCAATTTCAGGAGCTTCAACTTTAATAACTCTAGCTCCTAAATCTGATAATATCATTGTGCAGTAAGGACCTACTAATACTCTTGTTAAATCAACTACTAGTAGGTTTTTTAACGGTCCATCCATATAATTATATATATCATGAGTTTTTGTCGACTTGACTCTTATTAATAAGTTCACTTTAATTGAATTATTAAAAATAACAATAGAGGGAAAAAATAATGTTTAAAAGAATATCTTTATATTTAACTTCATTAGTTTTTGTTTTTACTACTATTGGTTCTGCTTATGCGGTTACGCTAAAAGCAAGTCACCAATGGCCTGGTACTCCAAGAGCTGATGGATCTTATGACCCACGTCATGAAATGGTGCAAATCATTGCAGACGAGGTAAAAAAAGCAAATGTTGGTATAGATATCAGAATTTATCCAGCTAAATCATTATATAAACCAAAAGAACAGTGGAAACCAATGACAACTGGTCAGTTAGATATTTCTGCTTTTCCATTAGCATACGCTTCTAAGTTCCATCCAGAATTTGATGCAACTTTAATGCCTGGAACTGTAAAAAATCATGATCACGCATTAAGATTTAATAAAGGTCCAATGATGACTGAAATTAAAAAAATTATTAATGATGCTGGTGTCGTAGTTTTATCTGATGCTTGGTTAGGTGGTGGTTTTGCTTCAAAAACAAAATGTATCAAAAATCCTAGCGATGCTAAAGGCCAAGTAATGAGAGCTGCTGGTAAAGCATTTAACCAAATGTTAGAAGCTGCGGGAGCTGGTATACAAAGTATGCCTTCATCTGAAATTTATACTGGTTTACAAACTGGTGTATTAACAGGTGCTAACACAAGTTCAGGAAGTTTTGTAAGTTACAAAATTTATGAACAAGTTTCATGTGCTACTCCTCCAGGAAAATTTGGATTATGGTTTATGTATGAGCCAATTTTGATGTCAAAAAAGTCTTTTGATGCTTTAAACTCTAAACAACAGAAAGCTTTAATGAAGGCTGGAAAAGTTGCTGAGAAATACATGACAGCTCAAGTAGAAAACTTAGATAAAAAGTTTGAAGATGCTTATAAAGCTGCAGGTGTAAAATTAGTATACATGGATGCAAAAGACCATGCTGCGTGGGTAGAGATTGCAAAAAAATCTTCTCATAAGGCATTTGCTGATAAAGTTCCAGGTGGCGATAAGCTAATGGAAATGGCTTTAGCAGTTAAATAAAATAATATATAAAGAACCCCTATTTATTCTTATTAAATAGGGGTTTTTTTTATGAAAAAAAAGTATCTTCAATTTTGCGATCTAATCGCCAAAGCATGTGGTGCTTTTGCTGTATTAGCATTACTCTTATCAATCTTAGTAATCGTTGAACTTGTTTTTGAAAGATATTTTTTTCAAAGAGCAATTACATGGCAAACAGAACTTGTAACTATGCTGTTAGTTGCTTCAACTTTTATAGGGAGTGTATATGTGCTTAGTGAAAAAGCCCATGTTAGTATGGAATGGATTTATGATTTTCTTTCGAAAAAAAATATTATTCGTTTAAAAATTTTTACTTCCTTATTGAGTTTATTATTTTTTTTGATTTTATTTTATTTTGGATTTTTAATGGTTGAGGAAGCATTCACAAAAAATTATTCAACTGGAACTGTGTGGGATCCACCTTTATGGATACCATATTCTTCAATGGCTTTAGGGGCTATATTAATGATTCTTCAATACATAGCCGAAATTATAAAACTCACTGACGATAAGGATTATAATTAATGGACCCATTGATAATAGCTTTAATTGTAGCAGTTTTTACTTTATTGGTACTCTTTTCAGGAATTCCAATAGCTTTTGGTTTGAGTTTTGTATCTATAGTCCTTTTGGTATCATTTGAAGGTTTTCAAATGCTTGATGTTTTTGCGGAAACATTCTTTGCTGGGTTAAATTCTTTTGTTTTACTATCAATACCTATGTTTATTTTGATGGGAATGGCAGTCGCTAATTCTCCTGCAGGCAAAGACTTATATACAGGATTAGATAGATGGCTTTGGAGAGTGCCAGGTGGATTAGTTATTTCCAACATTGGAGCATGCTCAATTTTTGCTGCATTAAGTGGTTCAAGTCCTGCAACTTGTGCTGCAATTGGAACTATGGGAATACCCGAAATGAGAAAAAGGGGTTATTCAGACCAAATAGCTACTGGAACTATTGCTGCTGGTGGAACACTAGGAGTTTTAATTCCTCCAAGTATTGTTTTAATTGTTTATGGAATTGCAACAGGAACATCAATTGGTAGATTATTTTTATGTGGATTGGTGCCAGGATTTATGTTGGCAGGCATGTTTGCGATTTGGGCACTTATTCATAGTTATTTTATAGATAAAGATGCTGCTAAAGCTTTAAGAAATAGAGTAAAGCCAACATTAAAAGAAAAACTTGAAGTGTTACCAAGAATTCTACCATTTTTAGCAATCATTGCTGGAGTTTTATATGTTTTGTATGGTGGTGTTGCAACCCCGTCAGAAGCATCTGGAGTTGGAGCTTTTTTAGTTTTTGTTTTGATAGCTGTTGTTTATAAAATTTATCAGCCAAAAAAGATTTGGAATATTGTTAAAGTATCGATGAAAGAAAGTGTGATGATAATGTTTATCATTGCAGCTTCTTATCTTTTCGCCTTCACTCTTTCTCAATTATACGTAACTCAGTCTTTAGCTCAAAGTATGGTTGAGCTAAGTTCTAATAAGTGGGTTGTATTTATTTTGATTAATATATTTCTTTTAATTGCTGGTTTCTTTTTACCTCCCGTTGCAGTGATAGTAATGACTTCTGCTATATTATTACCAGTTATAACAACTTTAGGATTTGATCCTTATTGGTTTGCAATAGTGTTTACTATAAACATGGAAATAGGATTGATAACTCCTCCGGTTGGATTAAATCTTTATATTATAAAGGGTATTACACCAGATGTAAGTTTGTCTGAAATTTTAAAAGGCTCTATTCCATTTATGATAATTATGGCTTTGGCTATTTTAATACTATGTATATTTCCTGAAATTGTTACATGGTTACCTGATAAAGTGATGGGTAAGGCACTTGGATACTAAAAAAAGGATTAATAGAAAAATTTCAGTTGCCCCAATGATGGATTGCACTGATAGACATGATCGTTTTTTTCTTAGGTTAATGAGTAAAAATGTCATGCTTTATACTGAAATGGTTGCTACAAAGTCTGCCCTCCACGGAGATAGAAATAAAATTTTATCTTATAGTCCTGAAGAGAAACCTTTGGCTTTACAGGTAGGTGGTTCTAATAAAGACGAATTAGCAGAAGTTGCAAAAATTGCAGAAGACATGGGTTATGATGAGATAAATATTAATCTTGGATGCCCAAGTAAAAAAGTTCAAAAAAACAAGTTTGGTGCATGTCTTATGAAGGAACCAGACTTAGTTGCTGAATGTATTTATTCTATGGTCAAAGTGTGTAAAATTCCTGTGACAGCCAAAACTCGAATAGGTTTTGATGATATTGAAGATTTTGATTATCTTAATAATTTTATTCACAAAATGAAGAATGTGGGTACAAAAACATTTATTTTACATGCAAGAAAAGCAATGCTTTCTGGTTTATCACCTAAGCAAAATTTGAATATCCCAAAATTAAATTACAAGATGGTTTATGATATTAAAAAAGCAAATCCAGATTTAGAAATTATTATAAATGGTGGGATAACTAGAATAAGTGAAATAAATGATCACATGAAGTTTTGTGATGGTGTGATGATTGGTAGATCAATCTATCAGAACCCATATTCTTTAGTAGAAATTGAAAAAGAAATATTCAACACAACTGATAGTCCTTCAAGAGAAGAAGTCGTAAAAAAGCTTTTAGAGTATTTAGATAATGAGGTAAAGAAGGGGACTAAAGTAAATCACATAATGAGACACACAGTTGGATTATACCACGGTCAGATTGGTTCTAAAGAATGGAAAAGATATTTAAGTGATAATATGATGGCAAAAGACTCTGATTTTCAAAAGGCTAAACATATTATGAAAATTGTTCAAAATAATGAAAAAGCTAATCAAGTAAGTTCTTAATGGAAATAATTTCTAATGCTGAATTAATAAATCTTTTACTTGTTTTAGCAGCTGCGGCTGCAGGAGCAGGTTTTATGGCTGGATTGTTAGGTGTAGGTGGTGGAATTGTTATGGTCCCTGCTCTTTATTATGCGTTTACTGTTTTAGATTTCGATATAGTTACAAGAATGCACTTGTCAGTTGGAACATCTCTTGCAATAATAATTCCAACCTCAATTATTTCAACAATGACTCATAAAGAGTATGATGCTGTTGATTTTAAAATGGTAAAATCATTTGGGGTTTTTATTTTAGCAGGTGTTATTTGTGGAACTTTTTTAGCTGTAAATTTAAAAACACCTGCTTTAGTTTTATTTTTTTCAATATTTGCACTTAAGGTAGGATTATTTTTTATTTTTTTGAGAGAAAAACTTGTAGATAATCCAAAAAAAATATCAGCTGTTGTAAAAAATATTTCTGGTGTAATTATTGGATTTATATCTGTACCTTTAGGTATTGGTGGTGGATCTCTAATGGTACCTTTTATGCGAACATTTGGTTACGATATTAGAAAATCTATTGGAACAGCAGCAGCAGTGGGATTTTTAATTGCTGTAACAGGAACAATAACAATGATAACAGGTGGTAAAATAATTAATAATGTAAATACTCCCTATAGTATTGGTTACATAAATCTTCTAGGATTTGCAGTGTTTGTGCCTGTAACTATGGTTATGGCTAGAATAGGAGCTAAAGTTGTCCATAAAATTGATAAAAAGTTACTTAGTAAAATTTTTGGAATATTTTTAATTTTAGTATCAATGCGATCTTTTATAGAGTATTTAAATATAAACTAAAAATAAAAAAATTGACCGACTCCCTCTCTAATTTAAATTACTTATATTTAATTATATTAATGGTCATGGCTGCAATTCCTGTTGGTTTTTTTGCAGGTCTTTTTGGGATAGGTGGTGGTTTAATATCAGTCCCTTTTCTTTTTTTTATATTTGATTTTTTAAATTTAACTGATGACTACACAATGCATTTAGCTGTTGGTACAGCATTTTTCATAACTATTTTTACCTCTACAGCTTCTGTTCTCACTCATAGAAAACATAATGCAGTTGATTTGAGTATTTTAAAAACTTTTGGATTATTTGTAATTTTAGGTGTATTTTTCGGATCTTTTTTGGCAGCAATTTTAAAAACAAAGTACTTAGTTCTTTTTTTTTCAATTGTTGTTTTCATATTCGGTGCTTATTTACTTTTACAACAAGAAAATACAAAAAAAATTAAACCGACATTTAGTTTCTTTCCAAAGGCAGTTTTAGGTTTTATATCTGGTTCAATTTCTGCTCCAATGGGTATAACAGGTGCAATGATGAATGTTCCTATATTAAGATTTTTTGGATATTCAATTACAAAAGCTATTGGTAGCGCTGCAGCTATTGGTTTGGTTATTTCCATTTCAGGAACGTTAGGTTTTTTTTCAACTGGACTTTATTTAGATGTAAATCTGCCTTTGAGTGTTGGTTTCATAAATATTCCCGCGTTTCTAATATTTATTCCAATTACAACAATAATGGCAAGAATAGGGGTAAACACAGTTCATAAAATGAGAAAAATAAAAGCTCAGAGAATGTTTGGAATATTTCTATATGTTATCGGTACAATTTTTATATTTAGATATTTAAGTTTATAATTTATTTGAAGTATTATTTTTAAGAATGTAAAAAAAAAGGGTGGCTTCAGTCTCCCTCTACCACCCATATTTATATTTTAACTGATTCTATTTAAATATAAAAACTCGTAATAATTGAATATTCATCTCCACTTAATTAAGGCAAATGTTCAATTTCAGATACTTTAGATATTTCTACAGTTTCTGTTTTAATAATAAGGAGTATTGGTGGTTTTATTTGTGTTTGAGTGATTCTATTAATAAAATTTCTACTTTTATTTTCTAATTTATTTCTTTCCTTCTCAAAATCTTTTTTAATTTTATTAACTATTTCACTAGAACCGTAGGATAAAGAAGCTTGATAGATGCTGCCAGTTTTGGAAGCTGTAAAAATTGGACCAAGTAAGGAAATATTTGATGGAGCACTACAACTAGATAAAAATGATAGAGCAATAATTAAAAAAAATATATTTTTCATCAAAATGTAACTACATGATTCTTAAAAAAAAAAATTACAGTTTTTTTGATTTTAATTTTTTATTTTCACGTATGAATTGTATTTAACCAACTCAATTTAAACACTAAATCTGTTTAAAAATATAAAATTTTGCCTTAGCCTTTTTAAGTGAAAAATAAAAATAAAAAAAAGAAACTTCTTTCAAATCCTTTTGAGATATCTCCAATTAATTTCTTTTCAGATACTAAAAAAAAATTTGACCATTTTTATACTAATTTAAAAAAAACAAGAGAAAAAGAAAAAATTAAATTAGAAAAAAAAATGAAAATAGAAAAAATTAAAGAAGAGCGAAATGAAGAAAAGAGAATTAAAAAAGAAAAGCTTGATAAAATAAGAGAAGAGAAAAAACAAATTCAAGCTCAAAAGAAAATGATAATAGATAATGAAAAACAAGTAAGAAAAAATGAGGAAAGAAGAAGAAAAATTGAAGCAAAACAAATTAAGATTGAACAACAAAAAATAAAAGATTTAGAGGCTAAAAAAATAAGAGAGGATGCGAGAAAACTCAAAGAAGAAGAGCTTAGAATAAAAATGCTTGAAAGACAAAGAATAAGAGAAGAAAAGATAAAAATTAAAGAAGAAAAAATTAAAGAAAAAGAGATAGCAGCTCAAAGAATTAGAGAAGAAAAAGAAAAAGAAAGACAAGAGAAAAATAGAATAAAAGAAATAGAAAAACAAAAACGTTTAGATGAGGAACAAAAAATTAGAGAAGCAGCGAGAAAACTTAAATACGAAGAAGAAAGATTGAGAGAAACAGAAAATAGATTAAGAAATCTTGAAATAGAGAGACAACAAGAGTTAGAGAGACAAATTCTAAGAGAACAAGCAGATCAAAGAGTTAAAGAAGAGGAATTACGTCTAAAAGAGGAAAAAATAAAAGCTGCTGAGGCTGAAAGATTAAGACAGGAAAAAGAAGAAAGAGATCGAAGAGAGGAAATCAGAAAAGAGGAAGAAAAACAAAAAAAGATTGAGGAAGAGAGATTATTAGCTATTAAAGAAAAAGAAGAAGAAGAAAAAAGAATTGAAGAAGAGAACAGAAGAATAAAAGAGTGGGAAATTAAGTTTGATGAGGAACAAAAGAAAAAAGAGGAAGAATTAATTAGAAAATTTTATTCAGATAGTTCTGAAAATACCTCAAGTAATAATGATGAACAAATTAAAAAAGATCATTTAAAAGACGAGGATAGATCAAATTAAGCTATAATTACTTTTACAGAACCTAATTTGTCTATTTTACCTACGTGCAGGCCCTTGCTTTTGATTTGAGCAACTCCTAAAGTTGAGCCTGTAAAGACATAAAAATCATTATTCAATTTTATTTTATCTCTTTTTATTTTGTTAAGAACAAATTTTAATGAGTTGAGTGGATTGATATAAACAGTATTTGTATTACCATTGACTTTGTGATTTATTTTTTTATTTACAATATTAGTATTTAAATTTTTAACATTAAATTTTTTATATTTTTTCTTTTTTCCAACTAAAAATTTAACATTTGCTCCAAAATCACTACAAAGATCTCCAAAAGATTTAATACCTTTTTTATTTTGTCTGTAACCTACAATCTCTATACAAGGAGCAATGTGAGATATAAATTTAGAGATGTTTCTTTCTGTTATTTTAATTTTTGTTAAAAAAAAGGATTTTTTAATTAAATAACATACTTCAAGTTCAATACCTAAGGTAGATTTGTTAATTTTTACTCTTTTGCCACTCTTTAAAAAATTTCTTTTATAAACAGATGCATAGAAGGGTTCTTTTTCTTTTAATTTTTTAATTAGCGGAATTCCAGTACCTGCAGCTTTGAATCCGATTATTGGTTGATCGATTTTACTCTCACAAAGTTTTCTTAATTTTTGAGCCTCAGATATTTTTTTTGTAAATTTACTAGGTATTGGTGAAATAATTTTATTTTTTAAAAATGCTGCAACAAGTTTGTTGGCTGTTTTTTCAATTAATGTTTTTTTCATAACCTATTATTTAGGAAAAAATATGAAATTATTGAATAAGTCAAGATTATTAAGTTCAGTCGTGCTCTTTAAATCTTTTTTATTAAAAAAATATGATTTATAGCCTAATGAATTGATAAAATTGATTGATTCTGCAACTTCTTTTTTTGTGTACTGCTTTTCTATTTCAACTAACAAAATTGGTTTATCCCTTTTAATGGTATTTTTTGCACCTTCGATAACTTCCAACTCATGACCTTCAACGTCAATTTTAATAAAGGAGATCTTGTTATCAAAATTTAATTCATCAATTTTTTTGGTCTGAATTTCAAAATTTTCATAATTTTCAAAGTTGTTTTCATTATGAATAGTCGCTTTTCCCATTTCATAGTATTCCTCAAAAATTTCTTTATTTGAGTTTGAATTTCTTATTGGAATTTTAAGATTTATAGTTTTATTTTGGTTACTTAGGGCAAAATTATATAAATGAATATTCTTAATAAATTTTTTTAAGTTTTTATTAATATATTTAAAAATTATTGGATTAGGTTCAAAAGAATGTACTTTTTCAGAATATTTAGACATTTCATAAGAATAAACTCCTCTATAAACACCAACATCTATACTATCTGTTCCTGATTTAATGAATTTTTTTACTAAATTGATTTCTTGTTCATCGTTTCTTTTGATTGATCTTTGCAGCCTTCTTTTTAAAAGAAATCCTTCTGGAAAAAAAAACTTTTTAAAAAAAAATTCAATCTCTTTATTAAATTTTAATCTCATTTATTTTCTAAGACGGACATTGGATCTAACCTTTCACCAAACCAATTAAGCCTGATATCTAAATGGGGACCTGTTGCTCTTCCAGTTTCACCAACAGTTCCAACCACATCCCCTTTTTTAACATGGTCACCAACTTTTACAAAAATCTTATCCATATGCATATATAAAGTTGATACACCATGTCCATGGTCAAAAATGATTGTTCCACCAGTGTAATACAAATCGTTTTCAGATAATGTTACAATGCCATTATTCATTGCCTTAACAGGTGTGCCTTTTTTTTGAGCAAAATCTAAACCATAATGAGGCCATTTAGGAATTCCATTTAAAATTCTTTGACTTCCATAAACACCTGTAATTATTGCATTGTCCACTGGAAAAATAAATTTTTCTTTAAAAAAAGATAAATCAGTATTAATTTTTCTCGCTTCACCAATTAATTTATTCTCATTATTGATTCTTTCATAGAATTCTTCTGGAGGTGTTACTTTTTTCTTAGGTAAACCATCAATTTTTTGAATTTTGTATTTTCTTCCAATTATTTTTTTTACAATAGTATTAGATTGATCATTTATTTTTTCAACAATTGTAATATCATATTTTCTATCTTTACTAATTCCAAAAGCAAAATAACCTTCTTTTGAAACTTTGATCTTCTTTTTATCAATAAAAATTTTTGCTTCAGGCATTGTTTTTCCAATAATAAAATGGCCTTGTCTAAATTTTCCATCAAATTCAACTGCATCAACATTTATTGATGTTAAAAAGATAAAAAAAAATATTTTGATTATTTTGCTGTCCATCCGCCATCAACTAATAAAGAAGTTCCTGTGATCATTGACGCAGCATCAGAGGCTAAAAAAACAGCAGCAGAGGCTACTTCGGATAGTTCCGCAAATCTTCCAATGGGGATATTATTGAGAGTTTCTTTTTTAAACTTTTTATTTTTTAAAAATTTTTTGGTCATAGGAGTTACAACAAAAGTAGGACAAACTGTGTTTACTCTAATATTAAATTTGGCTAGATCAATTGACATTCCTTTTGTAAGTCCCTCTAAGCCAAATTTGGTCATATTATAAACACTTCTAATTGGTCCACCTACATGTCCCATCTGTGATGACATATTTACTATTGCACCACCAATTTTTTTTCTATTTTTTGTTTTTATCATCTTCAAGGCACATAATTGAGCTAAGTTGAATGTTGCGATAGTATTAATCCTTACTAAATATTCCATATTTCTGGTTTTTACTTTTGTAAAGTGCTCTGGAATATTATTTCCTGCATTATTTATTAAAATATCAATTTTAGGAATTTTATTAATTATATTTTTGATTTGATTATAGTTTGTGATGTCACACACATAAGCTTTACATTTTGATTTAAGTTTTTTAATTTTTTTAGAAACTTCATTTAAATCTTTTTGAGTTCTACTAATTATAATTAGATTTGCACCTGCTTCAGCTAATGCGATTGCACATGCTTTTCCAATACCTTTTCCAGCACCTGTTACGACTGCAGTTTTATTTTTTAAGTTATAATTTTTTAAATACATTATAAAAACAATATTTTAATATCTGTATAAATCAATTCAATAGCAACAATTAATATTGCTATTAATCCAGCCCATGCAATCCATTTATACTTTTTAATCCAATTAGAAATTAATGTTGCAGCAAAAGCCATTAATACAATTGATAAAACTAAACCAAATACTAATAATTTATAATGATCACCCGCTGCCCCAGCTACACCCAAAACATTATCTAAACTCATGGTAAAATCAGCTAATAAAATTGTCCAAATAGCTTTTAAGAAGCTTGAGTTATCAACTTTAATATTCTCTTCGTGATCAGAGCCTTTGATGACATCTGTATAAAGTTTGTAGACAATATAAAGAAGAAGCAGTCCACCCAGTAATCTTAATCCAGTTATTTGCAATAAATACGCAGTAAGTAAAGTTAAAATTATTCTTAAGATAACTGCACCACCAATTCCCCAAAAAATAATTTTTTTTCTTTGCTCTGATGGAAATTTTGATGCAACCATTCCAATTATAATCGCATTATCTCCAGCTAAAACTAAATCTATTAAAATAATTTGTGTTAAGATTGTTAATTGCTCTGGAGTAAATAATTCAGCAAACATTAATTTTCTAGTATCATATCAGCACCTTTTTCTGCAATCATTATTGTTGGTGCATTTGTATTTCCCGAGGTAATGTTTGGCATAATTGAAGCATCAATCACTCTTAAGTTTTGAATACCTTTAACTTTAAGTTTTTCATCAACAACTGCCATATCATCCTGTCCCATTTTACAAGTACCAACAGGATGAAAAATTGTTTGAGTGAAATCTGAACCTGCTTTAACTAATTCTTCATCATCAGTAATATGAACTCCTGGTCTATATTCTTCTGGCTCATATTGTTTGAATGTTTCAGTTTCTAACATTATTTTTCTAACAATTTTTAATCCCTGAGCTGCAACTTTTCTGTCATCTTCAGTAGATAAATAATTCATTTTAATTTTGGGATAAATTCTACTATCATTATTAACTATATTGATTTCACCTCTGCTAGTAGGTCTAATATTTGCAACAGTTGGAGTAATTCCTTCAAAGTCATGCATCGGAGTTACGCCTAAAATGTCTGTGCTAACAGGCGATACATGGAATTGTAAATTAGGAGTAGCTCTTGAAGGATCACTTTTAACAAACGCACAAACTTGACTAGCTCCCATAGTTACAGGTCCACTTTGATTAACTAAATATTCAAGTCCCATTAAAAATCTTCCAAATAAACTTTCAACTTTTCTATTGAGTGATTTTAAATTTTTGACTTTATAAACTGGTCTAAACATTAAATGATCCTGTAAATTTTTACCAACACCATTTGACTCATGAACAATTTCTATACCTAAGTTTTTAAGTTTGTTAGCATCACCAATTCCAGATACCTGCAAAATATGAGGAGATCCAATTGATCCTGCAGATAAAATTACTTCTTTATTGGCATTAACAGTATTAATTTTCTCTCCAATAAAATAATTAACCCCTGTAGCTTTTTTACCTTTGAAATTTATTTTTTGAACATGAGCTTTAGTTATAATTTTTAAATTAGATCTTTTTTTTACAGGATTTAAATATCCTTTAGCAGCACTACATCTAAGTTTCAATCCTGCTTTATTAAAGCTTGTGGTGAATTGAAAAAAACCGACACCAAAGTTATTTCCAGTATTAAAGTCATTGGTTTTAGGTATCCCATATTCTTCAGCTGCATTTTGAAATTCATCAAGTAATTTTAAGTTAATCTTTTTATTTGCTACAGTAATTGGGCCATTATCATTATGAAATTCACTTTTTCCTAATTCATTATTCTCTGATTTAAGAAAATAGGGCAAAACATTTTCCCAATCCCAACCTGTATTACCCAGTTGTCTCCATACATCATAATCTTCTTTTTGTCCTCTAATCCATAAAAGTCCATTAATCGAAGAGCTTCCACCTAAAGTTTTTCCTCTAGGATATCTAATCGATCTATTATTCATTGTTTCATCAGGTTCAGTTTTAAAACACCAATCAACTTTTGGATTATGCATTGTTTTAAAATATCCAACTGGAATATGTATCCATGGATAATTATCCTTACCACCAGCTTCGATTAACAAAACTTTATTTGATGGATTTGCAGAAAGTCTATTTGCAAGAACGCAACCAGCTGATCCTGCTCCAATAATAATGTAATCAAAATTTTCCATTGATAGTTGAATCTTTTTTTAATTAATATTATTTAAAGCTTTTACACTCATATTTAACAATTGTCACTTGTGCCAGCTTTGTTTTTCTGATTGTATACTTTCGTTATAATTAACTAAAAAGAGGATTAACAATGAAAAAAATCATTTCAATGTTGTTTGCGTTTGTAGTGGTGCTTGGATTTACATCAAGTGCTAATGCAGCAAAAACACTTAAATGTCAGACAGTTCTTAACACTAAAGCTGATGAAGTTAAAATGTTAAAAGATTTTACTGACACTGTAACAACTTTAACAGGTGGATCTCTTAAGTTTGAAATTCTACCAGCTGGAGCTGTTGTTGGTGTAAAAGAAACTTTAGACGCTGTTGACAAAGGACTGATCGATTGTGGTTTCGCATGGACTCACTATTGGTCAGGTGATCACCCTGCAGCTATGTTATTTGGTTCGCCAGTAGCTGGTGGTGGTGTAGGTATTGATAACATCGCTTTCTTATCATGGTTCCAATATGGTGGTGGTAAAGAATTATACGACCAACTATGGAAAGAAATGGGAAGAGACATCAAAGGATTTATGATTCAACCAGTTGGACCAGAAGCTTTAGGTTGGTTTCCAAAACCAATTAAAGATATGGCTGATTTTAGAAAATATAAATTCAGAACACCTCCAGGAATTCCTGGACAAACTTATAAAGACATCGGTATAGCATCTGTTGCTATGGGCGGTGGAGATATTCTACCAGCTTTAGAAGCAGGAACTATTGATGCTGCTGAATGGTGTTGTCCAAAACCAGATTTAACATTTGGTTTCCAAAAAGTTTTGAAGCATTATTACTTACAAGGTTTACACCAAGTAGTCGTAAATGCTGACTTTTATATTACTGGAAAAACTTATAATGCTATGAGTGCTCATGAGAAGAAGTCTCTTGAAGTTGCTGCTAATGCTTCATTAGCTAAATCTTTAAGTTACAGAATCTATGAAAACGGCAAAGCTTTACAAGAGCTGACTACTAAACATGGAGTAATTTTAGAGGATACGCCTTCAGATTACTTCACAGAATATATGGCTGCAGCAAAAGCTTCTTTAAATAAGAATGCTAAAGAAAATAAATTCTTTAACGAAGTTTATAATTCGATGAAAGAATTTGCTGATATTGCTGTTCCTTTCTGGAGTGGTGCTCAAATGTCTAATGCGAAGCTTGGAATGGCTCACGCAGCAACATTAAAGTAATCAGTAATTAATCTTGATTTAATTAGAGCGGACTTTTAAGTCCGCTCTAATTTTTTAATAAGAATTTTATGGCAGACGAACCAGGTAAACTAGATATATCAGATGAAATGATAGCCGAGAGGCGAGGTGGTTCGGGAAAAATGCCTGAGGATATGCCATTATGGATGGCAAAATCAATTACAAGTATTGATAAATTTAGTAAGTGGATCGGTAATATTGTTTGCTGGATATTAATGCCTTTAATTTTTGCAATGACTTATGAAGTTCTTGCAAGAAAATTATTTTTAGCTCCTACAATTTGGGCTTATGACATAAGCCGTTTTTTATATGGAGCATTATTTATGTTGGGTGCGGGTTATGCTCTTT
>CACFGT010000010.1 GCA_902565935.1 uncultured Pelagibacteraceae bacterium
ATGGGAATTATAAGATCTACTTTTTTAATTGATAAAAAGGGAAAAGTTTTTAAAATTTGGAGAAACGTAAAAGTTAAAAATCACGCTATAGAAGTTTTAAACGCACTTGAAAGCCTTCATTAATAAAAAGCCCCTTGAGGGAGGGGCTTTTTGTTAACTAACTAGAGGAAGTAAATTTAAAAGGACCCTTTGATGAGTAATCTTTGATACACAGAGAGCAAAGAGTCCCCTTATTGCGCAATTAGTCTCTAATTGAGTAAGCTATAACTCCAGTTTCTGACACGTCAGTTCCTTTCATTTCAGCTTCTTTACTCAATCTGATACCCATTGTTGCTTTCATTAACGACCAAACTATAAATGCAACAACAAACACAAAAGCATTTATTGAAATTACACCTAGTAACTGAGTACCAAAATTAGCACCCGAGTTTGTAGCAGGAACAATTAATGTTCCCCAAATACCTGCAAACATGTGAGCAGGTATTGCACCAACCACGTCATCGATTTTTAAAGCAAACAACATTTTAGTACCATAAACAACTATTAAACCTCCTACAGCACCAATTAAAATTGAAGCTAAAGGCGAAGGCATAAGTGGCTCTGCAGTAATAGCAACTAAACCACCAATACATCCATTAAGCATTTGCACTACATCTGTTTTTCCAGATAATCTAGTGACAGTACCAGCGGCCATTACACCACCTGCACCTGCTAATAATGTGTTTATAAATATTTTTGACACTGCAATTGCATCAGGAGCAGTTCCAATTGCTAATTGTGAACCACCATTAAATCCAAACCAACCTAACCAAAGGATGAATACACCCAATGTTACTAATGGTATTGATGATGCTGCGAAAGGCTTAAGTGGTGCCGCTTCACCCTTTTTAGTGAATCGACCCAGTCTCGGACCTAAAATTATTGCCCCTGCTAGTGCTGCTGCACCACCAGTTGAGTGTACCAATGTTGAGCCAGCAAAATCTGAGAACCCAGCAGCTGCTAACCAACCGCCTCCCCATTGCCAACCCATTACTATTGGATATAAAATTCCAGCTAAGATTGCCGCAAATAAAAAGAACGGCCATAATTTAATTCTTTCAGCAAGAGTTCCAGATACAATTGATACTGTTGTTGCACAGAATACCATTTGGAAATACCAATCTGATCCATCAGCATAACCTGTTTCTATTTTACTACCATCAGCCCATGGTATAAATTTCCCGATATAACCGCCTGGATTAATCCCATAAGCTAGGTTATAACCCACAAGCCAAAACATTATTGCTGAAATAGATATTAAACCTATATTTTTTGCACAAATTACGGATACACTTTTGGATGTAACCATACCTGATTCTAACATCGCAAAACCACAAGCCATAAAAAAGACTAGGAATCCACATATTAGAAATAGAAGGGTATTAAATATAAACCCTACTTCTGGAGATACAGTCGTCTCCGCATAACCAGCACTACTCATGTTTAACAAAAAAATTAAACTAATAAGTGGTGCACTTATTATTTTTATTAATTTAGTCATAAGACCTCCCTGTTAAAAAGATGTCTTATATTTTGATTAACGCTAATATCTAACGCTGATTGGGAAAATTGGGTATGCACATTTTGCATACACAAACAGCCTTAATGGTTTAAATCATTAAGGCTGTTTAAAATATTATTTGTTAAATACTTCTTTAAGTGCTTTTGCTGGCAAGAACTTAACTTTTTGTGATGCAGCAATTTGAATCTGTTCACCTGTTCTTGGATTTCTTCCAACTCTTGCTTTTCTTTTTGCAACTTTGTAAGTACCAAAACCTGCAATTTTCACTGAGTCATCAGCTTTTAAAGCATCAAGAATAGTGTTGGTTATTGTGTCAAAAGTCCTTTCAGCATCAGCTTTACTTAAATTTAAAGCTCCCGAAAGTTTGACAACTAATTGTTTTTTGTTCATTTTAGCTCCGGTTTTATTAGGTTAATTACCATCTTTATCAAAAGTGTTGATAAATCAAGACTTTTTTTAGTATTAAAAAAAAAGTTATACACAATATATAGTATAGTATCAAAAAAAGCCTTATTTTACAGCTTTTTTTAAATTTTTTTGAATAGATTTAATTAAATAAACCTAAGTCTTTTAGGTCATTAAAGGTTGTGAAAAACATCAGTGAAAGTAACAAAAACATCCCGATTCGAAAAAAGCCCTCTTGAGTTTTTTGTGACAAAGGACGTCCTAAAATTTTTTCAAAAGCATAAAACATTAAATGCCCACCATCTAACATCGGAATAGGAAAAAGATTAATTAATCCAAGGCTAATCGAAATATAAGCCATCATACTCACAAAAGCTAAGAGGCCAAATTCAGCTACTTGTCCAGAAATTTTTGCTATTCTGATTGGACCACCCAATTGAGATGTATCTGCTTTGCCAAATACCATTGCACCTAAATATTTTAATGAAGATGTGGTTACATAATAAACTTCATGAGCAGCGTGAAATACTGCTTGAGCAGGACCTAATTTTACATGATTTATTTCATTGTTATAAGCACTTAATTTTATGCCAACAATTCTTTTATTTATCTTATTGCCTAAGTTATCCTCACCTAAAATTGTATCAGGTTTAATTTTTAAAATCAATTCATCGTAAGAACGTTTTACTTTAAAATCAATTAAATTATCAGTAGACATCATTATAAATTTAGAAACATCCATAATACTCTCAACTTTATTGCCATCTATTTCTAAAATTACATCGTTTTGTTTTAAACCACCCACCATAGCTGGGCTATCTTTTTGAACTTCAGCGATCATCGCAGGTGTAAAATCTTTACCAACAAAAGTATAAATTGAAAAAAAAATTACTAAAGCTAATAAAAAATTTGCTAAAGGACCGCCAAAAACAATTAAAGCTCTTTGATATAGAGGTTTTAAAACGAATAATTTTTGTCTGTCTACTTCATTATATTTTGCAAGAAGTTTTTTTTGATCTGCTTGTGAAAAAACATTTCGATCCCCAAAAAATTTTACATAACCTCCGAGTGGTATCCAACAAATTTTCCATCTAGTGCCTGATTTATCATTCCAACCAAAAATTTCTTTTCCAAATCCTATAGAAAAATCGGTTACTCCAACACCATATCTTCTAGCAAAGTAATAGTGACCATATTCATGAATGAAAACAACTACTAGAATTAAAACAATAAAAGGAATTATATAACTTAACATTTAATTATATTTTATATTATCTAACCAATTTTTTAACTCAATCATTCTTTGTGCTTTATTTGACACAGTTATTTCATCTTTAATATACAATATGTGTTTTTTAATTTCATCTTCATTTTTAAATGCCTTTCGGTTATTTATTAATCTATCTTTTCTAAACTCAATTAAACTGATCATTTTTTCATATGTAATTTCAGGATGATATTGTAAACCCCAAATTTTGGTATCACCTACAGTAAAATATATACTTTGAATATTATTAACTTTATTTGAGGCTAAACAAATACTATTTTTTGGTAATTTCACAACTTCGTCAAAATTAAAAGCTGGAGAATTAAACTTTTGATCTTTATTTTTATAAATCAAATTTTTCAAACCTTCATGATTAAGTGTAATTTCATTTGCAATTCCGATATGAGATTTTTGCGCTTTCCTAACCTCACCACCTGCTGCTGTAACAGCTACTTGCATACCCCAACAAATAGCTAAAATATTTTTAACTTTTTTTTGACACTCTTTCATAAATTCAATTTGTCTCTTTATTTCTGGTGTATCATTATAAATGTTAAGACTGCTTCCACCCCAAATTAAACCATCATAATTTGAAAGTTTTTCACTAACTAAATTCAAGTTTTCATCTGATGATGGATTTACAACATCAAAGTTAATGTTGTTAGTAAAGTGATTTAAACTATCTTTTAAACTTTCAGTGTGAGTTTGAATACCTACTTCTGAAAAATTTTGATTTTCCTCTTTTAGATTTCCCTCAACAATTAAAATATTCAAATTACTCATTAAAATAATTCACCTGACATACTATGTTGATACAAAATTTTCATATCATTTTCAGTTAATCTTTTTGGATTTCCACTCGTTGAAGGATCGTTTAAAGCCATTATTGATAATCGATCTAATTCCAAATCTTCCTCTTTAATTACTTCAGATAATTTATGAGGAATATTTAGTTTTTTTCTTAAATCTAAAATCCAATTTAAAAAACCATCAAATGATTTTTCTTTTATTTCCAAATATTCACAAACTTTGATAATTTTATTCTCAATCACATTTTTGTTAAATGTTAAAACATATGGCATAAATATTGCGTTCGATAAACCATGATGAACATTGTTTAAAGCATTAATTGGATGGCTTAAAGAGTGTATGGCACCTAGACCTTTTTGAAAAGCTGTAGAACCCATACTGGCTGCAGTTAACATGTTCATTCTAGCCTCAACATTTGATCCATTATTTACTGCCTCTAACAACCATTCCTTAACCAACTTTATTCCCTCTAAAGCTATACCGTCTGCCATTGGATGAAAACCTGGAGCACAATATGCCTCAAGATTGTGAGCCAAAGCATCCATGCCAGTTGCTGCTGTAATTTCTGGCGGAAGTCCGATAGTCAACAAAGGATCTAGAATTACAATTGATGGTAAAAATTTTGGATGAAAAATTATATTTTTTACTCCAGTTTTTTCATTCAAAATAACTGATGCTCTTCCTGTTTCTGATCCTGTGCCAGCTGTGGTTGGAACAGCAATAATTGGTGAAATTTTATTTGCGTTAGCTTTGGTCCAATTATCTCCAACATCTTCAAAATCCCATAAAGGTAATGTTTGACCAGACATGAATGCAATAGCTTTGCCAACATCCAAACCACTACCGCCTCCAAAAGCAATAACACCATCGCAATTTTTTTTTTTATAATAAATAACTCCCTCATTTACATTTGTGCCTGTTGGATTGCCTGTAACATTGGAGTATATCTCAGTATCAATATTTTCAATATTTAACTTTTCTAAAGTTTTTTTTACTATTTGTGAATTAGCTAAACCACTATCAGTAACTAATAAAGGTTTTTTAATATTTAATTTTTTGCAAGCTAAACTTATATCTCTAATTCTGTTTTCACCAACCCACATCGTTGTTGGATAATTCCAATTAAATTTTTTCATTTTTTTAAATTGATTGTTGTTTAATTAATTCGTTAATCTCTTTTATCATAATTTTAGGTGATTTCATTGTTGGGTATATTTCTTGCACTTTTTTATAGCTCATAATTGCTTTTTCGTAATTCTTTAATTGAATATTAACTAATCCTTGCCCAGCTAGTGCACCAAAATGTCTTTCTTCAAGTTCCAATACTTTATCAATATCATTTTGAGATTTTTGAAATTCTCCTAATAAATACAAAACTGTTGCTCTCTTATTCCAAGCCTCAGCCCAATTTGGATCAAGTTTAATTACTTTTGTAAATATTGCTTCAGCTTCGTATAATTTATTTTGATTTACCAAATTTGATCCTTTGGCTAATAAAGATGTAAGGTCATTTTTTTCTGGATGCGTACTCCAGATTTTCCAAATTTTTTGTTCTATCTCAAAAGTTACAACAGAATTTTTAATCTTTAATTCTTTGAAAAGTTTATTAAGCTCATCTTTTCTATCGTCTGCAAATGATTGATTAATGATAAATAGAATAAAAATTAGGGAAGTTATAATTTTTTTCATTTTAATTTAGTTATCTTTAATAACCTCATACTCGAAATTTTGAGTTGTTTCATTTACTTGTATTAACCTAGCACCATTCCTTGTATGAAATTTAGTAGCCATATTCGTCAAAGGAGATAGGGTAATTAATCTATTAAGGTGATTTGATTTCTTAATTTTTTTAAAGACTTCTTTAACGATAAGTTTTCCACCACCTTTTTTTTTTGACCAAACAGTATAGGCAATGGCAATTTTTCCAACGTTTTGGTCTCTTTGTGCACTTTGTAAAAATGCATCATGACTAAACTTTCCTAGCTCCTCAACATTTTTTGGAATTTGATTGGTATAAGCAAAACACATGACAGCATGAATTTCACCTGCATACTTTACACCATAAATTTTTCTACCATAGCTTCTTCTAAATGTGTTATCTAATTCAGGTCTTACAGGATCCTCGTCTGTATTGCATTTTTTAAGTTCAATTAATTCTGCTCCCTTAATCCAGTGAAAGAAACTTCCTATATTTTGGTCAATAATTTCCTTATTTATCTTAATCTTTGCCTTAATGGGTCTTAATTTATTTTTTAAACCCATTTTTCTTATACGTGCTTTAATACTAGGTCTTAGTTTTTTCTTTAATCCCATTTTTCTAAAGACATAAGAAGCTTATTTCCTAGTGGACTTATTGGTTTTTGGAATTTCAGCTTTTTTTTTGTTTTTTCTTTAACTAATCTCAATAATCTTTTTGCAATTCCTTTTTTCCTAAAAATTGGGTTTACGAAAATATATTCAACTTCTCCCAATTTATTAAATCTTACAAATCCTATTGTTGTATTAATATTTTTAAGCGTGAAAACACCATCGGTTTCTTTTAATTCATAATTAGTTAAATCAAAATTTTTCATAATTCTAAAAATATAATAATGCCATTATTATTCCTAAAACTAATAAAAATAATGCTAATGCTATATAGTTTACTTGAATATTAAATCTTTCTTTTATTTTTTCGCTTATTTTTTCCCAAAATAGAACTATTAAAAAAATTATTACTGCTGGGATAATAAATTTAATCATAATTATAATTAAGATTTTTTATCACCAACATAAACAGATACTCCTCTGGTATTAATATCAACATCAAATTTTTTGTGTAAAGGAGGAAATGCTCTTTGTGAACAGTCTAATCTATCGCATGTTCTACATGATACCCCAATTGGTATTTCACTTGATTTATCGTTAATATTCATATTTTCAGTATAAACAAAATCTTTTGCATATTTTGCTTCACATCCCAATCCAATAGACAATATACTTTTTGACTGACCAAATCTTCCTATCCCTTTTTCTACTGTTCTAGCTATACAAACATATTTTTCACCATTACTCATTTTACTTACAGCAGCTTGGATAACTCCAGGTCTTGTTAATGCCGAATAAACATTCCATCGAGGACAAGCACCGCCATATCTAGGAATTTCAATTCCAGATAAGGAAAATCTTTTAGAAATATTTCCAGCCATATCAACTCTTAAAAAGTGAAAAGGAATACCCGGTAAAGTTGGATCTTGTAAGCATGTCACTCTATGTGCTACTTGTTCAAATGATGTTGCAAAAGTATTTTGTAATAATTCTAAATCATATTTAAGTTTTTTACATTCTGAGTGAAAAAGTTTATATGGCATTAAAATTGCCGCTCCACAATAATTCAGTAAAGCAACTTTACTTAATTTTTTAGACTCTTCTGTCGGAAAAGAAAATTTCAACAAATATTCTTCAATTAATTTTTCAGCTCCCTCTTGAGCAATTTGAGCAGCAGCGTGGAGTTTTTTTGTTTCTAGCGAGCTATAATCACTTAATAAAAGTTCTTTTTTGTTTTTATTATATATTTTTGAAAAAGGATTATCTTCTTTTGGTATTACATCTTTTACTGTTATTCCATATTCTGATTTCAAATAATCACAAAGAGCAATGTATCTTGTTCTTTTGTTCTTTTGTACTTTTTCAAAAACTTTATTTGCGAAATCTTCTAGTTTCGGAAAGTAATTTTTATTTTCCTGAAGAAAATCTGATATAACTTCTCCTGGAAAAGAATTTTTTCTATTATCAACTATTTTACCTGATATTTTTTCAATCTTATTAATAAGCTCATGATCTTTTTTTTTAAGAATATCTCCAAGTCTAACTATTGCTTTTCCTATTTTTGGATTTGTATTTACTAGATCTTTAACTTCAGGACTCAAAATATCTAAATCTTCAAATAATTTATCATCTAAAATTTCTGACAAAGTATTTTCGAGATTTATGTCAGTTTTGGAAGTGAGTTGAGAAAGTTCAATATTCAATTTTTCGCAAATCTTTAATAAAAGATCTCCGTCAATTTTTCTTTTTCCACCCTCAATAAGATTCAAATAACTTGGGGAAATATTTAATTCTTCTGCTAGCTTATTTGCCTGTAATCCTAATTGTCTTCTAAAAGCCTTGATTTTCGGACCAATTTTTAGATCTAATTGACTCATATTTTCTACTTGTAAATTTTGTAAATTTTATTTTACAAAATTTTTCCACGATTTACAACACTTTTAACGTTTTTTGTAGATTTTGTAAATTTTGTAAATTATAAAATTTACATGGACGAAAAATTAAAAAACATTGAAAATGAGGCTCAAATCATAAAACATGAGGATTTAGCTAGACATAATAGCAGAGGAATCTACATGAGAGATGATCATTGTGATTGGGGTTCAAGTGGAATGAAAGATCTAGTTGAGACCCTAAACGACTCTAACTAGTTTTTTAATCCGTTAGATCTATCCTCATTTGAAATACAAAAATTAAAGGGTTTTACAATAAGGTTAGTAATGAG
This sequence comes from uncultured Pelagibacteraceae bacterium, assembly GCA_902565935.1. GTDB lineage: Bacteria > Pseudomonadota > Alphaproteobacteria > Pelagibacterales > Pelagibacteraceae > Pelagibacter. Next base: position 8,575 of record CACFGT010000010.1, read on the forward strand.
TGCAGAAAATATTTCTTACGAATTAAAAAGGTTTTCAGGAATAAAAAGAGATTATAAACCAGAAGATGTTGAAAGACTAAGAGGATCCATTAAAATTGAATATTCACTTTGTAAACATCAATCAAAAAAACTTTGGAAACTTCTAAATACTGAAAATTACGTTAATACTTTAGGTTCTTTATCGGGAAATCACGCTGTCCAACATGCTAAAGCAGGACTTAAAGCTATTTATTTAAGTGGTTGGCAAGTTGCAGCTGATGCAAATAGTGCCGGTGAAATGTACCCTGATCAGTCATTGTACCCATATGATAGTGCACCTAAATTGGTAGAGTCTATGAATAATGCCTTAATAAGAGCAGATCAAATTCAACATATGGAATTAAAAGATGGTGATATGACAGAAGAAAAAAAAATAGACTACATGTTACCAATTGTTGCTGATGGTGAAGCAGGTTTTGGTGGACCACTAAATGTATTTGAACTTGCCAAAAAATTCATAAAAGCAGGCGCTGCCGGAGTTCATTTTGAAGATCAGTTAGCAAGTGAGAAAAAGTGTGGCCATATGGGAGGTAAGGTGCTTGTTCCAACTGGAACAATGATTAAAAATTTAAAAGCTGCAAGATTAGCAGCTGACATTGCTGATGTACCATTGATTATATTAGCTAGAACAGACGCCAATGCAGCTAAACTAATTACTAATGATTATGATGATAATGACAAACCTTTTTTAACAGGTGAAAGATCTCCAGAGGGTTTTTATTATGTAAAAGCTGGAATAGAACAAGCAATATCAAGAGGTTTGGCTTATGCACCGTATTCAGATTTAATTTGGTGCGAAACTGCAACACCTAATCTTGAGGAAGCAAAAAAATTTGCTGACGCCATTCATGAAAAATTTCCTGGAAAATTGTTAGCATATAATTGTTCTCCCTCATTTAATTGGAAAAAACATCTATCGGATGATGAAATAGCATCATTTCAAAAAGAAATTAGTAAAATGGGCTATAAGTTTCAGTTTATAACTCTCGCAGGATTTCATACTCAAAACATAGCAATATTTGAATTAGCTCAAAAATATAAAAAAGAAGGCATGTCGGCTTATTCAAAAATACAACAACAAGAATTTGCTCGTGAAAAAGATGGTTACACTAGTGTTAAACATCAAAGAGAAGTTGGAACCTCTTACTTTGATGCTGTTTCAAATACGATAAGTAGTGGAAAGAGTTCGACCACAGCAATGAAAGGCTCGACAGAGTCTGAACAATTCTAATAAAAACAATTCCTCTTGTATATTAGTAGTTTTAACTGGCCCAGAAATGGGTCAGTTAAGATTTAATATTGTAACCTTTTTTAAGAAGCACTGAAACCACACTTACACAAATCATAAAAAATAAAACCATTAATCCCACACTTATCCAAATATTAAAATCTGAAATTCCATAAAATGAATATCTCAAGCCATTGATAAGGTAAACAACAGGGTTAAAATATGTGATCATTTGCCAAAATTCTGGAAGCATGTCTAAGGAATATAAACTTCCTCCTAAAAAAACCATAGGTGTTATCACTAATGAAGGGACAATAGACATTTGCTCAAAATCTTTACTGATTAATCCAATTAAAAAGCCAAATAAAGCAAAGGTAAAAGACACAAGAACTAATAAAAAGATCATTAATAAAGGAAATTGAACTTCAACATCAACAAAAAATAAAGACGTACAAAATATTACAAATCCAACAATGAGTGTTTTGGTGGCTCCAGCACTAACAAAAGCTAGAACAATTTCAAATGTTGAAATTGGTGCTGCCAAAATTTCATATATTGTTCCATTAAATTTTGGGAAAAAAATTCCAAAAGATGTATTACTTATTGATTGTGTTAATAAGGTTAACATTAAAAGTCCTGGCACAATATAGGATCCATAACTTATTCCATCTATTTTTTGAACGTATCCTCCAATGACAGATCCAAATACAATAAAATATAGAGAAGTAGAGATAACTGGAGATAAAAGAGATTGACCCAAAGTTCTCCTAAAACGGTCCATTTCATGAAAGTAAATAGCTTTCAACCCATAAAAATTAATTCTCATTATTTTCCCTCACTAATGTAACAAATATTTTTTCTAAATTACTTTGTTCAGTTTTCAAATCTTTTAATTTTAAGCCAGAGTCTTTTATATCTTGCAAAAGGTTTGTTATACCAGTTTGTTTTTCTTGAAGATTGTACGTGTAATTTAAAGATATTTTATCATTTCCAATTGATAAATTATATTTTTTTATAGAGTCAGGTATTTCTTTGACTTCTTCCTGTAGTTGAACAGTTAATGTTTTATGTCCCATCTTTTTTAACAATTCTTTTTTTTCTTCAACAACAATTAATTCACCTTGGTTTATCACACCCACTCTATCAGCGATTGCCTCTGCTTCTTCAATGTAATGAGTTGTAAGAATTATAGTTACCCCTGTTTCTCTTAGAGATTTGACTACTTTCCACATTTCTTGTCTTAGTTCCACATCCACACCTGCTGTTGGTTCATCTAAAAATAATATTTGAGGTTCATGTGATAAAGCTTTTGCAATTAAAACTCTTCTTTTCATACCTCCTGATAACTGACGTAGAATTAAATCTTTTTTATCCCAAAGACTTAATTGTCTTAAAACTTTTTCTATATGATTTGGATTTGGCTTTTTTCCGTATAAACCCCTAGAGTATGAAACATTGTTAAAAACAGTTTCAAATTGTTCTAATGTGAGCTCTTGAGGCACTAATCCTATTCTAGATCTTGTCTCCCTGTAGTGATCAATGATATCAAAATTTTCTACAGTTACCTTTCCTGATGTGGGTTTAACAATTCCGCATATAATACTTATTAAAGTGGTTTTACCTGCACCATTAGGCCCAAGCATAGCAAGTATTTCTCCTTTTTTAATATTTAGATTTATTTTTTTTAAAGCATTAAATCCATTTTCATAAACTTTTGAAAGATTGCTGATTACTATTTGATTATCCGACATTGAAACAGGAATATAGTTATTAATTTTATTAATACAATTAACTAATGTTAAAATTTTTTAGCTTTAATAACTAAAAATGGCAAGAAAGTCGCTATAACAAATGATAAAAATAATAATGATTGAGAAATAAAAGGTGTAAATAATTCTTTTGGCATCAAAACTCCAATCAATAAACTCTTCGAAAAATCTGGAGAAGGAAAAAATAAAAAACCACATATCAATCCTGTTAAAATAGAAATATATGCAGTTTTCTCCTTAACATTCTTATTATAAAAACTATAAAAAACAGTCATGACAAAAGAACAACAAAATAAGTCCGCTAATAAAAAGAGATATAAAATATCAAAACCTTTTGATGCAATAATAAAAGAAATTAAACATAAAAACACAATGATATATTGAGAAAAATTTAAGTAATTTATTTTTTTTTTAAAATTAAAAACAGCTTTTCCATCAACTATAATTAGACTTGATATTGCATTAATAAGAGTGTCTACAGTAGAAATAGTTAATGCTAGACCTAATATAATTATGATAGAAGATAATATTGTAGTTTGCTCTTTAAGAATTAATGTAAAAAAGCCTAAATCAGGTCTTATTGTTGAGTCTATTGAAAAGGCAACCATTCCAGAAAATCCCATAAAAAAAACAATTGGAATGATTATAAAAAAAGAAATCATAAGACTTTTTTTTAATGTCTCAAAATTTTTTGCAGCATATACACGTTGCCAATTACCTTGATGAAATAAATTAGTCGCTGCTACTGCAATAAAAAAAGTTAAACCTGCAGTAAAACCAGTTACATATGAATTACTAATCAAATGAGGATTTTTTTCTTTAACAAATGAGAATGAAAATTGATTACCTATAAATGAATTAATATATGTAAAAGAAACTATAAGTATGATTATAATAACAATCATCTGAATATTATCTGTAAATATAGATGCCCTCAGTCCTCCATATAGAGTGTAGAGTAATGTGAAAAACAATACTATTAAAGCAGTTGTCCATAGTTCTGCTCCTGACATATAATTTATTAAAATTGCTACAGCAGTTACTTCTGCACATAAAAAAATAAACATATAGAAAATTGTCATTAAAAGTATTAGCTTAAATAAACTTTTTCCGAATTTTTTTCTCATAAACTCTATTAAAGATGATCCTTGAGGAAATTCCTTTCTAATTTTTTTCCCTAAATAAATCAAAATAAACATAGGAAATGCTGTTCCTAATGAATAACCAATTATTGAACCAAGCCCTCCCCAGGTAGCAGCTGATGCTGGACCAAATAAAATCCAAGCTCCTAAGGCAGAAGCAGTCAAACTAGTAGTCAATGAAAATAATCCAACGCTTCTATTTGCTGTAAGATAGTTATTCATGCCTTTAAATTTCTTTGAATAATAAATTCCAATAATTGCAAAAGCAAAACTTATAAAAATTAATAGCGTGAAAGATGATGTTTGACTAATAAGATATGTTTTATTCATTTTCCCTTTCTGAATTACCGGACAGGTTCTAAGGGTTTAATCTCAGCCTAAAAAGACACCCCTTACAATATTTTTTATACTTTATTTTCCATTATTTCAATCATACATTTGGTTGCGTATTCTCTCCATTCAGATGAGTCTTTTCCCTTAAGACTCTTTAGATGATTGCGATTATTTTGAATATCTTCTTTATACTTAATTTTATCTTGATCATTTAAATTTAGTTCCATTTTAGTTAAATTAGTTTCCATAGCATTTATCCAGCTATTACCAAGCTCAATACATTTTTTATCATCTTTCTCATCACAAATTTGTTTAAAAAAATTAAATATTATATCGTCAGTCTTAACTGTATTTTTCATTTAAAATTTTATTTATTGAAACAATTATTTACAAGTATTGCCATCAATATCCAAATCACAAATACTTCACCATTAGTGAAAGTATAATCTGCTCCGGCAAAACCAGCGATGAAATTAATTGCATAAATAATAATAGTTGAAACAACTAAGCTGATAATTAAGTTGATAAGACCAGTTATGTATTTCATTTTTTCTATTTTAAAGAGAAATATTTTAAATGCGGCGAATCTATAACTTGGATAGGTTGTATTCAAGAAATATATTTTCATTTTAATTAAATAAATTTATTGAATACAACCATCTTAAAATTTATTTTTGAGTTAAGGAGGTAATTATAATGAAACTAATGCCACCTGATACTTAGCTGGCAAATTTAATTTTTCAAAAAAACAAAAAACTAAAAATCCATTTGGATTTAACAGCCAAAAAGGCTCAATAGAGGAGCTCTTTTGGGATAGAAACTAAAAGAGCGAACCTCTATTAATTTTTTAAATGTAATTAATGTGGCGCTCTAAACTTACTATGACAGGCTTTACAATTACCCCACATCATTTTAGTTAAAACTGCCCTTACTTCGTCCACACCTTCAGTATCTTCAATAAGAGATGTTAATTTAATCATGTCATTTGATGATTTGGTCATTAAAGCGTTAAATTCGTCTTTATTTTCCCAAATTATCGGTAAAGCCTCAGTTTTAAAACCTTCTTTGGTATTATCAGGAAAATAATCTATCAAAGTTTTATAATTTTCACTCATTTCAATCATTAAACTTTTTGCTTTTTCAAACTCACCTTTGCTTGAAAAAGTTTGAACCCTTTTGGCGGTACTATAATTCTTGCTGAATAATGCTTTTCTCCCTTTTATTATCTCTTCTACCGAAAGTTCTGCATTTGCCGGAAGCGACAAAGTGACAAAAATCAAAATAAACAAAATATACTTAAACTTTAAAATGTTATATTTTGTGAACATATGAAATTAGTAAATACCATAACAGAATATGGATTCATATCAAAAGTATTTCATTGGTTAAGTGCCGCAGTACTAGTTATTCAAATTCCTTTAGGTTTTTATTTAGTTGATATGGATTTTAGTGAAAAAAGGTTAACTATTGAAAGTATTCATGTAACTCTTGGTTTAAGTATATTCTATTTAACTTTATTCAGATTAATTTATAAAACTTTAAATCCAACTCCAGTATTAAAACATAGTATTTTTCCAGGACAAAAGATTATAGCTAAGTTAAATCACATCCTTTTATATGCAGCAGTTTTGGTCATTACTACCTCAGGTGCATTAAAAAAATTATATAATGGGGAAGAACTAAATATGTTTTTATTTAATCTTGAAATTCAAGACAATTTTAATTTAGCAGAAATATTTTATGAAATTCATATAATTGGAAATTATACACTCATTGCATTGATAACTTTGCACATTTCTGCTGTTATAATACATAAAGTAGTTTTTAAAGAAAATTTATTAAAAAAAATTTTATAAAATTATACAAATCAATTTATCTTTAAATCTTAGTACTTTTCTATATTTTAATTCAATCTCTTGAATTCCTACAGTTAATTGCTTTTTTGAAAAAGGTATTAAAGTTGAAATATATCTTTTTTTAATCATATCTAAATATTTTTCTTTATCTATTTTAACATTGAAAATAAATCTTTTCTTAATTCTCTGAGGATATAAATCTGTAATAATTTTTAATATCTTTTTATCTCTACTTAATGATTTATTAAGTTTATTTTTCATTAATTTAAAAGTTGGAATTTCATTTTTACCAGTATCTAGAGTAAAAATTAAAATTTTGCCTTTTGGATTTACAGTTCTTTTTAATATCTTTAATAATTTTTTGATTTCACCGAATTTCATTAAGTGAATTGTTTGTTTGATTAAGATTAAATCAAATTTTTGATCTTTTTTGAAAGAAAGATTCAAAATATTTATTTTTTTAAAATTAATTCTTTTATCTCTATCTTTGTGATTAACAATATCTATTCCTAATGGTTTTTCTTTAAGTTTAAGTTTTGATCTTAAAGAACCTAAAATCTTTCCACGCCCACATCCAATATCTAAAATTTTAGAATTTGAATTAATTTTTATATTTTTAATTAAAAAATTATTAAATGATTCAATATAATCTTTTGATGATAACCAAGTTTCATTGTCCCAGTTTTTAATGACAATTGATGCCATATTTTTTCAACCTCCAATAATTATATGGCCACGGTGTTAAAAAACCAACAATAAGCATTAAAGGTACAACCCACCAAGTTAATATTGCTCCACCAGTTAAAAAATAATCTGTCAAATTCATTGTGGTTTCCATACTTATCATAGAAATAAAACTCATACCTAAAGCCGTTTTTAAAGCTTTTTGAAATTCTAGATTTTGTCGAATTAAGATAATTGTTTCAAGTATAACACTCGTAATTAAACCATTGATAATTGCTAATACCATTATTGCTAAGACAGGAAATGGTATTTTTGTTAACTGGAAAAATAAGATGGTACCAAAGTCACCAATTGAACAACCAAGTAAACACCAGGCTGTATTTTTTGCACTTTGTCTCCATGTATGCTTACATGACCAGTCAAATGTAGTGGTTTCCATACATATATGATAATATTTGATTATGATTTTTAAACAATTATTTGATCAAAAATCCAGCACTTACACTTACTTAATTGCCTCAGCTAAAGGAAGAGAAGCATTAATTATCGATCCAGTAATTGAAAATGTAAATCAATATGTTCAATTGTTAAAAGAATTAAATTTAAATTTAGTGAAGGTAATAGATACCCATATCCATGCGGATCATGTAACTGGTGCTTCAAAACTTAAAGATATCACCAAGTGCATAACAATAATGGGTGATCATTCACCAGCAAATACTGTAGAGATAAAAGTTAAAGATGACGAATATATAAATTTAGATACTTTAAAAATTAGAGCTATGTATACTCCTGGACATACATCTGATAGTTATAGTTTTTTAATGGATAATTATCTTTTTTCTGGTGACACATTATTAATTAATGGAACAGGTAGAACAGATTTTCAAAATGGTAACGCTAAAGATGCTTACAATTCAATTTTTAATAAGCTATTAAAATTACCTGAAGAAACTTTTTTATATCCTGCTCATGATTATAAAGGAGAAAAAGTAAGTACAATTGGTAAAGAAAAAAAACAAAACCCAAGATTACAAGTAAATAGTGTTGATGAATATGTTGAAATAATGAACAATCTAAATTTAAAAAAACCGGCTGAGATTGAGACTAATGTAGCAAAAAATATTAGACTAGGTGCTTAGTATTAAATAGATGTTTTTATAGCTTCGTAAATTAAGTCCTCAGTAGTTTCACCAATACTTCTATAAACCTCTTTACTACCTTTAAAAATTAATAATGATGTTTGATATTGAATATTAAATAAGTTTGCAATTTCTTTATTTGTTACATCGAATGCAAAATATTCAATATTTGTAAATTCAATATCTGATAATTTTCCTTCCTTTTTTGCTTTATTCAAAATTTTCATTTGACTAGCACAAGACGAACAATATTTTATCCAAGAACTTACTATTACAATCTTGCCGTCAGCTTGCGCTTTTTGAAACAACTCTTTATTAAAAGTTGTCTCTTTTTCCATGGAATTTGCGCTAAATGCAAAAATACAAAAAATAAATACAAATATTTTTTTCATATTTAACTATACAACAAATATTAAAAACCAATAAGAAGCTAATCCTGAAAATATTGTCGCAATTATACTCCTTGAAAAAATTCCAATTAAGGCTGCAATTAATGCTGCCATTATTTTTGGATTATTCTCAATTAAAATTGATCCTGAATCATCTAAAAAAATAGCTGGAAAAATAATTGCTGGAAATATTGCTGATGGTACATAAGATAAAACTTGTCTTATTCTGTTGTTGAACATTTCTTTTTTTATCAATGCTATCATAGAAAATCTCGTTAGATAAGTAATCACACCACAATATATTATTAAAGCCCAATTACTCATTCTTTTTTACCGTTCTTGTTAATATCATTGCTGCTAATAAACCTGTTAAACCAGCAACTATTGCATATGCTTTGAAAGGAATATAATTATATCCAAGTGTAGCAACCAATCCAGAAACAACAATCACAATTACGTTTATGAATTTCCTAAAATCATTAACTAAAAGTGCTAAAAAAGTTAAGGGAACAGCAAAGCTTAACCCAAGTTTTTCTGGTATCGCTGCACCTAGTATGATTCCTAAAAAAGTAGTTGATTGCCAAATTACCCAACATGTTGCTCCAGCTCCAACTAAATGAAAATATCTATTTTGATCTTTATTTTTCTTGAGATACTCATTTGATATTGCATATGCCTGGTCAATTAAAAAATACGAGATAATAATTTTCCAAATCAATTTTAAATCTGATAAATGCTCAGATACTACAGCTCCATACAGCAGATGACGTGAATTTACAGCACCAACTGAACTTATAATGACCAAAGAAGAAGCCCCTCCTGAAAATAATTGTAGGAGAACTATCTGAGAGGCACCGCCAAAAACTATTAAAGACATTCCCATGGTTTCTAACGGACTAAATCCAACATCAATTGAAAGAACTCCAAAAATTAGACCAAAAGGAATAACTGGTATCATTAGGGGACTAACATCAATGATACCTTTTAAAAAAACTTTCAGATTACTTTTCATATTCTAAAAGGTTTTTATTAGAAGCAAACTATATGATCAATATGAATTGGTCTTTTTATACCAAATTTTTCGTCAACTTCATGTTGATGTATGTGATGTGAATGAACAAATACCGGTATCAAGGTATTACTTGGTGTTTTGAGTGTATAAATAAAGTTGGTTCCTCTAAATTTTCTATCCACTACTTCAAGTTTTAAATTACTTCGATCATCATGCTCAAGATCTTCTGGTTGAAGCAAAAGTTGTACATTTGAGCCTTTGGGATATTCTTTAATAAAATTACCCTCAATTGTTCCTAAATCCCAATTTTCTAAAGTGTTCTTACCAGTCACTTTTGCAGGAATTAATATTCCTCTATTCAAAAAATTTACAACCTCAACAGAATTTGGGAAATGATAAACTTTATAAGGATCATCAAATTGTTTCAGTTGTTGATCTAAAATTATTCCACATTTTGATCCTAAATAAAATGCCTCATATGAATCGTGTGTAACTATAATTGTTGTGATCTTTAATTGATTTAAGATTTTTTTAAGTCTGACTTGGATTTCTTCTTTAAAACTTTGATCAACATTTGATAAAGGTTCATCTAACAATAAGAGATCTGGTTGAGTTATTAGAGATCTTGCAAGAGAAGCTCTTTGTGCTTCACCAGCACTAATTTCATGTGGATATTTATTTAGAATGTGAAAGATATCTAATAAATCTACAATATCTTTTAAAGTAAGTTTTTTTTTATGTTTTTCTTTATTTCTTTCCGAGCCTAATAATATATTTTTCTCAACAGTGTAATGAGGAAACAAGCTATTGTCTTGAAATGCAAGTGACACATTTCTATTTTCTGGCTCAACATTATTTTTTTCTGAGGAGATTGTTTTACCATTTAATTTAATTAAACCTTTTTTAATCTTCTCTAAACCCGCAATTGTTCTTAAAATAGTTGTTTTACCTATTCCAGAGGGTCCCAAAAGGCATATCACATCACCTTCATTTTCTATGGAAAAGGAAACATTTTTTACTTTGGTTTTGCCACCAACATTAAAATCAACATTTTTAATTTCAAAAAAATTTTTACTCATAGTTATCTCTTAAAATATATTTAGATGTAACTATTATAAAAGAAGTTGCAATCAAAATTAAAAATAGTGATGGAACTGCAGCAGCTTCTAACAAATCCTCTGATGCGGAAATGTAGGCTGTAGTTGCAAAAGTTTCAAAATTGAAAGGTCTTAAAATCAAAGTAATTGGCAACTCTCTAATAATTTCTAAAGAAATCAATATAAAAACAAACAATAATGAATTTCTTAAAAAAGGAATATGTATGTTCATAAATGTTTTTCTTTTTGAATATCCAAGTAAATAAGAACTTTCGTCAACTGATATATTAATTTTTTCATATCCTGATTTAATTCCATTAAAAGCTAAAGAATAAAATCTAATAAAATAAACAATTACTAATCCTAATATTGAACCAATAAATACTTTTTTAATTGATAAGAAACCATAAGTTTTTACCACGCTCTCGTCAAACCAAGCGATAAAAGTAATAAAGGCAACTGCTAAAATTACACCTGGGATTGCATAGCCTGAGATTGATAAAGTTGACAAAATATTTAAAGTTTTATCTTTGTTAACTCTATTTCCGTAATTCGAAATAAGAGCAAATATAATTAAAAACAGACTAGATAAAACAACCAAATAGAGTGTATTAATGAGAAGTTTAGTTATCTGTAAATCAATCAGGTTTTCTGGGAATTTTATTGTCCAATACATCATTTGAATAAGTGGGAATAAAAAACTTAAGAAAAAAACTAAAAAGCAAAACGTGAAAGCCATCAAAGATTTACTACCTGAAAGCTTAATTTTTTGTTTTTGTTTAAATCCACCTCTTGAATTCATGTGATATTTAGCCTTTTTTCTTGAAAAATTTTCTAAAACAAAAAGAGCAAATATAAATAAAAGTAAAAAAAAGGATAATTGGTTAGCAAAAGCTAAATCATCAAACGCTATCCATGAGTTGTAAATTCCTGTTGTTAAAGTGTTTATTGAAAAAAAATCAACTGCTCCAAATTCTGCAAGTGTTTCCATAGCAACTAATGACAGACCCGCAACTATTGCAGGTCGTGCAGCAGGTAAAATAATAGAATATAAAGTTTTAAATTTGGTAAAACCTAAATTTTTTCCTAAATCTATCAAATTTTGAGGTTGATATAAAAAAGATGCTCTAGCTAAAACATACACATATGCATACAAAGAAAAAGAAATAGAGAGAATTGCTCCGAATAATCCATCAAACTTTGGAATACTTTGATTGTAATTAGCTTCACCAAACAAACTTTTTAAGATAGTGAATGCGGTTCCATAATTTTCAAAAAAAGCAGTCAATGAATAGGCATAAATATAAGGTGGAACTGCAAAAGAAAGTATTAATGCCCATTTAAAAAAATTACTAAAGGGAAATTCAAAAAAAGATACTAAATATGCAGATCCAGTACCTATCAAAAAAGTTAATATTAATACGCTAAATAATAAAATTAACGAATTTAATATATACTCTAGTAGAAAAGTGTCTTTTAAAACTTGATAATAATTAGAGGTATTTTCAAAAAAACTTGAAAAAACTGTTAAGATTGGAATTAGAACAAAAACAGAAATAAAAAAAGAAGATATATACCAAAAATTTATTCTCATAATTTATAATCCGCCTTATAAAAATGAAAAAGTATTTGTGTCTACGCTAGGAGGAAGGAGACATCTTGCCTAATAAACGTAGACACCCAGAAAAAATCAAAAATTAAATACTTTTAGGATATGCGGAACCTCCTTTGTTTTAATTTCTGAAAGTTTTCTATTATTTATTCTTTTATTGATCTTTTCACACTCTAAATTACATGGGGAACATGCTTTAGAAGATTTATTTAAATCAATACTAGATATAAATTTCTTTTTTACTTTCACAATGTTACTTCCAACCCGCAGCTGTCATTACTTCAACAGCAGCTGCTTGATTTTTTCCATAAGAAGCTAACTTAGTTTTCATATCCTGCTTGAAATCTAATCCTAAATTATTTACAACTAATGGACTTGGTGAAACACCATCGATCATTGGAAACTCAAAAGTATTGTTAGTAAAATGCTCTTGAGACTGTGGAGTCAATAAAAACTCTACAAGTTTAACGGCATTAGCTTTATTAGGTGCACCTTTTACTAAAGCTGCACAACTCACATTCATATGTGTTCCTCTATCGTTTTGATTAGGAAAGAAAGCTTTTACTTTTTTTGCTGCTTCTTGTTGTTCAGCGCCTTTTTTACCAGATAACATAAGAGCTAAATAATAAGTGTTAGCAACTGCAATGTCAGCTTCACCAGCTGCTACTGCCATTATTTGTGCTCTATCATTGCCAGTTGGTGTTCTAGCCATATTAGCCACAACCCCTTCGGCCCATTTAGCTGTTGCAGCTTTTCCGTTATTTTTAATTAATGATGCTACTAATGATTTATTATAAATGTTACTAGATTTTCTAATTACTAATCTACCTCTCCATTTAGGATCAGCTAGACCTTCATAAGTCATTCCAGATAATTCAGCACCTGTAACTCTTTCAGGTGAATAATAAATTATCCTAGCTCTTTTTGCGATTCCTACCCACTTGCTAGTTCTAAAGCTTGCAGGAACAGCATCTTTAATTGCTTTAGATGTTAAGCCACCTTGAAGAGTGCCTTTTGCATCCATAGCTCCACATCTTCCAGCATCTGCGGTAATATAAAGATCAGCGGAAGAGTCTACACCCTCACTAATTATTCTTTTCTCTAAAGCACCTGATTTTCCATTTATCAAATTGACTTTGATACCAGTCATATTTGTAAACTTAGAATAAAGCTCCCCGTCAGCTTTATAGTGCCTTGCATTAAAAACATTGACTTCATTTGCAATAGCAAAAGATGATACGAACAAAGATGTTATTAATGTTAAAATTGATATTTTTCTCATTTATTACTTCCTATTCTTCCGCATAATTTATTGAGAATGATAATTATTCTCAATGAGAATGATTATCAATCGCAACAATGTCGCACCTTTAGGTTCTTATTCTTCAGATAAAATTATGATTTCCAGTCGCCTATTTTACTAAACAGAAAATTTCTAAAAGCCTGGACTCTTGCCGTATTTTTAAGAGATTGAGGATAAACAAAGTGAGCTTCGGTTATTGGACCTTCTGATTTAGGCAATACTTTAATGACATTGTTTGAGTTATTTACCAAATATTCTGGAAGAGCAGCCAATCCCACACCAGACTCTACCGCAAGGAGCAATCCACTTACACTATTAACTTTCATTATTGGTTTTCTTTTTTTTCCATCTGGCATACCTAATTTTAATGCCCAATCAGGATTATAAACAGGTGATGGGGCACCCCTGCCAAAAGATATAAATTTATGCTTATTTAAATCATTTATTGATTTTGGCATGCCATTTTTCTCTAAATACTTATTAGATCCATATATGTAATATTTTAGATCGACTAATTTTTTTTGAATATAATTTAATTGTTTTGGTCTCCTCATAAAAATTCCTATATCAGCTTGTCTAGTACTCAAATCAAGTTCTTTATCCTCGAAAATAAGTTCAATTTCAATTTCTGGATTTAATCGCATAAATTCTTGTATTCTAGGTGTTAACCAATGAGTTCCAAAACTTCTGACAGTGGTAATTGTTAATTTTCCAGTTGGATGTTTTTTTTGATCTCCAAGAGAAGTTTCTACTTCTTTTAATTTACTTATTACTTCATGAGCTGTTTTAAAAACATACTCGCCGTTTTCTGTAAGAGTTAATCCTCTTGCATGTCTTTCAAATAATTGGACTTTTAAATCTTGTTCTAAAGATTGAATTTGTCTACTTATTGCTGATTGACTTAAGTTTAAATTGACCGTAGCATTAGTAAAACTACCAGCCTCTGCAACTGCATGAAAAATTTTTAATTTATCCCAATCCATTTATTTATTCAAATCTACTAATACCCTACCTGAAATTTCACCTTTTAAAATTTTTGGATATACCTCAACTAATTCTTCTAAACTTACTGTTTGAATAGACTTTTCTAATAAATCAAAATTAATCAAATTTGCAGCTTCTCCCCAAATAAATTCTCTTCTTTTTATACTACAGTTAGCAGAGTCCATTCCCCACATTTTAATTCCTCTAAGCATAAAAGGAATTACATTAGTGTTTAATTCATTTGTGTTAGCGTTACCACATACTGCGATTATTCCATTTGGATTTGTTTGGACGATTGCATTAGCCAAAATTTTTCCACCTACAGTATCTACAACTCCATCCCACAAACCCTTATCTATAAGTCTTGGGTCTTTGTCAAATTCACTTCTATTTAAAACATTTTTTGCACCCAATGATTTTAGATAATCTGCCTTTGAATCTTTTCCTGTCACAGCAGTTACTTCATAACCCATCTTATTTAATGCTATAACCGCAACACTTCCAACTCCACCTGTTGCACCAGTTACTAGAACTGTTTTAACTTTTTCACCTAACAAAATTTCCTCTCTTGCTTTTATGGCAAAAGCACTCATTAAAGATGTAAAACCAGCAGTACCAAGTATCATAGCTTGCTTTGAAGTTAAATTTTTTGGTTTTTTTACTAAAAAGTCTCCACTTACTTTAGCTATTTGAGAATAACCCCCATAAAAAATTTCTCCAACTCTAAAGCCTGTTAAGATAATTTCATCACCTTCTTTGAATTTTGAATTATCACTTTCTAGTACAGTTCCAGAAAAATCAATACCTGGAATATGCGGAAATTCTTTAACTAATCTTCCACCATTTTTTAAAATCATTCCATCTTTAAAATTCAAATCAGAATAATCAACCTTAATAGTTACATCACCATGTTTTAAAAAATTTTTATCTATTGATTTGATTTCTCTTGTAAACTCTTCACCTTTTTGATCTAATATTAGAGCTTTAAATTGATCTGACACTTTATTCTTTTGCAATACTTATAAATCTTAAATATCTATTTTGATAACTTAGATCGTCTTTAAATTGACCTAAGTAATAATTTGTTACTGTAGACGCTTGCTCTTTTTTAATACCTCGCATAGTCATACACTGATGTGTTGAATCGATAGTTACTGCAACACCTTTCGCATCAAGAGATTTCATTAGTGTATTCGCAATTTGCATAGTTAATCTTTCTTGAGTTTGCAATCTTTTTGAAAAAACTTCAACAACTCTTGCTAATTTACTTAAACCCACTACTCTATCTCTAGGTATATAAGCAACATGAGCTTTTCCAATAATTGGTGCCATGTGATGCTCGCAATGACTTTGAACAGAAATATTTTTTTGAATGACCATGTCATCATAACCCTCAACATCTCCAAAGGTTTTGTCTAAAACTTGGTTGGGATCCTCTTTGTAACCCTTAAAATACTCTTTAAAAGCTTTTACAACTCTTTTTGGTGTTTCTAAAAGACCTTCTCTGTTTGGGTCCTCTCCCATCCATGTTAAAATTGTTTTGAAAGCTTCCTCTGCATCTTTATCGGAGATTTTTTTTTGATCCTTGTTAGAGTCTGTATTTTTTACTAGTTTCATAGGACGTTTTATACCTATAAATGCTTATTTTTAAAATATTTAATATATCTAGATATGTGCTACATAATCACCGAATATGTTCAAAAAAAGAGAAAATGTACTCGAAATTGAAGAAGGAGAGCTTCTTTCTCCAAAATTTGATAACGATGGTTTAATACCTGTAGTAACTGTTTGTGAAAAAACAAAAGATGTTTTGATGCATGGTTACATGAATGTTGAAGCTTTAAAAAAAACTATTGAAACTCAAGAAGCTCATTATTTTAGTAGATCTAGAAAAGAAGTATGGCACAAAGGAAAAACAAGTGGATTTGTTCAAAAAGTTAAAGAAATAAGAATTGATGACGATCAAGATTCTATTTGGCTTACGGTTGATATTGGAGATGGCGCCAGTTGCCATGTTGGTTATAGGTCTTGTTTTTATAGATCTATACCTCTTGGTAAAATTGATAACGGAAGAAATGTTAAAATGAAATTTCTTGAAAAAGAAAAAAAATTTGACCCAGAAAAAGTTTACAAGGGACAACCAAATCCAACAAAAATTTAAGATTACTAATGCCAGAAAATAAAATTCAAGTTTATAAACCGTTTGGACCATCGATTGCAAAGGTAATTATTCCGGAAGATTTAATTAAAAAGCTTAATGATTATGTTGACAAAATAATTTTAGATGAGAATAAATCAAAAGAATTAGACTATGGAAAAAAATTAGCAGGTAATGTAAAGCAAGAATTTATATTAGAACCAAACTTTTGCGATAAATCTGGATTTTCTAATTTTCTTGTTAAAGGTGTTTCAAAATGGATAGAGCTATCTGAAAGAAAAAAAATTACAAAACTTGAAATAGTATCAAGTTGGGTTGTAAGACAATTTCAGAATGAATATAATCCTGTACATTACCATTCAGGACATGTTTCGGGTGTAGGGTATCTTAAAGTACCAAGAAATTCTGGAAAAACTTTTCAATCCTCAAAAAGATTAAATTTAAATGGTCATTTATCATTAATACATGGAAATAGAATGTTTAGCTCAGATTCTGTTTTTGATATTGAGCCTAAAGTTGGAGACTTTTATTTTTTTCCAAATTACTTAATGCACTCAGTTTATCCCTTCTATGAAAGTAATGAAGAAAGAAGATCTATATCTTTCAATGCTAAAATAGATGAAAACATATATAATGTTTATGGAACTTCAAATCTATGAAACAGAAAAATGTACTAGGTGAAAATTTAGAGAACTGTTCAATGGATCCTCTTACAGGATGGTATAGAGATGGATGCTGTAACACAGATGAAAATGATCATGGTGTACATACTGTTTGCGCCAAAGTAACAACTGAATTTTTAGAATGGTGTAAAGAGGCTGGTAATGATTTAATTACGCCTCATCCAGAATTTGGTTTTCCAGGCTTAAAAGATGGAGATGGTTGGTGTGTTTGTGCAAGTTGGTATGCAAGAGCAGTTGAAGCAGGAAAAGGATGTCCTATTTATTTAAAAAGCACTCATGAAAATACGTTAAAACTTCTTCCTATTGAAACCCTGAAAAAATTTGCGATAGATCTATCTTAATTACATATTTCCATATTTTGGTCCACCCCCACCCTCAGGTGTAACCCAAGTAATATTTTGTGAGGGTTCTTTAATATCACAAGTTTTACAATGAATACAATTTTGTGAATTTATAACAAATTTATTAATACCATTTTCCATTTGCACTTCATAAACTCCTGCAGGACAATATCTTTGTGCAGGTTCATCAAATTTGTCTAAAGTATAATTAATAGGTAAAGATGGATCTTTTAACTTTAAATGCACAGGTTGATTATCGTTATGGTTTGTGCCCGTTAAATAGACAGAACTAGTCTTATCAAAAGTTATAACATTATCTGGCTTTGGATAATCTATCTTCGGCATTTCACTGGCTAATTTCAATGTTTCATGATCAGCATGCTTATGTTTCAAGGTAAATGGCAATTTTCCTCTAAATAATATTTGATCAATACCTGTAAAAATAATCCCTAAAATTAAACCCCAACTAAAACTAGGTTTCACATTTCTTGCTGTAAATAATTCATCATACAACCAACTTTTTTTAAATTTCTCCTCATAAACTGATAAGTCTCTATTATTCTTAATATTTTCTATTATTGTTTCAGCAGCTAAAATCCCACTTTTCATAGCAGTATGGGAGCCTTTTATTTTTGGCATATTTAATGTACCAGCATCACAGCCAATTAATAATGCTCCTGGCATAAACATTTTTGGTAAACTTTGAAAGCCACCCTCAATTAAAGCTCTAGCTCCATAAGAAATTCTTTTTCCACCTTCAATTATTTTTTTTATTGAGGGATGGGTTTTAAATCTTTGAAATTCATCGAATGGAGACAAGTGAGGATTTTGATAATCTAAACCAATTACATATCCTAAAAAAATCTGTTTATTTTCTGCGTGATACATAAAACTTCCACCATAAGTTTTATTATCCAATGGCCATCCTGCTGTATGCATCACCAAACCTTCCTCATGATTTTTTTCATCAATTTCCCAAATTTCTTTAAAACCAATTCCATATTGTTGAGGATCTTTACCTTTATCTAACTCAAATTTTTTTATCAGTTGTTTACCTAAGTGTCCTCTACAACCTTCTGCAAATACTGTAACTTTACCAATCAAATCAATTCCAGGTTCAAAGCTATCTTTTTTGTTTCCGTCTTTATCTATACCCATGTCTTGTGTTGCAACACCTTTCACGGAACCATCATCATTGTACAAGACTTCGCTTGCTGGAAAACCTGGAAAAATTTCAACACCTAAAGCTTCGGCTTGCTCTGCTAACCATCTACATAAATTAGCTAGACTAATAATATAATTTTTATGATTTTGTTGAACCGAAGGTAATAACCAAGTTGGCCAACTTAAAGATTTTGATTTTCCTAAAAATAAAAATTTTTCTTTGGTAACTTTTGTTATGATTGGTGAGTTTAAATCTTTCCAATTAGGTATTAGCTCATCTAATGCCCTAGTTTCAAACACATTGCCACTTAATATATGCGCTCCAATTTCTGAGGCTTTTTCTAATAAACAAACATTTAAGTTTGAGTCTAGTTGTTTTAATTTTATTGCAGTGGACAAACCAGATGGACCTCCACCTACAATAACTACATCATATTCCATTGTCTCTCTGGACATAATATTAATTTTTTACAGATTCTTTTATTTTTGTATAGTGTTTAATTTGTTCAATTCTTCTAGGAATTGAGGAAGAGCTTCAAAAAGGTCAGCTTCAAGTCCATAATCTGCAACACTAAAGATTGGTGCCTCACCATCTTTATTGATTGCTACAATTATTTTGCTTTCTTTCATTCCAGCTAAATGCTGAATAGCTCCAGATATTCCAACTGCTATGTATAAATCTGGTACGACAACTTTTCCTGTTTGACCTACTTGGTGATCGTTACTAATGTAGCCAGCATCTACCGCAGCCCTTGAAGCACCTATAGCTGCATTAAGTTTATCTGCAATTGAGGTAATTAATTTAAAATTATCACCATTTTGCATTCCTCTACCTCCAGAAATTACAACTCTTGCAGTGCCAAGCTCAGGTCTATCAGATTTAATCTCTTCCCTTTTGATAAATTTTGTGTGCATGAATTCTTCACCTGCTTCAGCTTTTTCAATTGAAGCTGATCCACCTGTACTTTCGCAAGGATCAAAAGATGTAGGTCTTATAGTTACACATTTTTTTGCATCTTTACTTTTAACAGTAGCAAAAGCGTTTCCAGCATAAATAGGTCTTAAAAAAGTATCAGGAGAAATTACTTTAATAATATCACTAATTTGCGATGTATCCAGAGCTGCAGCAATTCTTGGCATTAAGTTTTTACCAAAAGTATTTGCTGAGCACACAATATGAGAATAGTTATCTGCTAATTTAACTATTACTGGAGCAAAATTTTCAGCAACAAAATTTTCATAATGTGCCGCTTCAACATGAATAACTTTTTTTACTAAAGGTAATTGTGATAGTGCTTTTGCTCCTTCCTCACAGTCTTTGCCAATAATAACAGCATGCACTTCTGGATCAATTTGTGATGCTGCAGTAACAGCATTGAGCGTAAAAGGTTTTAGCTCTTTATTATTATGTTCTGCAATTAATAAAACTGCCATTTATATTACCTTTGCTTCATTTTTTAATTTTTGTACTAACTCAGCCACACTTGAAACCTTTATTCCAGCTTTTCTTTTTGGAGGCTCTTCAACTTTAATTTGATCGATTCTTGGTGATGTATCTACTCCTAAATCTGACGCATTAAGTTGCTCAATAGGTTTTTTCTTAGCTTTCATTATGTTTGGTAATGAAGCATATCTTGGTTCATTTAGTCTTAAATCACAAGTAACAATGGCTGGAATATTAATTTCTATGGTCTCTAAACCTTCATCTATCTCTCTTGTAACCTCTAACTTTTTATCTTTAATTTCAATCTTTGAAGCAAAAGTTGCTTGTGGCCAATTTAATAATGCACTTAACATCTGACCTGTTTGATTGCAATCATCGTCAATAGCTTGTTTGCCCATAAAAACTAAATCAGGTTTTTCTTTTTCAACAATTTTTTGTAGTAGTTTTGAAACAGCTAATGGCTCTAAAACACCGTCAACTTTCACAAGAATACCTTTATCAGCTCCGACAGCTAATGCTTTGCGAACTGTTTCTTGAGCTTTTTCTTCCCCAATGCTAACAGCAATAACTTCTGTGGCCTTACCTGCTTCCTTAATTTTTACTGCTTCCTCAATTGCATTATCATCTGGTGGATTTGTTGACATTTTGACGTTGTCTGTAACCACACCAGTATTATCTTCTTTAACTCTAACTTGAACGTTGTAATCAATAACTCTTTTTACTGCGACTAAAATCTTCATTAGGCTCTTAATAATTTGTTGTCTGAGTCATAAGGACTTTCTTCTAAAATAGTAGCTTCGTACATCTTACCGAGAATATCAACTTTAAGTTTCTCACCAACGTTAGCTAAGTCTGGTTTAACCATTGCTAATGCAATAGATTTATCTACTCTAAATCCATATTCACCACCTGTAGCTCTTCCAACTACTTTATCATCTTTATAAATTGGATTATTTCCTAATACATCAGAGTCTGTTGTGTTGTGAACTTCAAGTGTAACTAGTTTGTTATCAAAACCTTTTTCTCTCCACTTATTTAGAGCTTCAAGTCCAATGAATTTACCTTTATTTGGATGAATAAATCTATCTAAGCCAGACTCGTAAGGTGAATATTCAATTGATAATTCTGTTCCAACAAGTTTATAGGATTTTTCAATTCTCAAACTATTCATTGCCCGAATTCCAAAGGGTCTAATTCCTAAATCTTTTCCTGCTTCCATCAATTTATCAAAAATATGATTTTGATATTCAATTGGGTGATGTAATTCCCAGCCTAGCTCTCCTACAAAATTTACTCTCATAGCATTTACAGGAGCATATCCTACATTCACATTTTTAGCAGTTAACCATTTAAAGTTTTCATTAGAAAAATCGTCTGTAGAAACTTTTTGCATCAACTCTCTAGCTTTTGGGCCAGCTACAACAAGTACTCCTGTACTATTAGTTAGATCCTCGAAAATAACTGAACCATCAGTTGGCATCCATTTTTGTATCCAATCATGATCAAGTCTTAAATTTGCTCCAGCAGACACTAGATAATAACTATTCTCCGCTTCTTTCATTATTGTAAATTCAGAATGTACACCGCCTTTAGTATTTAATGCGTGACACAAATTTATTCTTCCAACTTTTTTAGGAAGTTTGTTAGCGACTAAGTAATCTAAAAACTCCTCTGCTTTAGGACCTCTTATTCTGCATTTCGCAAAAGCCGTCATATCTAAAAGACCGACATTTTTCTTTACATTTTCACATTCTTTTTTAATAGCATCAAACCATTTAGATCTTCTAAAAGACCAATCATCTTTTTGCTCCATGCCATCTGTTGCAAAAAAGTTTGGTCTCTCCCACCCAAATTTTTGTCCAAATACAGCACCAAGATTTTTCATTCTTTCATAACAAGGCGAAGTTCTTAAAGGTCTAGCTGCTGGTCTTTCTTCATCAGGATAATGAACAATAAAAACATGGCTATATGCTTCCTCATTTTTAGCTTTCAAATATGATTTAGTTGCATAATTTCCATACCGTCTTGGTTCAACACCAAGCATATCTATTGTAGGTTCGCCATCGACAATCCATTCAGCAAGTTGCCAACCTGCGCCACCTGCTGCAGTAATACCAAAACTATGTCCCTCATTTATCCAAAAGTTTTTTAACCCCCAAGCAGGACCAACTATAGGATTGCCATCTGGAGTATAACATATTGCTCCATTATAAACTTTTTTTACACCAACCTCACCAAAAGCTGGAACACGATGTATCGCTCCTTCTATATGTGGCGCAAGACGGTCTAGATCTTCTTGAAACAATTCATATTCTGAATCTTTTGATGGTCCCTCAACATAACATGCTGGTGCTCCATCTTCATAAGGACCTAGAATTAGCCCTCCAGCTTCCTCTCTCATATACCATCTACTATCACTATCTCTAAGTACTCCCATTTCTGGAAGTCCATCTTTTTTTCTTTTTTGAATTTTGGGATGTGGTTCAGTTACAATATATTGATGTTCAACTGGTATTACCGGGATATCCAATCCTACCATTTCTCCTGTTTGTCTTGCAAAGTTTCCTGAGCATGAAATTACATGTTCACATTCTATAGTGCCTTTATCTGTTTCAACAATCCAGCCATCTTTAGTTTGTCTCATTGCCATGACACTTGTGTTTCTATAAATTTCAGCTCCCATATTTCTTGCACCTGTAGCAAGTGCT
Organism: uncultured Pelagibacteraceae bacterium; assembly: GCA_902565935.1. Classification (GTDB taxonomy): domain Bacteria; phylum Pseudomonadota; class Alphaproteobacteria; order Pelagibacterales; family Pelagibacteraceae; genus Pelagibacter. The sequence continues at coordinate 31,663 of CACFGT010000010.1, forward strand.
TGTGTTAAATCAGCTGGCTGAATATATCCATCTTCAGGGTGTTGAATAGCTCCAACTAAATCATCTGTATGACATAAAGGCCAAATTTCTTTTACTTCTTTAGGTGTTAAAAATTTTACGTCAACACCGATGGTTTTAGCTACGCCAGCATATTGATGATATTCATCCATTCTATCTTTTGTACTTGCTAGACGAATATTTGATACAACACTAAAGCCTACATTTTTTCCTGTTTCCTCTTCTAGTCTTTTATATAGATTAACTGCATACTTATGAAGTTGCCCCACAGAATAACTCATATTAAAAAGTGGTAATAGTCCAGCAGCATGCCAAGTTGAACCGGAAGTTAATTCTTTTCTTTCAACTAAAACAACATCTGACCATCCTTTTTTTGCTAGGTGATAAAGCGCACTTACACCAACTACACCACCACCAACAACAACTACTTTTGTTTTAGTTTTCATTAAATGATTCCTACTAAATTTTTATTCATTGCGAAACAAAATTGTATTATGAATGATCAAATTGAACTTCCCAATGGAATTGGGCTCGAGACCATTGTGGTTAACCAACAATCTTTTAAAGGCCCATCATCAGTATATTTTTCAACCTGCCAATTAAATTTGTGATAAACCTTTTCTTTATCTAATATTATTACCTCAAATTGAGCCCATTTGTCACTACTCCCAACTTCAGTAATTGTATGATTAATATGATTTAATAGCATCTGGTAAGATCTGCCCTTTATCATTCTTTTAAAATTGGGAAGAGGTCCAGTATTTTTTTTGTTACTCGGATGTGCAAAATTCCAAGTTTGTTCTATACCACTATCTTCAAATTCAATATCATTATTCATTAGACCATTAAGTTGAATTTCGACCACCTCTTTAGGTTTTATTGAGTTACTTGGATTTAATAAATCTGCTCTTAATTCAATTATAGAAAATGAATATATTACTAGAACATTAAACGTTATGAGCAGTTTTTTTAACATCATCGAGAAATTGTTTTCTTTTTTTCTCACCAACAAATGGTACAGCAAAGTATCTTCTATAAACAACATCCGTTATGCCACATATGTTAAATACACCTCTTCTTAATCGTTTAGTTGGCATATTTAAAAAAAAAGTTCTTACAGCAAATTGAGGAGATCCATAAGTACAAAATACGACTGCTTTTTTACCTTTTAGATTTCCTATGGGATATCCATAATTTCCAAATAATTTTTTAAATCTAAATGCCCATGGCGGAGCAAGAACTTTATCTATCCAACCCTCAACGATAGCTGGCATTCTAAAGTTCCATATTGGAGCTATTAAAACAATGGCATCTGAATTTTCAATTCTTTTTCTGTGATCCAAAACTGTATTATCTGGTTCTTCACCGGCAAAAACTGGATCAAATTTTTCTTTATAAAGATCAACTGTATCAACACTATGTCCTTTTTTTTTTGTTGTTTCTATAAAAGTATCCCTTATAGCTGCATTAAATGATTTGTCATCATAGTGTCCATATATAAGAAATATTTTTTTCATCTAATCTTGTAAAACTGGAAATGCCTGTCTTATTTTTAAAAAATGTTTCTGATATTCCATTTTAGTGCATCTATCCTCAACATATTCTATGTTATTTTCTTTTACTAATTTTTTTGCTTCTTCATTTTTTATACCTAATTGTAACCACAAAACTTTAGCATTTATATTAACTGTGTCTTTTGCAATCTCTAAAACTTCATTTGATGGTCTAAAAACATCAACAATATCTACCCTATCTTTTATATCTGTTATTTTTTCGTAAACTTCCTCACCTAAAATTTTTTGACTCTTGGCTTTTGGATTAACAGGATAAACTTTAAAACCATATTTCTGCATATATTTCATAACAATAGTTGATGCTTTAGTTGGATTGTTACTAACTCCTACCATTGCGATCGATTTATATTTAGATAAAATTTCTTTGATATCACTCATTATTTATTCTTAATTTTATTCTCACAGAAAATTTTAGCTTCCTCTAATGACATAGGTTTATCAAGTTTTTGACTACCCGCAATGCATGCATCTATAGCTCTTTTTTGATTATGATCTCTAAAATTATAAATAATAAGTAAGCCAATAATTATAAGAATTATAATTATTATATTTTTTTTCATTATTTATTTTGCCATTTAGGTTTTCTTTTTTCTATAAAAGCTGAAATACCCTCTTTTGCATCCATTGACATCATGTTTATTGTCATCATTTTACTGGTATATGAGTATGCTTTTTTCAAAGGCATCTCTAGCTGTTTATAAAAAGCCTGTTTGCCAATTTTTATTGAAAGATTAGATTTTGAAGCAATTTTCTTTGCAATTTTTAAAACTTCTATGTTTAATTTTGATTTTGAAAAACAATCATTAATTAATCCAATTTCTTTTGCATAATTTGCTTTAATAGGTTCTCCAGTTAACAACATTTTCATCATAGGTTTTCTATTAATTTTTCTACTTACTGCTACCATTGGTGTACTACAAAATAATCCAATATTAACTCCTGGTGTAGCAAACAATGCATCTTTCGTACTAAATGCCAAATCACAACTTGCAACCAACTGACAGCCAGCTGCATATGCTGCTCCATGAACTTTTGCAATAACTGGTTTTTTTCCCTCAACAATTTGTATCATCAATTTAGAGCATAAATTAAACAATTTTTGATATCTATTTTTTACTTTTAAATTTTTTACTTCTCTTAAATTGTGTCCAGCACTAAAACCTTTGCCTGCTCCTTCCAGAATAATCACTTTTGTTCTTCTTTCTTTATCAAGCTTTTGAAAAACTCTAATCAAATCATTTAAATTTTTATAAGATAAAGAATTATAAGTTTTGGGTTCATTAATTGTGACAATTGAAATCCCACTTTGTAAATTTTTAACTTTAATATTCATCGAAAGTTTTATTTAAGCTTGCCTTCTTCTCTCATCTTGGCTCTGATTTTAGTAGCTGAAATTTTCTGTATTTCTTCAGACAATACTATCTCTTCAATTTTATACCCTACTCCTCTTCCATAACAAATATTTGTGATATTTGGGACTAACATAATTTTAAATCTACCTTCAAATTCTGGATTTAATCTTTCTTCTATATTTTTTTTCACTGTTTCAAAATCAAAAGGATTGTCATCTACTCCTTGAACATCTCTTATTTGAATACAAACTTGGCCTGTTTTTTTTATTATCTCTTTAAATAAAGTATAATGACCATCATGAAATGGTTGCCATCTACCTAACATTTGTGCAGTTGGTTTTTTATTGTCCCATTTATAAGCCATTATTTTATCTCCTTGTATATTTTGGGTGCCCAGTTTTTAGCATCTTGTGTTGTAACATGAAAGTCATAGTTGTCAGGTTTAACAAACATCTTATTTGTATCATCAAACCTTCCTTCTTTTATTGTGTCCATCCAAACTATATAATCTGCCGGAAACAAACTTCTTGCCTCTGGTGTTGGGCAAATAAAATCTGCAACAACATAACTTCCGTCCTCTCTCATATTTAGAGCGAAATCTGCCATCCTTTTTGCTTGCCTTTTTCTTCCCTCTTCAGAAAAATCCCAATCATTCGCCTCTTTTCTTACTTCATCAGCATTTAATCTTTTTGCTTTCAGCATTGGACCTAATTCATTTGCAAGAGTAGTTTTACCTGACCCAGGTAGTCCCATAATCAAAATAATTTTCATGTTAAACTATTAGCTACCCATTTATGAAATTGATGAGTTGGTTGATCCATTATAGGTGAAAAATTTCCACCATTGTAAACTGGTGAGCTTCTTCCTTTTTGCATTCCTTCAATTGCATTTATGTCTTCTAACATAACATCTTTCCAAAATCTTGAATTTTCTTTTCTTAATTCCTTTAAATCTTCTCCATTTGCACTTTCATTACCAACATAATACATTTGCATATGTTCTTTGGTTTTATTCATTGTTAAAGGTTCTAACCAAAAAACATAAAAGTGATCTATATGCAAACCAATCATTACATTTGGAAATAAAGCTATATATTCTGAATTTTTTAACATATCTTTATCCCAATTGGAGAATGTATTAAACTTTTTATTTCCTTTGGCAGGTTGTTCATATTTTTTACTTCCTTGTCCAGCAAATCTATTGGGCAATCCTTGAATATGATAATGATCATTAATATTTGAAACCTTATTTAATTCTGGATGAATTGTCGGTAAATGATAACTCTCACAATAATTTTCTATTGCAAATTTCCAATTACAATTAACCTCTAAATTAAAGTAACCATAATCGTTTGAATGAACTAAAGATTTGTAATCCTCTTTATTAATGAACTTTTGCCATCTGTTCTCTAAAGGTTTGATATATTCATCAAACTCAATTTCATTCGAATTGATATTTACAAAAATTATATCCATCCAAACTCTAGTTTTAACTTCTTTTAAGTTACTTTTTGTCTTATCAAAATTTTCCAATAAATGATTATTCAAACCACCTATGTGCGGTGTTGCGATAAGTTTTCCATCAAAATCATATGACCACGAATGATAAGGGCATCTAATTACATTTTTTAAGGCACACGGTTTATCTAAAAGTTTAAAACCTCTATGGCTACAAACATTATGAAATACTCGAATCCTCATTTCTTTATCTCTTACCAAGATTAATGGAGTCCCGAGCAGATTGTATGGTTTAGCATCTCCAGGATTGGGGATAGAGCTTGCTACTCCAATTACAGTCCATTTATTAAAAAAGACCTTTTCTCTCTCGTGAGCTAAATAATCATTATTTGTGTAACACTCATTAGGTAAGCCATTAGCTACTTCTATTGGTTGATCAACATTATTAAGTTTCTCAATATCTAGTATTTTTGATAATGGTAAATTTTTAAGATTTTGATCCACAAAAAAAATTAGCATGAGCATAAATTTTGGCAACAAATTTCGCCACACCTATAAATGAATTTCTTTGACAGGTTTTTTAAAAAAGATAATGATCTATAAATGAAATTTTCTTTGGAAATAGGTCCTCAAACTGATCTTTCTACTGTTCCGTCTGTTAGTGACATCTATATTACTATGCTTCCAGGTGGAGATTATAAAGAAACAGCTCAACAGGCAGTTGAGTTAGTGAAAAAAGGCTATAATCCAGTTCCTCACTTTCCAGCAAGATCAATGAAGGATGAAAAGCAGCTTAAAGATTATGTATCTAGGTGCAAAGATGGAGGTGTTAAACAGGTTTTGGTAATTGGTGGTGGCAGGGAACCAATGGGGAAATTTGATAGCTCCTTCCAACTTTTAGAGACTGGTTATTTTGAGAAGATGACAATAGGAATTGCTGGACACCCAGAGGGGAGTCCTGATATATCCGATTCAGATTTAGAAAAAGCTATGATAGATAAAAAGCCTTACGCTGACTATATAGTAACCCAATGGTTATTAGATCCACAGCCTATTATAGATTTCATTTCTAAACAAAGTATACCAGTGCATGTAGGAATTACTGGGCCTCTAAAAATATCTAGCTTGATTAAATTTGCTAATATTGTTGGAGCAAAAAATTCCCTAAACTTTCTTAAGTCTAATTTTAGTAAGGCGTTAGATTTATTGAAACCTAAAGACCCTAATGATTTAATTGGGAAAGTTAAATCGCATACTGATTTCTTCCACATTTATACATTCGGCGGCTTGAAGGAAACTAACAAGTGGTTGAAGGAGAATGGTTATGTCTAAAGAATTTGACTATACAAAACTAAAACATTTTACATCTGTAGATCAATCAGATCGAAAGGTACCTTATAATTTAAGACAGAGTGGGCCAACAAAAGTTGAAATGTTAATTTCAACAAGGGTAAGAAAATCACCTTATTGGCATTTATCAATGCAGGCAGGTTGCTGGAGAGCAACTGTTTACAATAGAATTTATCATCCAAGAGGATATGTAAAACCTGAAGATGGTGGAGCGATGGTTGAATATGATGCAATTGTTAACCATGTTACTATGTGGAATGTAGCTGTTGAGAGACAAATACAAGTTAAAGGACCAGATGCGGAAAAATTTGTTGATTACGTTATCACAAGAGATGCAACAAAAATTTCACCTATGAGAGCGAGATATGTAATATTATGTAACGCATATGGTGGAGTTTTAAATGATCCTATTCTTTTAAGGATATCAAAAGATGAATTTTGGTTTTCTCTATCAGATTCTGATATTGGTTTGTATCTTCAAGGAGTAAATGCTGATGGAAGATTTAATTGCACTATTGAGGAAATTGATGCATGTCCTGTTCAAATTCAAGGACCAAAATCTAAAGCATTAATGAAAGATTTATTAGGTGATCAAGTTGATTTGGAAAATATGCCATTCTATGGTTTGGCAGAGGTTAAGGTTGCTGGAAGAAGTTGTGTAATTTCTCAATCAGGTTTTTCTGGAGAAGCGGGATATGAAATTTATCTAAGAGATGCAACGTTATATGCTGATGAAATGTGGAATGCAGTTCTTGATGCGGGGAAAAAACATAATTTAATGGTCATTGCACCTGCTCATCATCGAAGAATTCAAGCTGGAATTCTTTCTTGGGGCCAAGATATGGATCAACAACATAATCCATATCAATGTAATTTGGGTTATCAAGTTTCTTTATCTGGTAAAGGCGAATGGAATAAAAAAACTGATTATGTTGGTAAGGCAGTATTGGAGAAAATGGGTGCAGAATTAAAAGCAGGAAAAAAACCATATAAACTTCAATTAGTTGGAATGGAGTTGGGTGGTAAACCAATTGACGATTATGCGCCTGACTTTTGGTTAATATCACCAGAAAGTGGTGGAGATCCAGTTGGATTTATTACTTCACCATGGTGGCATCCTGAAAAGAAAAAAAATATAGCTATGGGATATGTTCCTTTCGATGGAACTTTAAATCCTAATGGATTTCCAAAAAATAAAGTTGGAACTAAATTTAAAGTTCATTTGCCTGAAAAATATTCAGAAAGTCCAGGTAAACCAGTTGATGCAGAAGTAGTTGATATCCCATTTAAGGAGTCTTACAACGCTAATACAAGAGAAGTTGTAAAAGGTTAATCAATTTTGGGAGGAGATTTGATCTCCTCCCTTTCTAACAAATATGTCTAAAGCTTTTTTAATTGGAATTTGCATTATCATTATTATTGCTTTAATAATATTTCCATTAATTATTTCGTATAAAGAGCAAAAAAATAAAAAAGAATAAATGTTTGGTGAATTTCTCAATATTGTATTTAAGTCAATTAAATTAGACAAATCTCTCTACAGTGATAATAAAAATTTTGGTGAGGCATCAATTTATTTTGCTGGAATGATCATGATTTTAGATGGTATAGCAGGCGCGGTTGCTGCTAATACTGTAATTAAAACTGCTGTAGCAATGTCAGGATTGACTGCAATTCTTACTTGGTTCATTTGGGCAATACTTATATTTGTCATTGGTGTAAAAATTTTTCCTGATAAGCAAACAAAAGTTTCCTTTAAGAAAGTTCTTACTGGTGTAGGATTTGCTCATGCACCAGGATTATTAAGATTTTTTGCTATAACACCTGAATTAATGATACCAATTATTTTTTTAACTCAATTTTGGATTTTTGCATCATTAATAATTTCAACAAGAGAAATTCTAAATCTTAAATCAAATTTTAAATCTTTTGGAATAATCTTTTTAGCTTTTTTAATAATTGCATTTTTGTCTATTGCTTTTGTAATGAGTCGAATGAATGCTTTACCAATTAATCATATTTAAGCTTTACCAATTAATCATATTTAAAAAGGAAATATAGTTTTAGATACTCGACAGGATTTGCATATTTTAAAACCTGTGAGAATTAGATTTTGAGATACACTTTCATCTTCTTGTTTACATTCATCACATATGTCATCTAATTCTTTTAAATCTTTTTCTTTTAAATCTTCTGCTTTAATCATTGTCATTTAAGCCAGCCCCTGCTGCACTTTGTTTTAAACTTTCTGTTTCTTCTACAAAAGTTTCTTCTGAAAGTTTATAAAGACTTTTCCATTCTAATTCACTAAAATTATCTGTGTTATCTAAAAAATTAATCTTTATTTTTTTTGCTAAATTTGGGTATTTTTCTCTGGTAAGATTTGAAGAGACACTTAAATTAAAACTTAATAAAAATTGATTATCATCAAAGATAAATAAAATTTTTTTACCTATAACTTCAGAAGCTCGACTTAAAAAAGGAATAAATAATATTGGATAAGCAATATTTATAAACGAACAGCTCTTAAATGACTCAACAGTTCTTATTTGATCTATTAAACTTACTCCTAAATAAATTGGGCAAAATGTATTATTTTTAGGTTTATTTTCACTCCTAATTAATTTTAAATTTTCAAAATTGTTTATGTTTTTTTCCTTTAAATAAGAATTTAGATTTACAATACCTGGTAATCCAAAAAGTTCCAATAATCTCACACATTTACCAACTTCTTCGGAAATTCCCCACGAAAACCCTGCTGCTCGAGCTGCTCTTTTTGATGTTGTTTCTATTTCACTAAGAGATTTCATAGTTTAAGAGTTTGCACTATAAACCCAATGATCATCAAAATTTTTTAATTCATTTGGTAATGGTGCGCCTTGAAACATACATATTCTCAGCCATTTATCAGAACGCGGATCAAATTTTAGAGCGCCAAAAAAAGATAATTTCAGTCTTAACATATCTATTGGAATTGTATTTTCACTAATTGTATTATCTTGTATTTCAGAATAAGGAAAATTTTCAATTATAAAAGCTCTTCTAACTACATGTCTTAAATCTGAATTCTCACTCAAAAACTCATCAATTTTCATACTTTTTTTTGTTATTAATAACTTTTCATATAATTTTTTTATATCTCTAGCGACTGCTAGAGGTTGTTCTAAATCAGATCCTTCTTCATTGAATCTATCAGCAATTCTTGGTTCTTCTTTATTTTTTGAAATAAACCAAAATTTTTTAAAATTTTGTTTTTTTTCGAAATTAATAGATAAGATATTTGAATATTTTGTTTCAATTATCGACTTTAATTCTCCAACATTTCTGTTTGTTGGTATAGTAAAATACTTATCTTCTTCGGAGCTCATTTGTTTTACTAATGGCTCTATAATTTCATTATACGGCTCCATCATTAAAGAAACAATGTACTCTATACATTCCTCGCAAGTTTTCTTCTCAACCCAAAGATATAATTGATTGAATGGATAATCAGTTTCAAAATCAAATTTTTTTTCAACGAAATCTAAAAATTTTTGTACATCGCTTAAAAGATCTTTTATTTTTTTTAATTGATATTCACTTTCAGTATTCCAACTAGTTATATTTTTAATTGAATTTCTTAAACATTTTTTAAATATATTACTGTCATGTATATTTACTTTTTTTATTTCTCTAATTTTTTTTAATGCTTTTTCTCTACTCATGATCCAATTATTTAATAAAGTTGGGTGATTAACTATAAATGGAGCCATTCCTAAGCCTGTTGAATTGCCAATACCAAGATTTTTACAAATCTTAGGATCTAACTCGACAGCTTTTTTTGGGTTTTTATTCTTTGCTACATGATTGACTTGGTCAAATGTAAATTGTCTTACCAGATAAACTAACATCATTTCTAGTCTAAATGGACCGTTTATTTCATCTCTTTTTTTAATTCTAAAGCGATCTGCTAGTCCAAATTTACCTGAACCATACACAGCAGTTGTTCTATAAAGATAACCAACTTTTTCCAATAAATCTAAATTTGGTTGTTGTCCATTACTTAAATTTTTTACAACATGATCAAAAACTCTAACTGACTTATTTGCTCTCGATAAAGTTAACTCTTTATAGGATAATCTACCAACTTCTTGTTTAGGTACCTCTTTTTTTAATCTATCAATATCATCTTTATTTGGAACGCCATCATATAAAGTAAATGCTGCATCCCATTTTGTAGCAATTACTCGATCTGATCTTTCACCGTCCTGTATTTCATTTGCAAAACATATTAAAGAGTAAACTCTATCTTTTTTTTTAAAAGAATAAACAACAACACCAAATCCATCTTTATCTAAATCAAATAAGTCTCTTTTATATTCCCAATCTTTAAATTCATTTAAAAAACTTCTTAAAAACGATAATTTAGACTGATGGAAAGAGCCCAGCCTTGAAAGTTTCATAATTATATTAGGATCTCTTAATTCTACTTTCATACTTAAATAGTTTTATAAAAATTATACCAATTATTTCCAAGTATTCCGTCAATTTCTATTTCTTGAAAACCTATCTTACTTAATCCTCTCTCTAAATTTGCAAATCCTCTTGCATCCTCAAACCATTCTGGTTGTTTTGGAAAACCTGGTTTATTCTTTGTGCCTTCTCCATAATTTGTGCTCTTTGACCAAGTCCCATTTCTCATCCATTCAACAACTTCATCTGGCTGATTTAAACAAAGGTCAGATCCAATTCCAATATTTTTAATATTCATTATATCTGCTGTTCTAGCTACCATTTCACAAAAACTTTCAATTGTACAATTTGTATTATCTTTTAAATGATGAGGATAAAGTGATAATCCTAAAATGCCACCACTATCACTCAATACTTTTAATAATTCTGAGGATTTATTTCTTTTAGCTGCATGCCAAAATGAGGGATTAGCGTGGGTAATTGCAATTGGTTTTTCACTCAACTCAATTGCATCTAAAGTACTTTTTTCTGCTGAATGAGACATATCAACTACAACTCCAACTCTGTTCATTTCTTTTATTACTTCCCTTCCAAAATTTGTAACTCCACTATCAACCTTCTCATAACAACCCGTTGCCAATAAAGATTGATTGTTATAAGTTAATTGCATAAACCTACAACCTAATTCGTGGACTTTTTCGACTAAACCAATATCATCTTCAATAGGAGAGCAGTTTTGGAAACCAAAAAAAATAGCAGTTTTTTTTTCACTATTTGCTTTTTCAATATCTTTAAAGTCTTTACCTAGAAATATTAAATCTGAATTTTCAGTAAATAATTTTTTCCATTTCTTAATTTGTTCACCTAACTCATTAAAATCCTCATGGTAAACTATTGTAGCATGCACTGCATCAAGCCCCGCTTCTCTATTTATTTTGAAAACTTCTCTCGTCCAATTACAGTATTGAAGATTATCAATTTTAAATTTCATTTTGCTTATCATTATTTAAACCATATCAATATGTTTTTTTAAATTCTATTTATTTTATTGAAATTTTAATCTAATTTTGAAATAAAGTTTAATCTTAATAATTCATGAAAAAAAATAACAATCTTAAAGTTGCAATAGTAATGGGAAGCCAGTCTGACTATAAAACAATGAAATTGGCAGAAAAAGTCCTAAAAAATATTGGAGTTAATTATGAAACTAAAATAATTTCAGCCCATAGAACTCCAAAGAGAATGTACGAATTTGCTGTTTCAGCTAATAAAAATAATATAGGTGTTATTATTGCAGGAGCTGGTGGTTCGGCGCATTTACCAGGAATGATTTCGGCTTTGACAAATTTACCAGTTTTGGGAGTTCCAATTGAAAGCAAAAAACTTAAAGGATTGGATAGTCTTTTGTCAATCGCTCAGATGCCAAAGGGGATACCTGTGGGAACATTAGCAATAGGTGAAGATGGTGCAATAAATGCAGCTTTGCTTGCGGCATCAATCATCGCAAACAATAATTTTAAAGTAAAAAAAAAATTAAAGAATTGGCGACTAGCACAAACTAAATCTGTAAAAAAAAAACCTAAATAAATTAAATGTCTGAAATTAATTTAGGAATTATTGGTGGAGGTCAACTTGGAAGTATGCTTTCAATGGCTGCCAAAAAATTAGATATCAAATCAATAATTTACTGTGACGATATAAATGCTCCAGCACAAAATTTTTGTGATGAGTTTATATTTGGTAACTATAATGAAATTGAAAAAATTTTAGAATTTGCCAATAAAGCGAACATTATTACCTATGAATTTGAAAATATTCCATACACAACCTTAAATGAAATTAGTAAAAAAAAACCTGTTTTACCAGATCCTAATGTTAATAAAATAATTCAACATAGATTAGCTGAAAAGGATTTTATAAATAAATTAAGTATTAGAACCACTCAGTATTCTTCAGTTGAAAAAAAATCTGATTTAGATTCATTGGGAAGCTTGTTACCAGGGATTTTAAAAACAACAACAATGGGTTATGATGGCAAAGGGCAATACCCACTCAAAGAATTAAAAGATATTGACTCATTAAATATTGATTTTTCAAAAGGATATATCATTGAAAAACTTGTAAAACTTAAAAAAGAAATTTCAGTAATCATTACAAGATTTGGTGATAATAATTATGAAATTTATGAACCAATAGAAAATACTCATGAAGACCAAATATTGAAATATTCAAAAATACCAGCTGATGTAAGTGAAAAAATATTTAATGAATCTAAAGATTGGGCAATCAAAATTGCTGAGGAATTAAAGTATGTTGGCACTTTATGTGTAGAATTTTTTATTGATAAAAACGAAAATTTATATGTCAATGAGATAGCACCAAGAGTTCATAATTCTGGCCACCTAACTATTAACGCATTCAACGTGAGTCAATTTGAAAACCATATTAGAGCTGTTTGTTCTCTTAAAAAAATACCTTTAAAAAAATTATCAAATGCAAAAATGATTAACTTAATAGGAAGTCAAATTGAACCTTACCGTCAAAATATCAAATTAAAAGATAATGAATTTTTCTTTGATTATTTAAAAAAAGAGATAAAAGACAAAAGAAAAATGGGTCATGTAACAACTTTAATTAAATGATAAGTTCAATCGAAGGAAATTTTGATAATCCTGAAGTAAATGAACTTCTTACGAAGCATTTTATAGAATTAAGAGCAGCATCACCTGAGGGAAGTGCTCATGTCTTAGATATTCCTGGCTTAAAAATACCATCGATAAAGTTTTGGAGTCTTTGGGAAAACAATAAATTAATGGGCTGTGGAGCATTAAAATTTTTAGATAAAAATCATGGTGAATTCAAATCTATAAGAGTTCATGACAACTTTAGAAACAAAGGTTACGGAATAAAAGTAATTAATCATCTAATTGATGAAGCAAAAAAACTAGATATAAATAGAATTAGTATTGAAACAGGTGCGGGTAATTTTTTTAAACCTGCCAGAAAACTATTTAAAAAATGTAATTTTGAATTATGTGAACCATTTGCCCATTACAAAAAAGATATAAATTCTCTCTATTTAACAAAGCTTATAAGCAACGATTAGGACTTAAAAACATATAAAGAGATCAATTTAGTTGACAAAAGCCTCAAAATTTTAAACAAAGCTCAAATTACTTAATTATAAGTAATAAATTAAACTAATAATAAGAAGAAAAATATGAGTCTACAAGGAAAAGTAAAATGGTTTAATCCAACCAAAGGTTATGGATTTATAGAGAGAGAAGACAAAGAAAAAGATGTATTTGTTCATGTTTCAGCTGTAAGAGATGCTGGTATGAATGGTTTAGATGAGGGTCAAGCTTTGACTTTCGATGTTGAAGATGGTCCTAAAGGTCCTTCAGCAGTTAACTTAAAAACTGCATAATTTTCACATAAATTAATTGGCTATAAATTTAATTAATTTTTTAATTAAGAATTAATTTATTTTTATAGCCAATGAACTATTCTACAACAAAATTTAGAAAATAACTTATGATTGGCATTTTAGGTGGAATGGGTACCCAGGCAGGTTTAGATTTTTGTAATAAGCTGGCAATTTTATATAGAGGTAAGATCGATCAAGATTACCCTTTGTTCATGCTTTATAACAAATCAAATATTCCTGGTAGACCTGAGTCGATTGGTATCCATACCGGGAAACTATCAAATAAAATAAGTAATAAAAAAACTAAACAAAAATATTTATCTGTTTTAAAAAGTTTAATTTATGGTTGTAATCTTTTAAAAAAAAGTAATTGTAAATTTATAGTCATACCCTGTAACACAGCTCATTATTGGTATGATGACTTAAAAAAAAGAATTAACTTGCCAATAGTAAATATGCCTAAAGAAGTTTTTGTTCATGCTAAAAAAAAATGTAGAAAACATTCCTCCATTGGTTTACTTGCTACAGAAGGAACTTTAAAAACAGGTGTTTATAATAAGTTTTTTGATAAAGATTATAATTTAGTGTTTCCAAATAATTCTATTCAAAGTAAGTCCGTTAACAAAGCTATCAGGCTTGTAAAAATGGGAAAAGTGAAACTGGCGAGCAAAGCTATAAAACCAGCGATAAACTATTTAATCAAAAAAAAATGTAAAAAAATCATTCTTGGTTGTACAGAGCTACCTATTGCTATTTTTGCTTATAAACCATTTAAGACAATTAAATCATCAAAAATTTTTTTAGACCCAAATTTGATTTTAGCTAACGCTGCTATGAGGAAATACCAAAATAGATAATGCCATCTAAAGAAAAGCCTTATGTGTTACTGGTTGCAGAATCAATTTACTTAAAAGTTTGTGAGATTAAGAAAAATAATCCTGAACTAACAACAATCAACGCAATTGAAAACTTTATGGGAACAACAACCTACAATGATATAAGTAGTGGAAAATTCCATGATGAACTAATTGAAAAGGTATCAAAAAAGAAGGTGCCTGAAGAAACTCTAAGATTACTTCATATTCAAAAAGATTTATCAGTTAAGCAGCTAATTCAATATCCTGAACTATATTATGCAAAGAGCCATTATCCTCTTGAAATTTCTCAAAGAGCTTTCGATCATTTATGGAGAATGTGTGAAAGTTATGAATTATGGTGTAAAGAGACAAAACAAAATAAATTAATAATACTTAATATTATAGATTAAATAACTTATAAGACCTGGAATGGTCAGAATATTTCCACTCATATTTGTTTTACTTTGGTCTTCTGCCTTTATCACAACAAAACCAATTATTGATAATAGTGATCCTTTCGCAGCTCTAGCCTTCAGATTTTTTTTTGTTGCTGTGGGTTTTTTGTTGTTTTCAATTTACCTTAAACAATCAATATTGATTAAAAAAAGATATCTGATTGAGTCAATGTTCAGCGGTATCTTGTTTCATGGGTTATATTTAGGAGGAGTTTTTTATTCGATTTCAATTGGGATGCCAACAAGTTTAGCTGCTCTAATCGTAACACTTCAACCAATTCTAACAAATATTTTGAGCGGACCGCTTTTAAATGAGAAAGTTACATTACAGCAATGGGTAGGAGTTTTATTGGGTTTTGTTGGTGCTTCTTTAGTACTAGGAATAGATGTTGGTTCAGGTATTCCTCTACTAGGTTTGATTGCAACTTTAATTGCATTATTATCTATAACATTTTCTACCATTTGGCAGAAAAAATTGAGTAATAACTTACCATTATCTGTTAGTAATTTTTATCAAGCGCTTGGTGGGTGTTTATTTCATTTGTTAATAATTATTTTTTTTATAGAACCCTACATCTATTTTACAAAAACATTTATAATAGCAATGAGTCATCAAATTTTTCTTGTTTCCTTTGGTGCATTTACAATACTGATGTTTTTAATAAAAAAAAATTCAGCTAGTAAAACAGTTTCTGTTTTTTTTCTAATACCAGCAACCTCTGCAATTATGGCTTGGCTTTTTTTAAATGAAACTTTAACAAATATAGATGTTATTGGTTTTTTAATAGCTTCTGTCGGTGTTTATATTGCAACAAGAAATTAATAACTAATTACTTTGATAACCAAATTCTAACGAGCCATCTGTTATTGAGTGATGCAAAGACTCTCCAAAGCTTCTTAATCCTAAAATTCTTACTTTTTTTGGATTGTTAGAAATAAAATCAATCGTAATTGATATTCCGTTATAAATTGAATTTGTGCAATCACCTTCATTAAATTTATCAATATTTATAGGACATCCTTTTTTTAAAACTTCATTAACAAGATCACCTTGAATTTCAATTATTGTTCTTGAATGCGATAAATCTGTAATTACAAAATTACTTTCATCGAATTGTTTTCCATCTTTTAAAAGTAAATCTGTTTTAGAAGATATAACTATCCAATTCTTTGGTCCCATCCATAAAATTCTAGTATCTGAATTTGAAGAAGATTTTAAAGTAGAAGGTAATTCTAGGTTATCAATTTTAATATTTGAGATATCTAGAGTTGAATTTTTGTATTGAACTATTTGGAATATTAAAACATTCTTCAATTCTGAAATCTTTAATAAGTCTTTCTCATTTTTATTTTCAAAATCACCAAATTTTCCATTTTGATGCACATTATTTAAAGAAGAAATTTGCTTCACGATCTTACTCTCTTTCCTTCATGGTCTACATAATGTGAAGACATTACTTCCACTTCAATAGAAGTATTTTTAAGTGGAGAGACTGCAAAAAGCTTTTTTCCTATCATATTTTTTCCATCTTTTAATATTGCAAGAGAAAAAGGATTATTGTTCTCGACACTCCAACAAGATGAAGAAACGTGACCAAGTTTAGGATTTGGAAGTTTTGCATTTTTATTTTCTACCAAATGAGATCCTTCTGGAATACTTGATTTCCTGTCCAAGGGGACTAAGCCAACAATCTTTTGTCTATCGGCTTTATTGAATGCTTCTTTAGCTAAAGATCTCTTCCCAATAAAATCTTTTTTCTTTGATACTAAACCTTCTAACGAAACATCATAAGGTATAGTTCTTCCATCTAGTTCTGGTCCAGCTACATGACCCATTTCTATTCTAAGTGTCGACAATGCTTCAGTACCATAAGGTTGAATATTAAATTCTTCACCAATTTCAATTATTTTTTCCCACATAAATAATCCAAAATCAGACTCAACATTTATTTCGTAAGCGAGTTCGCCTGAA
>CACFGT010000011.1 GCA_902565935.1 uncultured Pelagibacteraceae bacterium
TTTAAAAGAAAATCAGACTTTCATTGGTGTTTTGGACCCTTATAAGAATAAAGAAAAATTAATTAATCTCTCAAGAAAGAAGATCAATTTTTTTTCCTTAGAATTACTTCCAAGAATTACAAGAGCCCAATCTATGGATATTCTTTCTTCTCAAGCTAATCTTGCTGGCTATAAAGCAGTCATCGAGTCATTTGCAAATTTTGAAAAAGCAATACCTATGATGATGACTGCAGCAGGGACAGTACCAGCAGCAAAAGTTTTAGTGGTTGGCGCTGGTGTTGCTGGTTTACAAGCTATAGCAACTGCTAAAAGAATGGGAGCAATAGTTTTTGCAACAGATGTAAGAATGGCTTCAAAAGAACAAGTAGAGAGCTTAGGAGGAAAGTTTTTAACAGTTGAAGGATCAGAAAATCTTGAAACAGAGGGGGGTTATGCAAAAGAAGCATCAGATGAATTTAAAAAAAAACAAGAGAACCTATTAAGTGAAACATTAAAAAAAATTGATATTGTTATTTGTACAGCTTTAATTCCAGGTAAAAAAGCACCAGTGATAATTAAAGATAATATGATAGTTAACATGCAGCCTGGATCAGTAATTTATGATTTAGCTGCAATACAAGGTGGAAATACTGCTTTTACGGAAGTAGATAAAATTGTAGATAAAAATGGGATAAAAATTATGGGCGAAAGTAATATTTTAAATAAACTTCCTACTTCTGCGTCCAATTTATACGCAAAAAATGTGTTTAATTTCGTCTCAAATTTGTATGATAAAGAAAATAAAAAAATTAATATTAATTTAGAAGACGAAATTATCAAAAAAACTTTTATAAAATAAAATTATGGAAATAGACCCTTTTATATTTAGATTAAGTATTTTTATTTTGTCAATATTTGTAGGATATTATGTAGTTTGGAGCGTAACGCCTTCCCTTCATACTCCCTTAATGTCAGTGACCAATGCAATATCATCAGTAATTATAGTGGGTGCTATAATTGCAGCATTATCTGGTGATGAAGGAGTTATCTTTTCATCCTCAAGCATTTATGGCTTTTTAGCAATTATTTTAGCAGCAGTAAATATTTTTGGTGGATTTTTAGTTACTCAAAGAATGCTCGCTATGTATAAAAAAAAGAAAAAGAGTAAATAAATAATGTCAGCAAACATTTCAGCAACTTTATATCTTATATCAGGTGTATTATTCATTCTTGCTTTAAGAGGACTTTCTTCGCCAGAAACTTCAAGGCAGGGAAATTTATTTGGTATAATTGGAATGATAATTGCAATTTCGGTTACATTTCTATCTGTAGGTAATTTTACATCTGGATTTATTTATGTACTTATATTTTTAGCAATCGGTGGGAGCATTGGGGCATTTATAGCTTATAAAATTCCAATGACCGCAATGCCTGAATTAGTTGCAGGATTTCATAGTTTAGTAGGTTTAGCTGCCGTATTTGTTGCAATTTCTGCTTTTATTAATCCAGAAGCCTTTGACCTTGGAACTCCAGGTAATATAAAACTAGCAAGCTTAATTGAAATGGCAATTGGAGCTGCTGTAGGGGCAATCACCTTTTCAGGCTCTGTTATTGCATTTTTAAAACTTCA
The DNA here is from genome assembly GCA_902565935.1 of uncultured Pelagibacteraceae bacterium. GTDB lineage: Bacteria > Pseudomonadota > Alphaproteobacteria > Pelagibacterales > Pelagibacteraceae > Pelagibacter. The sequence goes on from CACFGT010000011.1 coordinate 1,610, forward strand.
AGGAATTATGTCGGGTGCGCCTATAACTTTCAAAGGGCAGCATGCATTAAATGCATTAATATTAATTTCAATAGTAATTTTAACTTTTTATTTATGCTCAACTCAATCTTCGAATTTATTTTGGATATTAATTGCAGTTTCATTTTTAATTGGTTTTTTAATAATTATTCCAATTGGTGGTGCAGATATGCCAGTTGTAATCTCAATGCTAAACTCATACTCAGGTTGGGCTGCAGCTGGAATTGGCTTTACTTTAGAAAATACTGCTTTGATTATTACTGGAGCATTAGTTGGTTCATCAGGCGCCATTCTTTCATACATAATGTGTAAGGGAATGAATAGATCATTCTTTAATGTTATATTAGGTGGTTTTGGTGCGACGGCTGAGACTACGGGAGAAAAGAATAAAGAGCAAAGACCTGTTAAAAGTGGGAATGCAGATGATGCTGCTTTTTTAATGAAAAATGCATCTTCAGTAATAATTGTTCCTGGTTATGGAATGGCTGTAGCACAAGCACAACATGCTTTAAGAGAAATGGTGGATACATTAAAAAAAAATGATATTAAAGTTTCTTATGCAATACACCCTGTTGCAGGAAGAATGCCTGGTCATATGAATGTCTTACTTGCTGAAGCAAATGTTCCCTATGATGAAGTTTTTGAACTAGAAGAAATTAATAATGACTTTGCTAATGCAGATGTTGCATTTGTAATTGGTGCTAATGATGTAACAAACCCAGTTGCAAAAACAGATCCACAAAGTCCAATTTACGGAATGCCGGTATTAGATGTAGAAAAATGTAAATCAGTTCTATTTGTTAAAAGAAGTTTATCTCCTGGATACGCTGGTATTGATAATGATCTTTTTTATAAAGAAAACACTTTAATGTTATTTGCTGACGCAAAAAAAATGACAGAGGATATTACAAAAAATTTATAAAATAGTAATTATAAAGAAATTCAAGTATTTCTATCTGATATTAAAAGTTTGAACTTTAATTGTAAATAATTGGTTGCGGGGGACGGATTTGAACCGCCGACCTTCAGGTTATGAGCCTGACGAGCTACCAGACTGCTCCACCCCGCGATATTTAAATTCTATTTTTAAGCTTGTTAAGTTTCTTAACTCTTTTAATATTTTCTTGCAAAATTCTTTTTTTCTTTTCAGATGGTTTTTCATAAGTATTTTTTAATTTAATTATTTTAAAAAAACCATCTCTTTGTAGTTTTCTTTTTAATACTCTTAACGCTTGTTCGACGTTGTTATCTTTAACCTCTATTTTAATAATGACCTCCAAAAAAATGAGTAGATATCATTTTTATATTTTCCTGTCCATTTAATTTATTCATTGTTTTGCGATTTATTAAGCTTTTCTTTTTGTTTTTTTTCTCTTTTAATTCTTCTTTCTGCTTTTTCAATTGCTTCTATAAGATCTTTTTGAGTAAAAAGATTTAAAGCTACGGGATCTTTTGGATTTAAATTATTATAATTCCAATAACTTTTATTTCTTATAGAAGTAACTGAATTTTTTGTAATTCCAACAAGTCTAGCAATTTGAGAATCTTTTAGAATATTGTGTTGTCTTATCAACCATAAAGCAGAATCTGGCTTATCTTGTCTTTTTGACAAAGGAATATATTTTTTTATTTTCTTTTCAGAGTTGGTAATTTCTACATCAGACCCTTTTATTTCTAATGGTCTATTTTCATCTTTAGAAGACATTTCAATTTCTTCTCTTGAAAGTTGACCTGAAATAATTGGGTTATATGCTTTAATTCCTTTTGCGACCTCTCCATCTGCAATGCCTTGAACCTCAACTTCGTGTAATTTGCAAAAGTCTGCAATTTGTTTGAATGTTAGAGTTGTATTCTCGACAAGCCAAACAGCAGTTGCCATTGGCATTAATGGTGCATTTGACATATTATTTTTTATTTAATTTAAAGTTTTGGAATTTTTTATTGAACTTACTTATTCTTCCCTTATCCATTAATTTTTGTTTACCACCAGTCCAAGCAGAATGAGATTTTGGGTCTATCTCAAGTTTAAGTGTATCGCCTTCTACCCCCCACGTGGATTTAGTCTCAAATTGAGTACCATCAGTCATTTCTACTTTAATAGAGTGGTAGTTAGGATGGATGTTTTTTTTCATGGGTGACTTATAACAAACAATTATTTTAAAACAATTAAAAGTTAAGTATTTTTTCTTGAAATTTACTCATAATATCTACGTTAGAGGCAATAACTTTAATATTTTTTATCTTTTTTAAATCTATCTCATTAATCAATCCTCCTGCTTCTTGTACTAATATTAATCCAGCAGCAATATCCCATAAATTTAAATTATTTTGAAAAAAACCATCGTATCTCCCACAAGCTACATAAGCTAAATCAAGTGCAGCACAACCGGTCTTTCTTATTGGTAATTCAAATAGATTATTAATTTTTCCACTAGTTACAAATAAACATTCGTTAATTCTATTTTTTTTTGAAACTCTAATTCTATGATTGTTAAAAAATGCTCCGTTATTTTTTTCAGCAAAAAATATTTCATCCTTAATTGGGTCATAAATCACACCTGAAATAATTTCGTTATAAGATTGAAGTGCTATCGAAATTGCAAAATGAGGAATTCCATGTAAAAAGTTAACGGTTCCATCTATTGGATCTGTTATCCAAATATTGTTTTGATCTTTATTTTTAATTATTCCATTTTCTTCAGTTATAAATGAGTAATTAGGCCTCGCTTTTTCTAATTCATCAATGATAATTTTTTCAACTTTAAGATCTGAATTTGTAACAAAATCAGATGGACCTTTCTTTGAGACTTGCAACTTTTCTAATTCTCCAAAATCTCTTATTAAAATTTTTGCAGCTTTTTCACAAGCTCTAATCATTACATTCAAGTTAGCAGAAATAGATTTCATGATTAAACTTTTTTTACATATTCTAGATTTCTTGAATCTATTACAATATTATCTCCAGACTCTATAAATGGTGGTACTTGTATATTTAATCCATTATCTAAAGTTGCAGGCTTATAAGAAGAGGAAACGGTCTGACCTTTGAGCGCTGCATCTGTTGTTTCTATCTTACAAGTCACTTGATTAGGTAAGTCCACTGAAATAGGAGTGTCATTGTAAAAGCTGACTGACACTTCAAGACTCTCGGTTAAAAGTTTTCCTTTTTCTCCCACAATTTCTTTTTTAATATTTATTTGATCAAAAGATTTTGGGTTCATAAAAAAATAATCATTTTCATCCTCATACAGAAAAGTAAATTTCTCCTCTTCTACAGCAGCTTTCTCTACTGTTTCACTGGATCTAAATCTTTCATTTAGCTTTGTGTTTTTATTTAGACTCTTCATTTCAACTTGAGCAAAAGCTCCACCCTTACCAGGCTTTACATGTTGAGTTTTGAGAACCTGCCACAAATCATTTTTATATTCCAGCAACATTCCAACTCTTATTTCGCTTGCATTAATTTTCATTTTAATTTTTTAATTGCTTCTATTGGTTTTAATTTTTTATTTTTCCAAATGTAGCCTGAAATAGCCAAAAAGTTTGCTTTATTCAATAAAAGTTTTTTATAATTTTTTGAATTTATGCCCCCAATAGCAACAATTGGAGTTTTTGTAATCTTACTAGCTGTTTTTAACAAATTAAATGAAGCTTTGAACTTTGTCTTTTTTGTTTTTGATGAATTGAAAGCTCCAAAAGCTAAGTAGTCAGCTCCATTTTTAATACCAATCTTTGCTAATTTAATTGAGTTGTGACAAGTAATTCCTATTATCTTATTTCCAATTAATTTTCTTGCATCACTAATATTCATATCTTTTTGACCTAAGTGACAGCCATCAGCATCTAGTTGTTTTGCAAGATAAACATCATCATTTATTAAAAATTTTACATTAAATTTTTTGCATATTCTTTTAATTTTTTTTCCAATAATTAATTTTTCTTTCAAGCTCTTTTTTTTAAGACGTAACTGAAAAAAACTAACTTTGTTTAATTTTAATATATTAATTAGATCACTAAAAAAAGATTTGTAAATTTTTAAGGGTGAAACAATGTAAATGAATTTATTTTTATTAAATTTCAAGATCTTTTGACCATTTTCCTTGGGCAGCTAATGTATTCATTTTTGCTCGGTGGTTAAAAATTTTCTGGGTACCTTCAATATTAAGTGTATCTTTTGACCAAAATTTTAGTGCACTTTGTTGAAGGGCTCTTCCATAAGAATAACTCATTATAAAATTAGTTTTGTTATATTTATTTATTAGATGTAAATTTTCTGTTGCCTCAATCTCAGATTGACCACCAGACAAAAAAGCAATTCCTGGTACTTCGGAGGGTACTGAGTCTTTTAAACAATCTAAAGTTAACTTAGCTACTTCTTCGTTAGAAATTTTTTCTTTAGATTTATTGCCAGCTAAAATCATATTTGGTTTTAAAATAATTCCTTTTAAATCAACCTTATGTAAAATAAGTTCTTCAAAACATCTTTTAATAACTTCTGAAGTTTTTTCGTGACATTCTTTTGCTGAATGTTCACCATCCATTAAAACTTCAGGCTCTACTATAGGAACCATATTGCACTCTTGAACTAAAGCAGCATATCTTGCTAAAGCATGTGCATTTGCTTGGATTGAAAGTTTGCTTGGATAATTTTTGCTAATAGTATAAACACCTCTCCATTTAGTAAATTTTGCTCCAAGTTTGTAATACTCTTTCAACCTATCTCTCAATCCATCCAAACCTTCTGTTATCTTTTCGTTCGGTGATCCAGCTAGAACTTTAGCACCAGTATCTACCTTTATACCAGGGGCAGAACCCATTTTTGAAATTAGTTCTGGGATTTTATTTTTTTTTGATGTTTCTTGTTTAATTGTTTCATCATATAAAATCACTCCACCAATACACTCATTCATGCTTGATGCACTAAATAGTGTTTCTCTAAATAATAATCTATTTTTTGGAGTTGATGACACATTAACTCCTTCTAATCTTTTGGTCATTGTTGCAGTACTTTCATCAGCTGCTAGAATTCCTTTTCCGTTTTCTAAAATTTTAAGAGCTATATTATTTAATTCAGACATTTTAGTTTAAAGCTTTTATACCAGGAAGTTCTTTTCCTTCAAGGTATTCTAAAAATGCTCCACCAGCAGTTGAAACAAAATTAAATTCTTCAGTAAGATTAATTTGGTTAATTAAAGCCACGGTATCTCCACCACCTACAACAGAGTAGATTGAGCTATCTTTATTTTTTTTTACAATTTGTTTTGCGATCTCATGACTGCCTCTTGCAAAATTTGGGTTTTCAAAATAGCCAGCTGGGCCATTCCAAAGAATAGTCTTACTATTTTCAATTATTTTTTTAATTTTTTCAATTGTCTTTGGCCCAATATCTAAAATCATATCATCATTTTTAATATCACTTAATTTCTTTACTTTTGATTTATCATCCATATTTTTTCCAACTAAGACATCTATGGGATAGGAAATTTCACAAGAGTGATTTTTTGAAGTTTCAAAAATTTCTTTAACTGTCGTATCACAATCATTCTCTTTAATTGATTTTCCAATATTGTTTCCTTTATAATTGATAATATTGTTTGCCATTCCTCCCACAATAATAATGTTATCAAATTTTGAAATTAAATTTTTTATTATTCCAATTTTTGTTGAAATTTTTGAACCTCCAATAATACAAGTTATTGGTTTTTTAATTTCTGTTGTAACTTTTTTTAATGCATTAATTTCTGTTTCTAATTGTAAGCCAGCAAATGATGGAAGAAATTGTGTGATTTTACTCACTGAAGCGTGAGCTCTATGGGAACAAGAAAATGCATCATTTACATAAAAATCAGCAAGACTTGCTAAATGTTTGGCAAAAGAAGCGTCATTTGCCTCTTCTTCTTTATAAAATCTTATATTTTCTAAAAATACTATTTGATCATCTGAACTTTTAAACAAATCTTCTTTTTTTAAAGTAAAAATATCATTATCAAGAAGCTTGATTTTTTTTTTTATTTTTTTTTCTAAATTTTCACAGATAGGTTTTAAAGAATAAGTTTTATTAATCTTCCCTTTTGGTCTTCCAACATGAGAAATTATTATAATATTTGATCTCTTCTTAATTAAAAAATCAAGAATAGGAACAATCTTATTAATTCTAGTTTCATCACTAATCAGACCATCTTTAAAAGGAACATTTAAATCAAGTCTTAATAAAACTTTTTTTTTATTTAGATTTTCTTGGTCTTTAATATAATTCATTAAGAAATCTTATGGAGATGTTCTGCAATATCACACATTCTATTAGAAAAACCCCACTCATTATCATACCAAGCTGATATTTTACCCATATTTTTTCCAACAACATTGGTTAAACTTGAATCAATAATTGATGAAGCAGGATTGTGATTAAAGTCTATAGACACAAGCTTTTCATTAGTAATTTCAAGCACCTTATTTTTTTTGCTAAAGTTTTGGAAAGCTGAATTAATTTTTTCAATGCTCAAATCTTTTTTTGTGCAAAAGACAAGTTCGACTAAAGAAACATTTGGAGTGGGCACTCTCATGGCTACACCTTCTAATTTTCCTTTTAAAGATGGAATTATTTCACCAATTGCTTTTGATGCACCAGTAGAAGTTGGTACAATAGATTGACTTGCAGAACGTGCTCTTCTTGGATCTTTATGTGAATTGTCTAAAATTCTTTGATCACTCGTGAAAGCATGAATTGTTGTCATAAAACCTTTTTCAATTTCAAAATTTTGATGCAAAACATGGGCTACAGGACCAAGACAATTTGTGGTACATGATGCTGCAGAAATTATTTTATCATTTTTTTTTAACTCTGACTCATTCACTCCGAACACAATAGTTTTATCAGCATTTTTGCATGGAGCTGATACAATAACTTTTTTTGCACCGTTATTTAAATGTGGCTCTAATTTATCCTTAGAGTTAAATTTTCCAGTGCACTCAAAAACATAATCCACATCATATTTTTTCCAATTAATGTTTTTCAAATCTGTTTCCTGACTAAACGTAATTTTATTTTTGTTGATAATTAAATGTTTGTCATCGTAACTTAAATCTGCGTTGAATTTTCCATGAATTGAATCATATTTAAGGAGATTAAAACAAGTTTCAGCATTTGTTCTATTATTTATATGTTTAACCTCTATATTTTTATTTTTACTTTCAATAATAGAACGAACGATCATTCTTCCAATTCTGCCCATTCCATTTATTCCAACTCTAATTTTCATAATTTTTTTTTAATTTTTTGAATTATACTTTCTGCATCTAATCCAAAATGATCATAAATTTCTTTATAGGGTGCACTTTTCCCAAAATCGTTAATTCCAATGTTCAAACCATTTTTTCCAGTGTATTTTTTCCAATAATGTATTTCAGAGGCTTCAATGGAAATCACCAGTTCAGTTTCATTTAAAATCTTATTTTTGTAATCTACACTTTGTTGATCAAATAATTCCTGGCAAGGCATTGATATTACTTTTGAATAAATACTCTCTGTGGCTAATTTATGACAAATATCACTTGCTAAACTTGTTTCAGATCCTGATGCTATAATTGTTAATTTTATATCATCTTTGGATCTTAAAATTTCATATGCACCAAATGATGATTTATTTTCAGAAGAGTCTTTTAGTCTTATAGGATTAATCGCTTGTCTAGTTAAAGCAATTACACTTGGAGTGTTTTCACTTTCAAGAGCTTTTTGCCAACACTCGAATGTCTCGATAAAATCAGCTGGTCTAAAAACATTTAAATTTGGAATTGATCTTAAACTAGTTAACTGTTCAATTGGTTGATGAGTAGGACCATCCTCTCCTAAGCCAATTGAATCGTGAGTAAAAACGTAAATAACTTTTTGATTCATCATTGCAGCTAATCTGATTGATGGTTTACAATAATCACTGAAGATTAAAAATGTTCCACCATATGGTATTAATCCACTATGAAGTGAAATACCATTCATTATTCCACACATTGCATGCTCTCGAACTCCATAATGAATATAATTTCCCGAAAAATCATTTGGTTTTATAATTTTATGATTTTTAGTTTTGGTATTATTTGAACCAGCTAAGTCTGCCGATCCACCAATTAAGCTTGGAAGTTTTGAAACAATTTCTAAGAACTTTTCAGAACATTTTCTTGTTGCCAAAGGTTCCAAAGTTTTCAAATAATTAGCCTTTGCTTTTTCAATTGACCCAATAATTGCATTTCTAGAAACATTATATCCTGGAGGAAAATCTTTTTTGAATTTGTTAGATAAAGACCACCCCAGCCAACCTAGTTTCTTTTTTTCATTAATATAATTTTTTTCATGCTTCTCTGCTTTTTTTGATGCTTTTGCACCGATTAATTTCCATTCTTTAATTAATTTTTTTGGAATTTCAAAAGGTTTGTAATTCCAGTTTAGTTTTTTTCTTACTAATTTTATTTCTTCGTCACCTAATGGACTTCCATGTGATGAGGCTTTACCACTTTTATTTGGAGATCCATAGCCGATTGTTGTTTTACATGAAATCGCTATAGGTTTTTTTGATTTTTGAGCTTTCTTTAAAGCCTTTGATATTTCTTTATAGTTATGACCGTTTATTCTTAAATAATCCCATCCATAACTTTTAAATCTTTTTTCATGGTCATCTGAAACCGCTAAACTGGTTGGACCATCAATTGAAATAGAATTGTTATCAAAAAGTAAAATAAGATTTTTTAATTTGAGATGTCCTGCAAGACTCAATGCTTCATGACTTATTCCTTCCATTAAACACCCATCACCAGCTAAGACATAGGTTTTGTGATCAATTATTTTTTTTTCAACTTGTTTTTTTAAAATTTCCTCTGAAATTGCAAAACCAACAGCATTTGATATCCCTTGACCCAAAGGTCCAGTAGTGGTTTCTATTCCAGTGCCAGGATGATATTCTGGATGACCCGCGCAAATAGAGTCGAGTTGTCTAAAATTCTTTATATCGTTTAAAGAAATACTTTTGTAACCTGTTAAGTGCAACAATGAATAAAGCAGCATAGAACCATGTCCTGCAGAAAGAACAAACCTATCTCTATTTATCCAGTCTGGATTATTTGGATTAAAATTTAAAAAATCTTTAAATAGAACTGTTACGACATCTGCCATACCCATTGGCATACCAGGATGCCCAGAATTAGCTTTTTGAACTGCATCAATAGATAAAAATCTTATACAATTAGCCAATTCTTTATATTGTTTGCTCAAAAAATTATCCTGTCTAGACTAAGAAGATTCAATTTAATAATATGTTTATATATATATGAATTCTGTAATCGAAAAAGAAAAAAAATTAAATTTGGCCTTAACAAAATTAAAAAATTTAAACCTAAAAAATCCAGATATAAAAAAAAATATTGAAGATTTAGATATTCAAAAAAATCAATTAGAAATTGAAAAGCAAGAATTAGAGGAAAAATATAAAAGTTTAGAAAAGGATTATAATAATTTAAGCAAAAAATTGGATGATTTACAAAATAAAGAAGAAATAGAGCAAATGAAACAAATTGAATTTTCTGAAAAAATTGATGAATTGAATCAAGAAACAGATACTCTGTTAAATGAAATAGATAAATGGCAAACGTAAGTATAAAGTTTAATGGTAAAGAATTTTTATTGTCTTGTGAAGATGGACAAGAGGAACATTTAGAAGAGTTACTAATTCAAATAAACCAAAAGTTCAATAATCTTAAAAACGATCTTGGAAATTTGGGTGAAAATAAACTTTTACTAATTACTGCTGTAAAAGTGATGGATGAATATTATGAAACTAAGAAGAGGGTTGACCAAAAAAAAGATGAACTTAAAGAGCTTTCAAATAAATTTAAAGAGTTAAAATCTTTAATTTATGAATACAGAGATAGAAAAGAAGTTGAAATTAATGAGTTGAATCAAAATCACAAAAAACTAAAAGATGAAATTGAAATTAACCAAAAAAATTACGAAAAAATTATTGACGAAGCTACAGAGGAAATTACAAGTTTTGTTGAAAAAGCAAACTTAGAAAACTTTTCATAGAACACTATTGTGAAAAAATCAGAAATTAGAAAACAAATACTTAAAATTAGAAAAAGTAAAAGTCGTAATAATTTTAAGATTAATTTCAAAAACATAATCAATTTACTCAAAAAAGAAAAAATCATAGGAAAAACAGTAGGAGGATATTATCCATATAATTATGAGGTAGATGCAATTAAAATCTTAGAGGATTTTGAAAAAAAAAACTTTTCAATTTCATTACCAAAGATAAGAAAAAAGTTTCAAATGAATTTTTTTAGATGGTCAACGAAAGATCCCTTAATTATAAATAAATTTGGAATTCCCGAACCAATATCTGATAAAATTTTATATCCGAGCATTTTAATTGTTCCTTTAGTAGCTTTTGATAAGCATTTAAATAGAATTGGCTATGGAGGCGGATTTTATGACCGATATATAAAAAAACTTAAAAAAAGTAAAAAAATTATAACTATTGGGCTAGCTTATCCTTTTCAAAAAGTAAAAAAAATACCAATCGATAAATACGATATAAGATTGGATTTTATATTAACCAATTAAAAGATTTAATGAGAATACTATTTTTAGGTGATGTCGTTGGAAATACTGGTTGTAAAAAAATAAAAGATAATCTTTTAGAGCAAATAAATCTTAATAAAATTGATTTTGTAATTGTGAATGGAGAAAATGCCGCTGATGAGGGGGTAGGATTAACAAAAGAAATTTGTGAAAATTTTTTTGAATCTGGAGTAAACGTTATCACAACTGGTAATCATGTTTGGGATAAAAAGGATATAATGAAATTTATTGATAATGAGGATAGGCTACTTCGTCCAAAAAATTTATTTGAGCCAGCCCCTGGTAAAGGATTTCAAGTCTACGATACTGCAGAAAATGTTAGAATAGGAGTACTAAATTTAATGGGAAATGTTTTTATGAAAAAATGCGATGATGTTTTTGAGGCATCAAAAAAATTTATAGAAAAATATAAACTAAAAGATGATTATGATTTGCTTGTAGTCGATTTTCATGGAGAAATTACAAGTGAAAAAAATGCAATAGGACATTTTTTTGATGGAAAAGCAACGCTTGTAGTTGGAACTCATACACATATACCTACCAACGATGCAAGAATTTTAAAAAATGGGACAGCTTATCAAACAGATGCAGGAATGTGTGGAGATTATGACTCAGTTATAGGAATGGATAAACAAAATTCACTTAATAAATTTAAAAAAGAAGACTCAGTTAAACATTTTCCAGCAAAAGGCGATGCTACTTTAAGTGGTGTTATAGTAGATTGTAATATAGAAACAGGATTAGCGAAAAAAATAAGAAGTTATATTTTTGGAGGTCAATTAAAAGATTATTAATTAAGTTATGGCAGGTCATTCTCATTGGGCTGGAATAAAACATAAAAAAGGTAAGGCTGACAAGCTAAGGTCAAAAATTTTTTCAAAACTTTCGAAAGAAATTACGGTCGCAGCCAAATTAGGAGACAAAGATCCTTCAATGAATCCTAGACTAAGATCAGCTATACAAGCTGCCAGATCAGCCAATATGCCAAAAGATAATATCGAAAGAGCTATTAATAAGTCCTCAATAAATGCTGAGCTTAATTTTGAGAGCTTAAGATATGAGGGATTTGGTCCTGAAAAAGTGGCAGTGATTGTTGAAGCTTTAACAGATAATAAAAATAGAACTGCATCAAAAATAAGAACAATTTTTCAAAAAGCTGGAGGTAGCCTTGGTACACAGGGTTCTGCTTCCCATAATTTTATTCAATTAGGAATTATAAAGATTGATAAAAAAGAGGTGTCAGATGATCGTATTCTTGAATTAGCAATCGAAGCTGGAGCAAATGAATGTATTTCAAGTGATAATCTACATGAAATTCATTGCCCAGTTAGTGAAATCTATAATGTCAAAAAAGAATTAGAAAAAGAGATTAATAATTTCATATCTACAGAAATTGAATGGGTTCCATTAAATAGTGTAAAAATTTCAAAAGAGAAAAATGAGGATTTAATTAATTTTTTTGAGACATTAGAAGAAGATGATGATGTACAAAACATTTATTCAAATGCCAAACTCTCTAATTGATATATGTTAATAATTGGAATAGACCCTGGAATATCTGGATCAATTTGTTTTTTTAATGATGGTAAAATTTTAGACGTGATTGAAATGCCCACAATGAATGATGGGAAAAAAAACAAGAAACAAGTAAATGGATCACAAATTTTTAATGAAATTTCAAAAAGAATTAATACTTTAGAAAAAAAACAAATAAGAGTTGTCATCGAACAAGTTTCTGCAATGCCTGGTCAAGGCGTGACTAGTATGTTCAATTTTGGTCAATCTTTTGGAATTTTAAAAGGAATATGCTCTGCTATGCAGCTTCCAATGTATTTTGTAAGACCTGCAAAATGGAAAAAATATTATAATCTCATAAATACACAAAAAGATGCAAGTAGAACAAGAGCAATTGAAATATTTCCTTATTTTTCCTCACAATTATCAAAAAAAAAGGACTCAAATAAAGCAGACGCCATTTTGATAGCAAACTTTTATTATGAAACTTACAAAATAAAGGAATAAGTCTATTTAGTGAAGACAAAATCATGACACATTTAAGTGTGAGAAGTCATTATGGAAGCAGATATTTCAACACAAGCAGTAGGTCTTGCATCAAGTGCAGATTTCTCTTTAGTAAATTTATTTATACGTGCTGATATTGTTGTTAAATCAGTTATAATTTTATTGATTGCTTGTTCTATTTACTCTTGGGCTGTCATTATAGAAAAATTTAGATTATTTAAAAAAATTAATATTTCTACTGAGGAGTTTGAAGCAAAGTTTTGGAATTCCAAATCAGCAGAAACATTTTATAATAATCTTCCAGCTAATTTAGATGATCCTATGGCTCTTATTTTTAAAGACGCTATGCAAAATTTACTTAAAAGAAGATCAAAAACTGATTTAAACAATCGTATGACTACAATGTTAGAAACAGGAATTGAAAAACAAATGTCAAGAATAAGTAAAGGATTTACTTTTTTAGCAACAGTTGGATCCACTGCACCATTTATAGGTTTATTTGGTACAGTTTGGGGCATAATGAATTCATTTCAATCAATAGCAATTTCAAGAAATACAAGTTTAGCAATTGTAGCACCTGGTATTGCAGAAGCATTATTTGCAACAGCACTTGGTTTACTAGCAGCTATTCCCGCAGTAGTAGCTTATAACAAGTTTAATAATGACTCAGCTAAATATTCTCAAAAGTTAGAAAATTTTTCAAAAAGATTTTTAACAATTATCTAAAATGGCTTTTAAATTTAATCGTTCCTCAAAAGAACCTATGAGTGAAATAAATGTAACTCCATTTGTAGATGTAATGTTAGTTTTGTTAATAATATTTATGGTCACTGCCCCTTTATTAACTGTTGGAGTTCAAGTTGATTTACCAGAGAGTTCAGCAGATTCATTACCTGAGGAAGCTGAGCCGTTAACTTTATCTATTAATTCAAAAGGTGAAATTTTTATACAAGAATCAAAAGTAGAATATGAAAAAATAATCGCAAAGATTTTAGCAGTTTCTAAAAATAGAACAGATACTAGAATTTATGTAAGAGGAGACAAAACAATAAATTATGGAAGAGTTTTAGAAATCATGGGTTTATTATCAGGATCAGGATTTACAAAAGTTGCATTGATTTCAGAGCCTTATAAAGAAAGGTAAACTAAAGTGAATAGAAGTATAATTATTTCTTCTGTTTTACACTTGATTTTTATTATGATTACAGCAATGAGTCTCCCTTTTTTAGCAAAAAAACCAATCGATCTTCCTCCAATAGTATCTGTAGAACTAATACAAATAACTGATAAAACAAACATTCCTTTTGCTCCAAAGGCAAAAAAGATTATAGAAAAAATTAAAAAGGAAGAGAAAAAGCTTGTTTCTGAGCAAGCCCCACCAAAAAAAGTAAAAAAAATAAAACCAGACTCCGTACCTATGCCAGATGATAAATTGAAAAAAGTAGAAAAAATTAAAGAGGATAAACAAAATCCTGAAAAGATTGATAATGAAGTAAAACAAGTATCTGAATTTGAGAAAGACGAGTTATTTGACCCAAACAATATCGCAGCTTTAATTGATAAATCGAAAGAGGAAAGTGCAGAAACTACAAAAAAAACAAATAAGATAACCCAAGATCAGCAGAAAAATATTGAAAATGTTGGTTTGTCATTAAGTGAGGAGGATGCTCTTAAGGCTCAAATATTTGGTTGCTGGAGTATACCTTTAGGATTACCGTATAATGAAAACTTACTAGTAAGAATCAAACTCGAGTTAAATCCTGATGGAACAGTTTTGCAGTCAGAAATATTAGATCATGCTCGTATGAATAAACCTGGTCAAGGATTTTATAAAGTTCTGGCTGAAAGTGCATTAAGAGCTATTAAATTATGTCAACCTCTAAGAGTACCTACCACTGGATATGAGAGGTGGAAAGAGTTACAATTAAACTTTGATGCACGGGAGATGTTAGAAGGGTAACAAATTTGATGATTAGAACGTTTTTTATATTTGTTTTTTTAATTTTATCATTTAATGCAAAAGCTTTAATTGAAGTTGATATAACTCGAGGAAATTTAAATCCACTACCAATTGCAGTATCACCTTTATCAATTGATGAAGAGTCTAGAAAAAATTTCGAAAAAATTCTCAAAAAGAAAAATATTGGTTCTGAGATTTCCATAATCGTTGAAAAGAACTTAAAAACCTCTGGTCTGTTTAACCCATTAAATAAAGACGCTTTTTTACAAGCACCAGATATTGCTAATTTAAAACCTAGATTTGAAGATTGGAATTTAATTAAAGCTCAAGCACTTATAACTGGAAAAGTTAATTTGATTAATGAAAAATTAAGAGTTGAATTTAGGCTATGGGATGTTCTTGCTGGAAAAGAAATGATGGCATTAGCTTTTACAACAGTTCCAAATAATTGGAGACGTGTCGGTCATATAATTACTGATAAAGTATACGAAAGATTAACTGGTGAAAAAGGTTATTTTGATACTAGAATTATTTATGTTGCAGAAGAAGGTCCAAAAACACAAAGAATTAAGAAGTTAGCTATAATGGATCAAGATGGAGCTAATAATAAATTTTTGACTTTAGGGAATGAACTTGTTTTAACTCCAAGATTTAATCCAACAAGTCAAATGGTGACTTATCTTTCTTATTTTAGGAATCTTCCAAGAGTTTATTTATTAGATATAGAAACTGGTATGCAAGAAGTTGTTGGGGATTTTCCAGGAATGACTTTTGCTCCTAGATTTTCACCAGATGGAAAAAAAATAATTATGAGTTTTGCCAAAGATGGAAACTCAGACATTTACACAATGGACTTAGAAAATAGAATTGTAGAAAAAATAACTAATCACCCTTCGATAGATACTTCACCATCTTATTCACCAGATGGTAAATATATTTCTTTTAATTCAGATAGAAGTGGTTATCAGCAAATTTACACTATGGATAGTAATGGCAAAAATGTAAAAAGAATTTCCTTTGGTAAAGGTTTATATGGAACGCCAGTTTGGTCACCAAGAGGAGACTTGATTGCTTTCACTAAACTCCATAAAGGAAAATTTTATATTGGTGTAATGAGAACTGACGGAAGTGGAGAGCGATTATTGACAGAAAATTTTTATCAAGAAGCACCATCATGGTCACCAAATGGGAGAGTTTTAATTTTCTATAGAGAAACGAAAACTGACGATAAAGGTGAAGGTTTTTCTGCAAAATTATGGTCTATTGATTTGACGGGGTATAATGAGAGGCTAGTTGTTACTCCAACTGATGCTTCAGACCCATCATGGTCATCTTTATTAAGTAATTAAACACTATTAACTTGATTTTTAGACTTGAAACATCTATCTAGTTGTGAAAAAGTTAAGTATAAGAAATATTGATCAAGGAGCAATAATGAAATTAAACAAAATTTTTAAAAACGCTTTTTTAATAACAATTGCATGTTTGGTACTGTCTGCTTGTGCAACTCAAAAAAAAACAGGCCAAATGCAAGGAGACGTTTACACAGGTAAAGACACTGTAGAATATTTAGCATCAGGTGTTCCTGATAGAGTATTCTTTGCAACTAACGAGTCAGTTTTAACTACTGCTTCTAGAGAGACTTTGAGAAAACAAGCTGCATGGTTAAGAAAAAATTCTAAAGTTACTGTAGTACTTGAGGGTCATGCAGATGAAAGAGGCACTAGAGAATATAACTTAGCACTTGGTGAAAGAAGAGCTAATGCTGCAAAAGATTACCTAATGACATACGGAATTTCTTCAGACAGGATTTCAGTTTTAAGTTATGGTAAAGAAAGACCAGTTGACTCTGGATCAAATCCACTAGCTTGGTCAAAAAATAGAAGATCAGTTACTGTAAAAGCAAATTAATTAATTATCTTAAAAAGACCCTTAATCATTTAGATTCAAGGGTCTTTTTTTTGCCATTATTTTAAACATAACTTATTTCATGAAGTACCTGTGCAAAAATAAAATTGTTAAATTTTTTTTATTATTAAATTTTTTCATTGTAGGTTTCTCATATGCAGACAATCACGACATTAATGACACTTTAGAACAAATTAAAAAAGATATTCAGACTTTAGAAAAAGCTGTCTATTCTGCATCTAATGATACTAGTAATTTTAATAATTTATCATCAAATAATTTAAATGATAATTCAGAAGACGTTTTAACAAGACACCTTTTAAAATTATCAGAAATTGAAAATCAGTTTCAACAACTTACAAACAAATTTGAGGAGATTAATTTTAAATTGGACAAGCTATCAAATAGATTATCAAAAGTTCAATCTGATAACCAGTTAAGATTTCAAGATATTGAAACTCAATTATTTTCTGAAGAAGATAGAGAAAAATTGACAAAAAATTTTAACAAAGAAAAAAAAGAAACCTTACCTGGATCATCTCAACCACAAGATTTGGGTGCAACATCTTACAAAGATACTGTATCGAATGAAACATCTCAAGAAACAAGATCTATTGACACTACTGCTGCAATTGTTACGGAAGCTTTTCAGTCAGAGGAAAAAATTCTTCCACAGGATACTCCTGATAAGCAATATGAATTTGCAACAAGCTTTCTTAAAGTTGGAGATTATTCAACAGCCGAGAGAGCTTTCAGAGAATTCGTAATTACTAATCCAGAACACAATCTAGCTGGTAATGCTCAATATTGGTACGCTGAAACTTTTAGAATAAGACAACTTTATACTGATGCAGCATCAGCTTATTTAGAGGGCTATCAAAAATATCCAAAAGGAGAGAAAGCTCCTATCAACTTATTGAAGCTAGGAGTTTCAATGGTACAAATTGGAGAAAAAGATCAGGGTTGTAAAATGATTAACGGAGTTGAAAAACAATATCCCAAAGCTAATCAATCTGTGATCCAAAAAGCTAAATATGAGTCTCAAAAATTTGAGTGTAAAAAACAAAATTCCTAAAATTTTAATAGAAAAGTTAGATAATAAAAAAGTAAATTTATTATATAAAAAATTTGAAAAATCTTTTAATCTTGATGAAAACTTTATAGTAGCTGTTTCTGGAGGTTCTGACAGTTTAGCGCTAGCTTATTTATCAAAGATTTATGCAACTATTAATAATCTAAGAACTGAATATTTTATTGTAGATCACAGGATAAGATCCGAGTCCACTAACGAAGCAAAATTGGTAAAAAATTTATTAAAAAAATTCCATATTAAAGCTGAAATTTTAACATGGTTGGGAAAAAAACCCATAAATAATATCCAATCTGTTGCTAGAAATAAAAGGTATGAATTGTTATTCAAAAAATGTAAAAAAAACAAAATAAAGAATATTTTGATTGGGCATCATCAAGATGATCTTTTTGAAAATTTTTTTATTAGATTTTTAAGGGGAAGCGGTCTAAGAGGCCTAGTTTCCTTAGATAAGAAAACTCAAATTTCTGGAATAAATTTGTATAGACCTTTATTAAATTTTAAAAAAGATGATCTAATTTTTCTTTCAAAATATATCTTTAATTTTTATGTAGATGATCCTTCAAATAGAGATGAAAAATATCAAAGAATTAAAGTGAGAAAATTAATAAAAGGACTAAATGGAAAAGGTCTTGATAAAAGTAAACTTTATAAGAGTATTATAAATTTAAAAGATTCAAACGAAACAATTAAATTTTATGTAAAACAAAATCTCATTAACAATACTCACTATTTCTTAAAAAAGAATAAGTTAGTACTTAATCAAGAGTTTTTTTCGCAACCACATGAAGTTGTATTTAGAGCATTGTCTGACTCTATAAAATTAGTTGGTAAAAAGTATTATTTATCA
The DNA here is from genome assembly GCA_902565935.1 of uncultured Pelagibacteraceae bacterium. Lineage (GTDB taxonomy): Bacteria > Pseudomonadota > Alphaproteobacteria > Pelagibacterales > Pelagibacteraceae > Pelagibacter. Next base: position 20,085 of record CACFGT010000011.1, read on the forward strand.
AGAGGAAAAAAAATTGATAAAATTATCACTCAAATTCAAAATGACGCATTTTTTAAAGGCACTTTAGGTGGTTGTATTATTGAAAAAGTTAATCAAACACTAATAATTACTAAAGAAACCTAAGTTTTTGGTGTTTACACAAAATTGCCACTTGTTTAATCTATAATAATTCTTATTTTAAAGGGTATGAATTTTAAAAACATAGCAATGTGGGCAATAATTGTGTTTCTAACTATTGGTCTTTATAATATGTTTAAAAATCCACAAGCAAACGTTAGAAATGGTAATCAAGTTATTTTTTCAGATTTTTTAACTTCTGTAGAAAATGGTGAAGTTTTAAAAGTGGAAATCCAGGGAAACAACATAAAGGGTGTTTATTCTAACGGAAATAGTTTTAGAACGTATTCTCCTAATGATCCAAATTTAATTGAAAAGCTATCTGATAAAGGGGTGAGCATATCTGCAGCGCCTCTTGAAGAAAAAATGCCTTCACTATTTGGAGTTCTTTTATCATGGTTTCCAATGCTTTTATTAATTGCAGTTTGGATATTCTTTATGAGACAAATGCAGGGCGGTAAAGGTGGCGCTATGGGCTTTGGAAGATCAAAAGCAAAAATGATGAATGAGTTGAAAGGAAAAGTGACTTTTAACGATGTAGCTGGTGTAGAAGAAGCAAAAGAAGAAGTAGAAGAAATTGTAGAGTTTCTAAAAGATCCAAAAAAATTTAGTAGATTAGGTGGAAAAATTCCAAGAGGTGCCTTGTTGGTAGGTCCTCCAGGAACAGGTAAAACTTTACTTGCTAGAGCAATAGCAGGTGAAGCAGGTGTCCCCTTTTTCACAATATCAGGATCTGATTTTGTTGAAATGTTCGTAGGAGTTGGAGCTTCAAGAGTAAGAGATATGTTTGAGCAAGGAAAAAAAAATTCCCCTTGTATAATTTTTATTGATGAAATTGATGCTGTGGGAAGAAGCAGGGGTGCAGGCTTAGGTGGTGGAAATGATGAAAGAGAACAGACATTAAATCAGCTTTTAGTCGAGATGGATGGATTTGACACCAATGAGGGTGTAATTATTATTGCAGCAACAAACAGACCTGATGTGCTTGATCCAGCATTGTTAAGACCGGGAAGATTTGACAGACAAGTTGTAGTATCAAATCCTGACATTATCGGAAGAGAAAAAATTTTAAAAGTTCATGTTAAAAAAATTAAAATGGCTCCTGATGTAAACTTAAGAATTATAGCTAGAGGAACGCCTGGTTTTTCTGGTGCTGATTTAGCAAATTTAGTAAATGAGGCAGCATTACTAGCAGCTAGAAAGAACAAAAGGATTGTAACATTAAATGAATTTGAAGAAGCAAAAGATAAAGTAATGATGGGATCAGAACGAAGATCAATGGTTATGTCAGAAGAAGAAAAAACATTGACAGCTTATCATGAGGCTGGACATGCTATTGTAACTATAAATGAAAGTGCTGCTTACCCAATCCACAAAGCAACAATAATTCCTCGTGGTAGAGCCCTAGGTATGGTAATGCAGTTACCAGAGAGAGATGAGTTATCTCAAACACGTGAACAACTTCATGCTCAATTAGCCATTGCTATGGGAGGAAGAGTAGCTGAAGAGATTATATTTGGTGATGATAAAGTTACGACTGGTGCAGCTAGTGATATAGAGCAAGCAACTAAAAGAGCAAGAGCAATGGTAATGAGAGCTGGCTTAAGCAAAGAACTTGGTCCTGTTGCATATGGAGAAAATGAAGAAGAGGTTTTTTTAGGAAGGTCAGTTGCAAGACAACAAAATATGTCTGAAGAAACAGCAAGAAAGGTAGATGCTGAAATAAGAAAGATTGTTGACAAAGGTTATGAGAGAGCAAGAAAAGTATTAACTGAAAAAATTGATGATTTACATAAATTAGCTAAGGCTTTATTAACATATGAGACCTTAACAGGTGATGAAATTGAAAATCTTATTAATAAGAATATATATCCTGCTGATAAACAAGATCTAAAAGTTGAGGACGATAAAGGCTCAGCATTAAGTGCTATGGGGCTAAAACCAAAAATTGTACATTAATTTTTAATGATAAAACATTACACTAAAGCGTGTAATTTTTATTTTGGTTTGATTTCAAAAAAAAAAGTTAAAAGTAAGTTTTCATTACCTCTGCATGGAAACAATCTTGTATCTTTTGATACAATTGAAATTTTATCCAGAAAAAAGATTAAAAGAATTAATATCAAAGATATTAATCGGCTTGAAAATAAAATTAAAAAAAAAGTCTTATCAGATATAAAAAAAATAACGAAAAAAAAATCTTTTAAAGGCCTTAAACTTTCAAAATTTCCTATTCTTATGGGAGTTTTAAATTTAACGCCAAATAGTTTTTCTGATGGGGGAAAGTATAATAAAAAAGGTTTAGATATCTTGCATGCTAAAAGACTTATTAAGGATGGATGTGGTATTTTAGATATTGGTGGGGAAGCTACAAATCCAGGATCTAAAGAAGTCGATGTAGAAACTGAATGGAAAAGAATTTTTCCAACTTTATCAAAGATTAAAAGACTTAATAAATTTATTTCTTTGGATACAAGAAAAAGTTTAATAATGAAAAAAGGGATCAAAGAAAAAATAAATTTAATAAATGATATATCAGGTCTTGATCATGATTCTGATACAATTAAGATTTTAAAAGAAACTAAAATTCCTTTTGTAATACATCATATTCAAGGTAACCCCCAAACTATGCAAGAAAAACCAAAGTATAAAGATGTTGTGTTAGATATTTATGACTTTTTTGAAAAAAAAATTAATTATGTAAGATCACATGGTATTAAGCACAATAATATTATCTTAGATCCCGGTATTGGTTTTGGTAAAAACTTGAAACATAATATTACTTTAATTAGAAATATTTCTATTTTCCACTCTCTTGGTTTTCCTGTAATGATAGGAACTTCAAGAAAAAGATTTATTAAAGGTATTTCTAAAAATAATGATAGTAAAGAAAGATTAGGAGGAACTATATCTTCATGTTTATTTGCAATTACCCAAGGAGTTCAAATTTTAAGAGTTCATGATGTTAACGAAGTCAATCAAAGTATTAAAGTTTTTAATTCGCTAAAATTTTAAAATGTCAAAAAAATATTTTGGTACAGATGGTATAAGAGGCAGGGTAAATAGAAATAAGATTAATGGAGAAATGTTTTTTAAATTCGGTTTAGCAGCAGGCACATATTTTAAAAATCAAAAAAAAATAAAACAAATAGCAATAATTGCTAAAGACACAAGGTTATCAGGATATACACTTGAACCTGCACTTGTATCTGGATTAGCTTCAGCAGGAATGCATGTTTATACACTTGGTCCATTACCAACTAATGGACTTGCAATGTTAACAAAAAAAATGAGAGCTAATATGGGTATTATGATAACAGCCTCACATAATCCATTTTATGATAATGGTTTAAAATTATTTGGACCAGACGGACTTAAACTTTCAGATAGAATTGAAAAAAAAATCGAAAAATTAATTGATTCAAAAATTGTTAAAAACCTGTCTGAACCAAAAACCCTAGGAAGAGTAAAAAGGTTAGAAGATGCTAATGATATATATATTAAAATTTTAACAGAGAATTTTCCTAAAAATTTTAGTCTTAAAGGAATGAAAATCGCAATTGATTGTGCAAATGGAGCTGGATACAAATCGGGCCCAAAACTTTTAAAAAGTTTAGGAGCTAAAGTTTACGAATGCGGAACATCTCCAAATGGTTTAAATATAAATTTTAATTGTGGTTCAACTTTTCCTAAAAAAATTCAATCTTTAGTAAAAAAGTATAGAACGCATTTAGGTATCTCTTTAGACGGAGATGCTGATAGAATAATTTTATCTGATGAAAAAGGAAATATTATCAATGGTGACCAAATTATTGCTATGCTTGCAAGCAGATGGAAGAAAAAAAAAATTTTAAGAGGGGGAGTTATTGGGACTTTAATGTCAAATTATGGACTACAGAAATATTTTAAAGATCAAAAAATAAGATTTATAAGAGCAAAAGTTGGAGACAGATATGTAAAAGAAAAAATGAAAAAATATAATTTTAATTTAGGTGGTGAGCAGTCAGGACATATTATTCTTGGTAAATTTGCTACAACTGGGGACGGCTTATTAGTTGCTTTAGAAGTTTTATTTTCAATGAGAAAAGGAAAAAAGGCTAGTGAATTGTTTAATACATTTGCAGTAACGCCTCAAATACTAGAGAATATAAAAGTAAAAGATAAATCAATTATTGATACAAAAAAATGCAAAAAGGCAGTTAAAAAATCAGAGAAATTGATTCAAAAGCAGGGCAGGATGCTAGTAAGAAAATCAGGCACTGAGCCAAAGATAAGAATTATGGGAGAGTCTAACAATATTGTATTGTTAAAAAGATGCATAGATATTGTTAAAAGATCGTTAAATTAAATTGAGAATTAAATCTAAAATATTAGTTATTGCAGGCTCAGACTCTTCAGGAGGAGCAGGTATTCAAGCAGATATAAAAACTATTACAAGTCTTGGATCTTATGCAATGACTGCTATTACTGCAGTCACTGTTCAAAATACCAAAGGAGTAAAATCAGTTTTCCCAATACCTGCAGATGAAATAAAGAATCAAATTCTTTATTCAGCTAAAGATATTAAACCAAATGCAATTAAAATTGGTATGTTACACTCAGCATCAGTCATAAAAAAAGTTTTATTCTCATTAAAAAAGTTAAAAATTAATAGAGTTGTATTAGATCCTGTGATGGTTGCAAAAGGAGGTTCTAGATTAATTGATGTAAATGCAATTAAAGTTTTAAAAAAAAATCTATTAAATCATGTTAGCTTGATAACACCAAATATACCTGAAGCTGAAGTTTTAACAGGTATAAAAATAGAAAATAAAAAAGATATGATAACTGCAGGCAAAAAAATAATAAAGCTTGGAGCTAAAAATGTTTTAATTAAAGGTGGACACTTAAAAACCGGAAAAGTTATTGATATTTACTTAAATAATTCAGAATTAAAAGTTTTTACTAGTCCTAGATATAAAACAAGAAATACTCATGGTACGGGATGTACATTATCTAGCGCAATTACGACTTTTTTTTCGTGTGGAAAAAGTATTAAGAAAGCTTGTGAGCTAGGAATTAAATATGTTAATTTAGCTATATTAAGTAATCCAAATTATGGAAAAGGACATGGTCCCATAAATCATTTAAATTCGATAAAATTAAAAAAAAAATTTGATTAATGAAAAATATAGTAGTTGTTGGATCTCAATGGGGAGATGAAGGAAAGGGAAAAATAGTAGACTGGCTTTCTGAACAAGCAGATGTTGTTATAAGGTTTCAAGGTGGTCATAACGCTGGACACACTTTGGTAATAGATGGAGTAACTTATAAGCTTCGACTACTTCCATCTGGAATAGTAAGAAAAAATAAAATTTCAATAATTGGCAATGGAGTAGTTGTTGATCCTTGGGCTTTATTAGAAGAAATACAGGAAATTAAATTGAAGGGTGTAAATGTAGACTCAAACAATTTAATAATTTCAGAGTCTGCTAATTTGATACTTCCATTTCATAAGGAAATGGATGAAATTAGAGAAGATGCAGCAGGTAAAGGAAAAATAGGAACAACTCGGCGTGGGATTGGACCTGCATATGAAGATAAAGTTGGCAGAAGATCTATTAGAGTTATGGATTTAAGATCAGAGAAGAATCTAGATCAAAGATTGGAAGTAGTTTTAATTCATCATAATGCGATTCGAAAAGGTTTAGGAAAAAAAATTTTTGAAAAAGAAAAGTTAAAAAAAGATTTATTAAAGATTGCTCCTGAAATTTTACAATTTTCCCAACCAGTTTGGTTTAAGATTGATGAATTTAAAAGAAAAAAAAAGAAGATATTATTTGAAGGAGCACAAGGAATTTTATTAGATGTTGATCATGGAACATACCCATTCGTGACCTCGTCCAACACAGTCGCAGCTAATGCGGCAACTGGAACTGGTTGTGGACCAAATTCTATTAATTATGTACTCGGTATTACAAAAGCATATACGACTAGAGTAGGTGAAGGACCTTTTCCAACAGAATTAAAAGATGACATTGGAGAGTTATTAGGAACTAGAGGAAAAGAGTTTGGCACTGTTACAAGCCGTAAAAGAAGATGTGGGTGGTTTGATGGAGTTTTAGTTAGACAAACTATTAAAGTTTCAGGTATTGATGGTATTGCTCTTACCAAGCTAGACGTTTTAGATGAACTCGATGAAATTAAGATGTGTATTCAATACGATTTAGATGGAAAAAAAATTGATTATTTGCCTGCCTCAGTAGAGGATCAATTAAAGATTAAGCCAATATATAAATCTTTTCCTGGATGGAAACATTCAACGAGTGGAGTTAAAAATATGAAAGATCTTCCTGAAAATGCTAAAAATTATATTTATGCTGTGGAGGATTTTATTGGTACAAAAATATCAAGTATTTCCACAAGTCCTGAAAGAGATGACACAATTTTAATTGAAAATCCTTTTGAAGTTTAATTTGCAGGCAATAAATTTTTGGATTTAGCTAAGAGCAACATTTGTTTTTGAAGTTTTTCAAAAGCTTTATTTTCAATTTGTCTTACTCTTTCTCTACTAATTTTATATTTTTTACTTAAATCATCAAGAGTAGTTGGATTATCATTTAATCTTCTTGAATATAATATTTCTCGCTCTCTCTCATTAAGGACTTTTATTGAGTCTTTTAATAAATCTTTCCTTTGCTCCATTTCTTCTTGATGAGCAAATTTTAAATCATGATCCAAGTCTTTATCTACTAACCAATCTTGCCATTCATCACCATCTTCACCTACTTGGGCATTTAAAGAAAATTCTTTTCCAGACAATCTTCTATTCATCGAAACAACTTCCTCTTTACTTACATCAAGTTTATTTGCTATTTCATCTACATGTTCATTTCTTAAATCTCCTTCAGATTGAGGAGCAATTTGATTTTTTAATTTTTTAAGATTAAAAAATAATTTTTTTTGTGCAGTTGTCGTACCTATTTTAACTAAACTCCAAGATCTTAATATATATTCTTGTATAGATGCTTTTATCCACCACATAGCGTAAGTTGCTAATCTAAAACCTTTTTCTGGTTCAAATTTTTTAACAGCCTGCATTAAACCAATGTTACCTTCTGAAATCATTTCATTTACAGGTAAACCATAGCCTTTATAACCCATTGCAATTTTTGCAACTAATCTTAGGTGACTTGTAACTAATTTTTCAGCTGCTTTAATATTTCCAGTGGTTTTCCAATTCTTCGCAAGCATATATTCCTCTTCAGCATCTAACATTGGGAATTTTTTTATTTGATCTAAGTAAGCTGATAGCCCACCCTCATTACTTAGAATTGGCAAATTACTGTTTATGGTCATATTACAAAAGGTTATCTAATAAATTTAAAATATATTTCAATATATTATTTTTCAGTATTTCTTAGCATTTTTAAGAGAATTTCAAGTTCTTGTGGCAAAATTGAGTTAAAAATCATTTCTTTGTTTTTTGTTGGATGAATGAAACCTAATGTTTTAGCATGTAGAAATTGTCTACTTAAATTTGTAAGATTTTTTTCGAGAACCGGGTCAATATTTTTGATTTTTTTAAATTTTTTTTTGTATTTATCATCTCCGACAATACTATTTCCTAAGTAATTCATATGAACTCTTATTTGGTGAGTCCTACCAGTTTCTAATTTACATTCTAACAAACTTAAAGTTGGAGTACTTTTATTTTCAAAAATTTCAATTGTTTTATAATTTGTAATCGCTTTTTTTCCTTTAGTTCTACTAACCTCCATCAACTGTCTATTTTTTGAGCTCCTAGAAATAAACGTTTCTATTTTACCTTTTGATGGTCTTATTTTTCCCCAGATTAAAAGTTCATAAATTCTTATTATTGAATGTTTGTTAAATTGTTTTGAAAGATTTTCATGAGCTTGATTATTTTTTGCAACAACTATTAAACCAGATGTATTTTTATCAATTCTATGTACTATCCCTGGTCTTAGTTCATCACCAATATTTGATAAAGAATTTTTATCATGGCTTATTAATGCATTTACAATGGTCTTGTCGAAATTTCCTGCACCTGGATGAATCACAATACCTGCAGGTTTATTTAAAACAATCAAATCGTGGTCTTCATAAATTATATCCAATTTGTACTTATAAGGTTTAAGAGATGCTTTTTTTGGTTCTGGTATTACAAGATTTAAAATGTCACCACTCAACATTTTTTTAGATGGATCTGATAAAATTTTATTATTTACTTTAAGCTTGTTATTTAAAATTAATTTTTTTATTCTTGTCCTGCTTAAATTCTTTTCTTTTTTATGAATAAAAACATCAACACGTAGGTTTTTTTCATCATCTTTGACAATCAAATTTATTTTTTTTTCCATAAAATGTTATATTAATATTAAATGCGTCTGTAGCTCAACTGGATAGAGCGCCTGACTTCGGATCAGGAGGTTCTGGGTTCGACTCCTAGCAGGCGCACCATTTATTCTCCCATATTAATTAAAGTTCCTTTTACACGTGCTTTTAGAAAAGAGCGGTAAAAAAGTCCAATACCAATAATTAAGTAAACTATATTAAGCAAATACGCATATTTTAAATTATCGTAATTTACAAAATCATTTATTAAAATATTTCTCGCTTCATCAAAAATATAAACCAAAGGTAAAGCTTTAGCTATTAATTGGAAGAAACTGGGTAAAATTTCAATTGGATAATAAATACATCCAAGAGGTGCTAGTAAAAAAAGCGATGACCATGCAATGTTTTCAAAAGATGGACCAAATCTAATTAATCCTGCACTTACAAATAATCCAAGTGTAATTCCAAAAATATATAAACTTAAAAACAATAATAATAAAGGTAGACCTAATTTTAAAATAGATACTCCAAATAATGGTGATGTCAATATTATTGCAGGAACAAGTCCAATCAAAGTTCTAACTAAAGCAGTGAAAATTAGAGATACTATAATCTCTCTTAGTCTCAGTGGTGCTATAAATAAATTAGTAAAATTTCTGCTCCAAACCTCTTCTAAAAAAAGCATATTAAAACTTATACTTGATCTAAAAAGAATGTCGTAAAGTATTGCACATGTGAGAATGATACCAACGGTATTATTATAATAGTCACTATAGATAGAAAAAAACTTTGAAATGAACCCCCATAGAATTATCTGAATTGTTGGCCAGTAAATTAGATCTAAAATTCTGGGCAAAGATCCTTTAATGAGATAAAAATGTCTTAAAAAAAGACCATACATTTTATTTATATTCATATTAGATCTCTATTAAGTTTCAAAAATACTTCTTCCATGTTTTCACGACCATGTTTTTTAATAAGTTCTTTTGGAGATCCATAATCAATTATTGATCCATTATTCATCATTAAAACTGATGAGCACAATCTTTCTACTTCTGACATATTATGTGATGCCAGAACTATAGAAGCTTTTTTTTCTTTTTGATATTCCTCTAAAAAACTTCTTACATAGTCTCCTGTCTCAGGGTCGAGTGATGCGGTTGGCTCATCTAATAAGAGAACTTTAGGATCATTTATTATAGATTTTGCTAAACTTACTCTATTTTTTTGGCCCGAAGATAATTCACCAGTTATTTTATTAAGCATTTCACTTAATTTAAGTTTGTCACTTAAATAATCTATTTTCTCATTCAGTTTTTTAACATCATAAAGTTTACCATAAACAATTAAATTTTGCTGTACAGTCAACTTTTTTGGAAGCTCAATATAAGGTGAAATAAAATTCAATTTATCTAAAAGTTCAACTCTTCTTTTTTCTATCTCTATTCCATTAATTAAAATTTTTCCTTTAGACGGTTTTAATAAACCGAGTATCATTCCAATAGTTGTAGTTTTTCCACATCCATTTGGACCAAGAATACCAATTATTTCATTTTGATTTACTTTAAAAGAAATATTGTTCACAGCTTTTTTATCCTTATATGTTTTTTCCAAATTAATTATCTCTAAGGGATATGACATTAATATTTCGATGCTCTTTTTAATCTATCATTGATTGTTTTACCTAAACCAATATCTGGTATTTTAGCTACAGCGATTGAACTAAATTTTTTTTTTTTAATTTTCCTAAGAGTTGAGTACAAATTTTTTGCAGCTTCTTGTAAATTTCCTTTTTTTGATAAAAAAAAGTAATTTTGTTTAAATTTTTTTGTTTTTTTAATCAAAAGAAAAGCCTCATTATCTTTTATTTTTTTAGCATTAAGTCTAATTGGTAAACCAGGCGAATAATGTAATTTTAGTTGGCCCGGTGAGGAAATCCTTGTAGGATTTAAATTTACTTTAATTTTCTCTTTTAATACTTTTTTAATATTCGAAATATTCAATCCTCCTAATCTTAAGATTTTTGGTTTTTTTCTAAGGTCAATAATTGTTGACTCAAGACCAATATTAGATTTTCCTCCATCTAAAATAAATTTTATTTTTTTACCAAAATCCTCTTTTACTTCAGCTGATGAAACGGCACTAACTTTTGAGGATATGTTTGCACTGGGGGCAGCTAAAGGATAATCTAAATTTTGAAGCAATTTTCTAATAACTGGATGTTTAGGAAATCTCACAGCTATAGAATTTTTATTATTAGTCACTAATTTAGAGATATTAGATTTTTTTTTTAATTTTAATACAAATGTAATTGGACCAGGACTAAACTTTTTGTAAAGCTTAAGAAAATTTTTATTTAACTCACAATCTTTTATTAAAGTTTTTAAATCGTAATAATGTACTATCAAAGGATTGTGTCTTGGTCTTTTTTTTAGTTTAAATATTTTCTTGCATGCAATATCAGAATATGCATTTCCTGCTATCCCATAAACAGTCTCTGTAGGAATGGCTATACATTCTCTTTTATTAAGTAATTTTTGAGCTTTTTTAATATTTGCAAGATTAATTTTCATGTATTATCTCAGAGTAATATATGAAAGATAAAAATTTACCAAACAATTATAATGAAATGTCTTTGGAAGACTTGACTGTGGAAGCTAATAATATGATTGAAGAATTAGAAAATCAAAAAGATCTTGAAAATTCATTAGAAAATTATCAAAACTTGCTAAAACTTAATTCTATTATTGAGAAGAAGTTTCAAAAAAATGTTAAAGAAATAAGTGAAAAAACAAAAGAAAGAATATCTAAAATTTCATCAAAAAAAAATGCAATCAAAGTTAAATAAAATCGCAAAAGATACAAATTTTTTTCTAAAAGCTTTTATCAAAAATCAGAAAAAAACAAATTTAATTGTTCCAATGAGTTATGGACTTTTTTCAGGAGGAAAAAAAATAAGATCAAAAATTTTAATTGATATCGGCTCATTATTTGGAGTAGGCTACAAGACATTAATTACTATTGGAGCTGCTGTTGAGTGCATACATGCTTATTCATTGATACATGATGATTTACCATGTATGGATAACGACAAAATGAGAAGAGGAAAACCTTCCACTCATATTAAATTTGGTGAGGCTACAGCAGTTCTCGCTGGTAATTCGCTTTTGACAATGGCTTTTGAAATTTTGAGCTACCCTGGCCTTAATCTAAGTGAAAAAATTAAGAATAATTTGATAAATAAAATTTCTAGATGTGCAGGTCATTTAGGCATAGCAGGAGGACAATATTTAGATCTAAATTATGAACATAAAAAAATTTCAAAAAAAAAAATCATAGATATGGAAATAAAAAAAACAGGTAAACTTTTTAGTTTTTGTTGTGCTGTTCCGCTAATTTTAAAAAAGAGAAATAGAAGCGAGATTCAAAGATTTGAAAATATAGGAGCAGATATTGGATTACTTTTTCAAGTTGCTGATGATATAATTGATTACAAAGGCAATTCATTTGTTGCTGGAAAAAAAACTGGAAAAGATAAAAGAAAAGGTAAAGCAACTTTAATTAGTTTACTAGGATATGAAAATACTATTAAATATGCTAAAAATTTGATTTTTAAAATAAATAATAAAGTAAAAAAATATGGTCCAAAGTCTAAAAATCTTTTAGAAACTTTAAATTATATTTTGAATAGAAATAAATGAAAAAAGACTACGAATATTTGAATCAGATTAACTTTCCCTACGACTTAAAAAAAATACCAGAGTCAAAACTTCAAAATGTTGCTGATGAAGTAAGAAAAGAATTAATTGAAGCTGTATCCGTTACCGGAGGTCATTTAGGTGCAAGTTTAGGAGTTGTCGAATTAACAGTTGCATTACATTATATTTTTGATACTCCAAAAGATAAATTGATATGGGATGTTGGTCATCAATGTTATCCACATAAGATTTTGACCGGAAGAAAAGATAGAATCAGAACTTTAAGACAAGGTTCTGGTCTTTCTGGATTTACAAAAAGATTAGAAAGCGAATATGACCCATTTGGTGCAGCACATAGTTCAACGTCAATTTCATCTGCTCTAGGTATTGCTGAAGCAAATAAGCTTTCAAATAAATCAGATAATGTAGTTGCTGTTATAGGAGATGGAGCAATAAGTGCAGGAATGGCTTATGAAGCAATGAATAATGCAGGAGCTTCCAAAACAAAAATGATAGTAATTTTAAATGACAATGATATGTCAATTGCAAGACCCGTTGGAGCAATGGGCACTTATTTAGCTAAAATTTTTTCTGGCAAAATTTACTTTAGTTTAAGAGAAACTATTAAGCTGATTACTTCAGCTTTCTCAAAGAGATTTAGTGCAAAAGCTGGAAAAGCTGAAGATCTTCTAAGATCTGCTGTTACTGGAGGTACATTATTTAGTTCTTTAGGATTTTATTATATCGGTCCTATTGATGGTCACGATTTGAATTCTTTGCTTCCAATTTTGAAAAATGCAAGAGACACAAAACATAATGGCCCGATATTAATTCATATTAAAACGAAAAAGGGCAAGGGTTATTCCTATGCTGAGAAAGCAAAAGATAATTATCATGGAGTTTCAAAGTTTAATGTTAAGACTGGTGAACAATTAAAAAGTAAGGTTTCTATCCCTTCATACACAAAAGTATTTGCGAATACACTTATCCAACATGCTAAAAAAGATAGTAAAATTGTTGCAATTACTGCGGCAATGCCTGATGGCACAGGAATAGACTTATTTAAAAAAGAATTTCCAGACAGAGCATTTGATGTTGGAATAGCAGAACAACACGCTGTTACATTTGCTGCAGGTCTTGCAACAGAAAATTATAAACCTTACGCTGCTATTTATTCCACATTCTTACAAAGAGCTTATGATCAAGTTGTGCATGATGTAGCCATTCAAAGTTTACCAGTGAGATTTGCTATAGACAGAGCAGGTTTAGTTGGTGCCGATGGCCCTACTCATGCAGGAAGTTTTGATACAACATTTTTGACCACATTACCAAATTTTGTTGTAATGGCTGCAAGTGATGAGGCAGAACTCGTTAGGATGATTAACACATCAACGGATATCAATGATAAGCCATGCGCTTTTAGATATCCGAGGGGCACAGGCGTTGGAGTAAATTTACCAGATATCACCGATAAAATTGAAGAGGGTAAATCAAGAATCATTAGAGAAGGAAAAAAATTAGCACTTTTAAGTTTTGGTGCTAGATTAAATGAAACTTTGAAAGCTACAGAAAATTTAAAAAAAAAGGGTGTAGATATAACAGTCATAGATGCTAGATTTGCAAAACCATTAGATGAAAATTTAATTTGGCAACTAGCTACAACCCACGAAGCAATCATGACAATTGAGGAGGGTTCTATAGGTGGTTTTGGTTCACATGTTGTTGATTTTTTATCAAAAAAAGGTCTTTTAGACACTGATCTTAAATTTAGATCAATGACACTCCCAGATTTATTTATTGATCAAGATACACCTGATAATATGTACAAAATTGCAAATCTTGATGCTAACTCTATTGAAAATAATGTATTAGACCTTTTAAATTCTAATATAATTTTACAGAAACAAAAATAAGAATTACCCGCATTGTGCTTTATTCATTAGATAATGATCTAATAAAACACATGAAAGCATTGCTTCACCAACAGGAACAGCTCTTATTCCAACACAGGGATCATGTCTGCCTTTAACTGATATAGTTGTATTTTTTCCAAATTTATCAATTGTTTTTTTAGTTTTTAAAATTGAAGATGTTGGTTTTACCGCAAAAGATACCTTTATTTCTTGTCCAGAAGAAATACCACCAAGAATTCCGCCAGCGTTATTTGTTTTAAATTTTAATTTTTTATTTTTATTAAAAATTTCATCTGAGTTTTCCTCTCCAGATAATTGAGCAGAATTCATTCCAGATCCAATATTAACACCTTTTACAGCGTTAATACTCATCATTGCAGATGCTATGTCAGCATCTAATTTTGAATATATAGGCGCACCTAAGCCAGCGGGGACTCCATTAGCCCTTACCTCAATTATTGCACCACAAGATGAGCCTGCTTTTCTTACAGTTAACAAATATTTTTCCCATAAATTTATCATAGATTTATCAGGACAAAAAAACGGATTTTTATAAATTATTTTATCATTCCATTTTGAGGTGTCACAACCAAGAATACCTAATTGTGTTACAGCACCTGTAATTTTAAATTTTTTTCCTAATTTGTTTTGTAAGACTTTTTTTGCTATAGCTCCAGCTGCAACTCTAGCAGCAGTTTCTCTAGCTGAAGATCTTCCTCCACCTCTGTAGTCTCTAATTCCATACTTTTTAAAATAAGTATAATCAGCGTGCCCTGGTCTAAATTTATTTTTAATATCTGTATAATCTTTAGAGCGCATATCCTCATTATAGATTATTAATGAAATAGGTGTCCCAGTAGTTTTTCCCTCAAAAACTCCCGAGAGTATTTCAACCTTATCACTCTCTTTTCTTTGGGTAGTAAATTTCGACTGTCCTGGTTTCCTTTTATCTAATTCTTTTTGAATATCTTGTTCTTTTAATTGAATTAAGGGGGGGCATCCATCAATTATACAACCAATAGCAGGCCCATGAGACTCTCCCCATGTTGTGAAACGAAAAACCTTTCCAAAAGTATTAAATGACATTATTTATATTGTATAGATTATTTTGTTAAAATTATGAATGAAAAAAACTCTTTAGGGCTTAATAAATGCTTTTTGGATGAAGACGATCCTTTCAAGTTATTTGAAAATTGGTTTGATGAAGCTAAAAAGAAAGAAATTAACGATCCAAATGCTTTAGCCTTAGGTACTGTCGGTAGAGAGGGCATTCCTTCAGTTAGAATGGTTCTTCTAAAGGGTTTTGATAATAATGGATTTGTTTTTTATACAAATCTAAATAGTCAAAAAGGAAATGAAATTAAAGAAAACCCAAATGCTTCTATGTGTTTTCATTGGAAAAGTTTACTAAGACAAATTAGAATTGTTGGAACCTTAAAACAGGTAGATGATAAAACTGCAGATGATTATTATAATTCTAGAGCGTACGAAAGTAGAATTGGTGCTTGGGCATCTAAACAAAGTAGTATTTTAGAGAATAGAAAACAACTTTTAAAAGCATTAGAGGATTTTAGAAACAAATATAAAGATAAAGAAAATGTACCTAGACCTAAACATTGGTCTGGCTGGAATTTAAAACCATCTAGCATTGAATTTTGGTTAGATGGAGATAATAGAATTCACGAGAGATTAAAATATATTTTAGATAGAAATAGTAAATGGACTAAAGTTATCTTAAGTCCTTAAAAATTTCTAGACAGACTAAAAGATGTTAAATTTTCTAATATAATTTTTTCTTCACTATCTTTAAATATTGATAAAGAATTTGAAGCAAGATTTATATAATGTTGAGCTTTCTGATAACAATCTTTAATAACATCGTATTTTTTTATAAGTGATAAAATGGAGTCTAGATCTTTTTCATCTCTAATTTTTTTTGAAAAAATTTTTTCTAGATTTTTTTTCTCATTAACATTAGCTTTTTGAAATAATATAATAATAGGAAGGGTTATTTTTCCTTCATAAAAATCTGTCCCAATTTTTTTACCAAATAATTTTAATTCTGAATTATAGTCTAAAGTATCGTCTGCAATCTGAAATGTTAAACCTAAATTTCGTCCATAAAATTCTAAAGCTTCTTTTTCTTTAGTTTTTACATTTGATAATATGGCACCTACCTTTGTTGAGGCTGCAAATAATTCAGCAGTTTTTGCAGAAATAATTTTTAAATAAGTTTCCTCAAGCATATCAACTTCACCTTTATGTTGTAATTGTAGTATTTCTCCCTGCGCAATTTTTGATGAAGTGGAGGATAAAAGTTTTAAAACTTCGTTATTTCCATCCTCAACCATCATTTCAAAACATCTACTGAGTAAATAATCTCCAGCTAAAACTGAAGGGTGGTTCCCCCAAATTTTGTTTAAAGTTTTTTTTCCTCTTCTTACTGAACCATCATCAATTACGTCATCGTGCATTAAAGTTGCTGCGTGAATTAATTCAACGCATGCTGCTAAATTAATATCACGTGTTCCCTTAGAATATTCACACAATTTAGCAGAACCTAAAGTCAACAAAGCTCTTAATCTTTTTCCACCAGTATTTAAATGATAATCAGTCATTTCTTGAACTAGCTCAACGTCACTATTTAGCTTTGATTTAATTTTTTCTTCAACTAACATTAATTTTTCCTCAACAGAATTTTTTAGTTGAAAATAAGAATTATTTATTTGGTCTTTTAATTGAATTACTCTTCCCATTAACTCAGCAAATTAGTATAATAAGTTTCTTTTTATACTTATCAATTGACGCACCTAAATCTTCAATTATAAGGTGTCTTTATATTCAACAAAAAATTCTATAAAGATTAAAAATGCTCTCAATTTTTAAAAAGAAAAAAATAATACCACATATAAAATTAAGTGGAGTAATTGGAAATACCGGTAAATTTAAACAAGGTATAGATTTTTCAGGCCAAGAAGAGATTATTATTAAAGCATTTTCAGTTAAAAAAGCTCCATGTGTCGCAATTACTATCAATTCACCTGGTGGTTCCCCGGTCCAATCACATTTGATTTATAGTTTTATTAGACGTGAAGCAAAAAAGAATAACAAAAAAGTTATAGTCTTTGCTGAAGATGTGGCTGCATCAGGTGGTTATCTAATTGCTTGCGCTGGAGATGAAATATATGCAAATTCCAGTTCAATTATAGGATCTATAGGTGTTATTTATTCTTCATTTGGTTTCACTGAATTAATAAAAAAGATAGGAGTCGAAAGAAGAGTTCATACAGCTGGAAAAAATAAAAGCACACTCGATCCTTTTCTTGAGGAGAAAAAAGAGGATATTGAAAGATTGAAAAATATTCAATTAGACTTACACAAAGATTTTATTGATGTTGTAGAAAAAAGTAGGGGTCATAAATTAAAAAAAACAGAAGTAGAATTATTTTCCGGGGAATTTTGGTCAGGAAGAAAAGCTAAAGATCTAGGTTTGATTGATGAAATAGGAGATGCAAATTTAGTGTTAAAAGAAAAATTTGGAGATGATGTAATAATTAAAAAATTTGAAAAATCGAAAAGTTGGTTAAGTAAAAAATTATCATCTTCTAATAATCATATAGATCAGCTTTCAAATGTACTCGAAGAAAAATCTATTTGGCAAAGATATGGTCTCTAAAAAGAATAAAATAAAACCAAAGTTTCAAACTTTTCAAGATACAATTTTAAATTTACAAAAATATTGGAGTAAACATGGATGTATAATTTTACAACCATATGACATGGAAGTTGGTGCAGGAACCTTTCATCCTGCTACCACATTAAGGTCACTTGGTCCAAAGCCATGGAAAGCTGCTTACGTTCAGCCTTCACGAAGACCAACAGATGGAAGATATGGAGATAACCCAAACAGGCTTCAACACTATTATCAGTTTCAAGTTATAATAAAGCCTTCTCCATCAAATATAAAAAAACTTTATCTCAATAGTTTGTCTGTGATTGGTATTAACCATAAAAATCACGATATTAGATTTGTTGAGGACGATTGGGAAAGTCCAACGTTAGGTGCTGCAGGATTAGGTTGGGAAGTTTGGTGTGATGGAATGGAGATAACTCAATTTACATATTTTCAACAAATGGCTGGCTTTGAGTGTAAGCCTGTTTCTGTTGAATTAACATATGGTTTAGAAAGAATTTGTATGTTTACTCAACAGAAACAAAATGTTTACGATTTAGTCTGGAATAATGAAAATGTAGAATACCGAGAAGTTTTCCATCAATCTGAAAAAGAATTTTCGGCTTATAATTTTGAGTATGCAAATACAATAAACCTTTTTAAAATGTTTGATATGTTTGAAAGTGAGGCAAAAGTTTTAGCTGAAAAAAAAATATCATTGCCAGCATATGATCAGTGCTTAAAAGCGAGTCATGTTTTTAATATACTTGACTCACGGGGTGTAATTAGTGTTGCTCAAAGGGCAGAATATATTGGTCGGATAAGAGAGATAACCAAGTCAGTTGCTACTGTTTGGATAGATAGTCAATTATAAAATGGCAGAATTTTTTTTAGAGTTATTTAGTGAGGAAATTCCTGCAAAACTTCAAAGAAATTTGCGTGAAAAAATGTTGGAAGAATTTCAAAATTTTTTTTCGTCAAAATCTATAAATTCAAAAAAAAATTTTTCTTTATCAACTCCAAACAGAATGATTATAGTATTTGAGGGTTTAGACAAACAAATAAAGATTTCTTCAGAGGAGATAAGAGGCCCCAAAACTAATGCTCCGAAACAAGCATTAGAAGGTTTTTTAAGATCAAATAGGATTGAAGAGAAAGATTTGCTCAAAAGAAATACTGAAAAAGGTGAGTTTTATTTTTTTAAATCAAAAGTGAAGACACTTTATACACAAGAATTATTGTCTGAATTCATCCCTAAGCTTTTAGAAAATTTTCAATGGAAAAAATCAATGAGATGGGGTGAGTTTGATCTAATCTGGGGGAGACCTTTAAAATCAATTTTATCAGTATTTGACAATAAGACGATTAATTTTGAGTTTCATCATATTGCGTCATCAAACTCAACATTTATAGATAAAGATTTTGAGGATAAAAAAAAGATTTTTAATAATTTTAAATCATATGAGAAATTTTTTAAAAAAAACCAAGTGATTATTAACCAAAATATAAGAAAAAAAATAATTTCTAAAGAATTTTCAAAAATTTTAAAAAAAAGAAGATTGAAAATTGAGGAAAATGAAAGCTTATTAAATGAAGTAGTAGATCTAGTTGAAAATCCTAATGTTTTATTATGTAGTTTTGACAAAAAGTTTTTGTCTATTCCAAAAGAGATATTAATTCTAACAATGCAATCACATCAAAAGTACTTCCCAACCTTGGACGAAAAAAATCAAGTGACAAACGAATTTTTAATCGTTGCCAATAAAAAAGATAAAAAAGGATTAATAAAGATTGGAAACGAAAGAGTTATTGAAGCCCGATTAAGTGATGCAGAATTTTTCTGGAAAAAAGATAAAACACAAAATTTAGTAAAAAAAGTTTCTGACTTAAAATTGATTAATTTTTTTAAAGGGCTTGGAACATATTTTGACAAAGTTCAAAGAATGAGAAAATTGGGCGGTATTATTTCTGATGAACTATTAATAAGTAAAGAGAAAGTTGAACTATCAG
Source organism: uncultured Pelagibacteraceae bacterium (assembly GCA_902565935.1). Lineage (GTDB taxonomy): Bacteria > Pseudomonadota > Alphaproteobacteria > Pelagibacterales > Pelagibacteraceae > Pelagibacter. The sequence continues at coordinate 39,836 of CACFGT010000011.1, forward strand.
CAACAATTTGTAAAACAGATTTGACTTCAGATTTAGTTGGAGAATTTCCTGAACTTCAGGGTATAATGGGTGGATATTTTTCAGCTCATCAAGGATTTGATAAAGACATATCCCAAGCTATTAGTGATCAGTATCTTCCAATAGGTTTAGACTCTAAAGTACCAAAAAAACCGTTAAGTTTAACTTTATCTGTTACAGATAAAATTGATACTTTAGTTGGGTTTTTTGGTATTAATGAAAAACCTACAAGCTCAAAAGATCCATTCGCTTTAAGAAGAGTTGCACTAGGTATTATCAGAATAATTGTTGAAAATAAAATTGATCTTAAGTTGAACGATTTGCTCGTATATTCTGTAAATTTGTACAAAAACCAAAATTTTAATTTAACAAATGATAATTTACAACAAGAGCTTCACAATTTTTTAAAAGATAGGTTCAAGTACTACCTTAAAGAAAAACAAGTTCGTTTTGATATTATTGAGTCATCAATATCATCATTTTCAGCTAATAAATTATTCTCGTCTTTTGAAAAAGCAAAGAGTTTAAATAAAATAATTAGTAATCAAGTAGGAATTGATATCATCTCAACTTTTAAAAGGGCATCAAATATATTAGAAAGCGAAATGAAAAATAACAAAATTGAAATATCTAATACAACTGATCCTGGTATTTTTAAAACAGATTATGAAAAAAATTTGTTTAAAAAAATTAATGAAATTAAAAAATATTATTCAGGTATTGATAATGATGAGAATTATGAAAAATCATTGTTAATTCTAGCTGATCTTAAAAAAGAAGTATTTGATTTTTTTGATAATGTAAAAGTTAATGAGGAAAATGAGTTTTTGAGAAAAAACAGACTAGAACTTATCAATATGTTATGTAAAACGTTTCAAAATTTTATTAATTTTCAATTATTAAAAGCTAGTAATGAATAAACTGATTTTAAATTTTAATTCTAAAGAGTCAAAAAAAATTAAAGATCCTAAAAATTTTTTAGGTGGTAAGGGTGCTAACCTATCAGAAATGGGAAGAATGGGATTACCAGTTCCTCCAGGATTTACGATTTCAACAAAAGTTTGTGAAATTTTTTATAAAGATAAAAAAAAATTAAATTCAAAATTAATTGCTCAAATCAAAAAAGAACTTAAAATAATAGAAAAACAAGTCTCTAAAAAATTTGGTGATTTAAAAAACCCGCTTCTTTTGTCTGTTAGATCAGGAGCAAGAGTATCAATGCCAGGAATGATGGACACAATTCTTAATTTAGGTCTTAATGATAAGACGGTTGTTGCCTTAGCTAAAAAAACCTCAAATGGAAGATTTGCAAAAGACAGTTATAGAAGATTTATTCAAATGTATGCGAATGTTGTAATGAATGTAGAAAGCTATCATTTTGAAGAGTTAATTGAAAATTATAAATTAACAAAAGGCGTATTGTTAGATACTGATTTAGATGAAGAAGATTGGGATGGTTTGATAATAGATTTTAAAAATACTGTAAAAGAAAAAACAAATAAAGATTTTCCTCAAGATGTTCATAAACAATTATTTGGAGCCATTAGTGCTGTTTTTTTATCTTGGGAAAGTAATAGAGCAAAAGTTTACAGAAAATTAAATCAAATTCCATCGGAGTGGGGCACTGCAGTTAATGTTCAATCTATGGTTTTTGGAAACATGGGCAGTGACTGTGCTACAGGAGTAGTATTTACAAGGAATCCATCTAATGGGTCAAATAATATTTATGGAGAATATCTTATTAATGCTCAAGGGGAGGACGTTGTAGCAGGAACCAGAACACCGCAATACATTACAAAAAAAAGTAAAAAAGAGGCAAAAGTTAAAGAGGCATCAATGGAGGAGACGATGCCCAAAGTATATTTAGAATTATTGAAAATTTTAAAGAAATTAGAAAAACATTATAAGGATATGCAAGATGTAGAGTTTACAGTCGAAAATAATAAACTTTGGATTTTACAGACACGTTCAGGCAAAAGAACATCAAAGTCAGCTGTTAAGATTGCAGTTGATATGGTTAAAGAAAAGTTGATTTCGAAAAATGATGCTATTTTAAGAATTGATCCAAATTCTTTAGATACTTTATTGCATCCTACTTTAGACGAAAAAAGTTCAATTCAAGTAATAGCAAATGGTCTTCCAGCATCTCCTGGAGCAGCTAGTGGAAAAGTAGTCTTTACCTCAGAAGAAGCTGAGAGATTAAATGACATGATGCAAGATACAATTTTAGTAAGAATTGAAACTTCTCCTGAAGATATACAAGGCATGCATGCTGCTAAAGGAATTTTAACTGCGAGAGGTGGAATGACAAGCCACGCAGCAGTTGTCGCTCGCGGTATGGGTAGGCCATGTGTTTCTGGTTCTAGTGAAATAGATATTAATTATGATAAAAAAATTTTTAAAACTTCATCGATGGAAGTAAAAGAGGGCGATACAATTACAATAGATGGATCTACTGGCAGGATTATTTTAGGAACAGTCCCAACAGTTAAACCTGAGATATCGGGTGATTTTTCAAAGTTAATGGGCTGGGCAGACAATATTAGAAAATTAAAGATCAGAACAAACTCCGAAACACCACAAGATACCAAGACAGCAAGAGATTTTGGTGCTGAAGGAATAGGTCTTTGTAGAACAGAGCACATGTTTTTTGATGAAGAAAGAATTTTGTCAGTAAGAGAAATGATTTTGTCAAAAACAAAAGAAGATAGAGCTAAAGCGTTAGAAAAGTTATTACCTCATCAAAAAAATGACTTCATAGAAATATTTAAAATTATGCAAGGTCTTCCAGTCACTGTTAGATTACTTGACCCACCACTTCATGAATTTTTACCGAAATCTGATAAAGAAATTTCAGAAATTGCAAATGTAGTTGGAACAGATAAAAAAGAGGTTGAGTCAAGAATAGAGGAACTTCATGAGCAAAATCCTATGTTAGGACATAGAGGATGTAGATTGGGTATTTCATTTCCTGAAATTTATGAAATGCAGTGTAGAGCAATTTTTGAAGCTCTGTCAGATCTTAAAAAGAATAAACAAAAATCAGCCTTTCCAGAAATTATGATACCACTAGTTTCTACAGAAGCAGAAATAAAAATAATGAAAGATCTTGTGATCAGTACTGCTAAAAAAGTTCAAAATGAAAATATGACAAAAATAGAATTTCTAGTAGGAACTATGATAGAATTACCAAGAGCAGCAATTAAAGCAAAAGATATTGCAAAACATGCTGAATTTTTTAGTTTTGGAACAAATGACTTAACCCAAACTACTTTCGGAATAAGTAGAGACGATAGTGGTAAATTTTTAAATGATTATATTGATAATAAAATTTTTATGATCGATCCATTTGTATCTATCGATGATGGTGTTAAAGACTTAGTGAAAATAGCAGTTGAAAAAGGAAAAAAACAAAATAAAAAGATTAAACTGGGAATTTGTGGAGAACACGGTGGAGATCCGAAAAGTATTAAATTTTGCTCAAAAGTTGGTTTAAATTATGTTTCATGTTCACCATATAGAGTTCCAATTGCAAGATTAGCTGCAGCACAAGCAGAACTCACTAAAAATTACAATTGATTTAATTTATAATCTCCAATTTAAAGTCTATTGCAGGAGCACTATGTGTAATACTTCCAATTGAAATTCTATCTACCCCAGTTAATGCAACTGATCTAATATTTTTTAAGCTGATATTTCCTGAGGCCTCAGTTTCATAATATTTTTTTGCAAGCTTAACACCCAATTTTAAATTTCTTAAATTCATATTATCAAATAAAATAGTGTTAAATTTTAACCCCATAATTTTTTTAAATTGATAAATATTATCAACTTCTACAGTAATTTTTTTTCTATAATTATTCTTGATGGCCTTCAAAACTAACTCTCTTATATCAGAACTTGCAATATGGTTATCTTTAATCAAAAATTCATCACTTAAATTAAATCTATGATTTGTACCACCTCCTAATTTAACAGCATATTTTTGAATAACTCTATAATTTGGAATAGTTTTTCTAGTACAGCAAATTTTACATTTCTTTCCAGCTAGTTTAACAAATTGATTTGTCTTGGTTGCAATACCTGAAATATGGGATAAGAAATTTAAAGCAACTCTCTCTGCAATCAATATTGAGTTTGCCCTTCCCTTGACTGTTGCAATAATAGAATTTTTACCAACTAAAGAGCCATCTTTCTTTTTAGAAACAAATTTAATTTTATTATCTACCTTAGAAAAAGTATGTTTTGCGAATGATAAACCGGCAATTATAGCCTTTTGATTTGATATTAATCTTGCAGTTACGATTTTATTATTATTTAATAAATTGGTAGTAATGTCACCATTAGGAAATAAATCCTCAGTTAATGCAAGCTTAACTCGATCTTTTATATAATCTTCACTTAATTTAATTTTTGACACAAAGTGTTATCTACCTATAGCAACCATTTTTTCTACTGACAATCTAGCTTTATCAATAGTCTTTTGATCCATAGTTATTTCACCAGTTTCATTTTCTAAACAATCTAATATTTTTGGAAGAGTAATTTTTTTCATATGAGGACACATATTACATGGTCTAATGAATTCAACATTAGGATTTTCTACTTGAATATTATCACTCATTGAACATTCCGTAACCATCATTACTTTTTTTGGCTGGTTATCTTTGACATAATTAATCATACCTGATGTTGAACCTGCAAAATCGCTTGCTTTAATTACTTCAGGAGGACACTCTGGATGTGCGATTATCTTAATTCCAGGGTTATTTTTTCTAATATTTTCAATTTCATTTTGATTAAATTGATCGTGCACTATACAAATTCCCTTCCAAGAAATAATCTCAACATCAGTCTGTGAAGCAACATATTTTGCAAGATAATCATCAGGTAAGAATATTACTTTTTTAACTCCTAATGACTTTACAATTTTAACAGCATTTGCTGAAGTACAGCACACATCTGTCTCTGCTTTTACATCTGCTGAAGTATTTACATAAGACACAACAGGAACACCTGGATATCTTTCTTTAAGTAATCTTACATCTTTTCCAGTAATAGATGATGATAGAGAACATCCAGCATCCATATCTGGTAATAAAACTTTTTTATTTGGACTCATTAATTTTGCAGTCTCAGCCATAAAGTGAACTCCAGCCATAATAATTATATCTGCTGAAGTTTTTGATGCTTCTACAGCTAAAGCTAAAGAGTCTGCAGAAAAATCTGCGATACCATGATAAATTTCGGGAGTTTGATAATTGTGAGCAAGAATTACCGCATTCTTTTCTTTTTTTAGTTTATTAATTTTATGAATGTAAGGCGCATGAATTGACCATTCAATCTCAGGCATAACCTTTGATATTTTTTGGTAAATTGGATCTGTAGCTTCTCTTACTTCTTGATTAAATTCCATAAACAAAATTTATCAATTTGAAACCTACTTGTCATTGATTTAATGTGGGTCATATTTGCGGCCATGCTGAAATTGGTAGACAGGCACGGTTGAGGGCCGTGTGGACCTAGTCCATGAGAGTTCGAGTCTCTCTGGCCGCACCAAAATTTAAACCTTTAACCATTCAGGTACCAATATTTTAAAAGATCCGTTTTCACTTTTAAATGTGCAGTTTTTATCGAAATTCTCATTTAAGTATTTTATTAATGCAAATGGATATTCCTCATTGATCAAAACTTTTCCGATTTCAACATCATTATTATATATTATCTCATCTTCTAATAGTTTCCCTTCAATAATCTCAATTGGTAATAATCTTTTTGAAAGTTTATTTTTTAATTTGATTCTTGCTGTATTTTCCTGACCCACATAACATCCTTTTTTAAAATCTATTCCATTTAACTCTTCAAAGTTACATTCAATACCAAATAATTTATTCTTTAATTTATCTAGATTTTTTGGAACAATCCCAAGTTTATGGCTTTGCATATAATAGTTTTCAATTTTATCATCTTTCAATTCAAGTTTTTTTAAAGATAAATAAAGCTTTTCTAAATTGATAATTAATCTAGCTCCTAAATCTTTATTTCTTGGATCTAAAATTATGGGATCCTCTCTAAATTTAAATGTAAAACCTAAAATATCTTTTGAACCGTTGATAGAAAGGTACTTTTCATAACCAAAACTTGCTACGACAAATTCATTGCTGAGATTAAGAATTTCTACTTTGGATCTAATTTTGTACAAATGTAACTGTTTAAATATTTCTTCAGATTGAGATTTTTCACAATCAATAAAGAAACCTGATTTATGTTTTACAACAATAAACTCATATAAAAACTTTCCTTGAGGGGTCAACAAAGATGCAAAACAACTTGAATTATCTGTGACTTTATTAATGTCATTACTAATTAGATTTTGTAAAAAATTTTGAGAGTCCTCGCCACTCACATAGAGTATAGCTCTGTCTTTTAAGATATAAACACTGTTTTTCATATTTGATTGATATACATTTTTAATATAATAACTTTTTTCAGAAATGTTAGATCTAATAATTAAAAATGGACAGTGTTATATTAATGGAAAGTTAGAAAAGAGAAATATCGCTGTTAAAGATGGTAAAATTATAAAGATAGGTGAAGTTTCAGAAAAAACCAAAGAAGTTTATGATGCAAAAAATCAAATTGTTTTACCAGGCTGTATAGATACCCAAACACATTTTAGAGAACCAGGCTCAACTGATACAGAGGACCTCCATTCAGGTAGTAGAGCTGCAGTAGCTGGAGGTATCACAGGTGTATTTGAAATGCCAAATACCAATCCACCAACTGCAAACATAAAAGAATTTCAAAGAAAACTAGATCTTGCTAAAAATAGAATGTATTGCAATTATGCTTTTTATTTTGGAGCAACAGCTGACAATGTAAGTCAATTAGCAGAACTAAAAGACTTAGAAGGATGTTGTGGTATAAAATTATTTGCAGGATCTTCGACTGGTAATCTTTTAGTAGCAGAGGAAGAGGATATTGATAAAGTATTTCAAAACTGTTCTAAAGTTGTAGCAGTACATTCAGAAGACGAGGAAATTTTAAATAAAAATAAAAAATTAATCAAACAAGGAGATGTGCATTCTCATCCTGTGTGGAGAAGTGAAGAGTGCGCAATGTCATCTACAAGAAGAATAGTTAGAATTGCTGAGAAATATAATAAAAAAGCTCATGTACTTCATATAACAACTAAACAGGAAATAGATTTTTTATCTCAACACAAAGGAAATATTACTTTTGAAATTACTCCCCAGCATCTAACTATCTATGCACCAGATTGTTATGATAAACTTGGAACTTATGCACAAATGAATCCACCCATAAGAGATAAATCTCATTATGATCGATTGTGGTATGCAGTAAAAAATAATTTAAATGACACTATTGGTTCAGATCATGCCCCTCATTTAAAAGTAAATAAAGATAAAGAATATCCGAACTCACCTTCGGGAATGCCAGGTGTTCAAACTCTTATGCCGGTAATGTTGAACCACGTGAATGATGGAAAATTATCACTTAATCAATTGATTAATTTAGTTTGTGAAAATCCAGTTAAAATTTTTGGAATTAAAAATAAAGGATTTATTAAAGAAAATTATGATGCAGATTTTACTATAGTAGATATGAATAAAAAGATTGTTATTAAGAATGAAAATATTGAGAGTAAATGTGGATGGTCACCTTTTAATGGAGTTGAATTTAAAGGCACACCAATGGCCACAATTATATCTGGAAAAATAAAAATGAAAGAGGGTAAAATTTTAGGAGATCCAGAGGGAACGGCTTTAAAATTTTCGAATTAAATTAATAGTCGCTTCATCAAATTCTTCAGGTCTCATAGCATTATTAGTCAATTTAAAATCAATCAAATAATCGTTTATTTTTTTACTTAAAACATAATTAGATTTCAATTCATCGCCCCCAGTTATTGAAAAAGCGTAATTCGTTTCTTTATTTGGTAAATATCCAATTGCTATGTGAACTTTATCGGTATGTCCTGATCCTAGAGCCTGATTACGTTCATATATTAAAAAGAGGCTGAAATTATCCTGCAGCACAATATCTAAACCAATTTCTCCACTAATATTATGCAGTGCACCAGAGTGTAAGGTGTCACTAAAACTTACACTACCATCACCTGTATAAGTGTATTCAAAATTTGAGGAACGATCTAAATCGATAACGTATTCAATTTTTCCATGTCTTTTTAAAGTATATTTTTCATTTGAAACATCTTCGACTGCAGCAAATCCCGCTCTAATTTTTTTTGTCCGAAGATGTTGTTTTTTTACTTCTATACCACCAGTGCCAACTTCCTTATAGGATCCTAAAATAGTGTGACCAATATCAAATCTTCCAGAGGGAATAAAAGTCAAATTATCTTTTTTAATTTCATCTTTTACTCTTATGGTCCCATATATCTGCTTTCCTGTTCTATTAGCAGTTAAATTTATTCCATCTAGAACAGTTAATAAGTCAGACTTTAATCTTCCAATTCCAATAAAAGTATCAAGAAATTTAGTATCATCTTCTATTGGGGTAGT
>CACFGT010000012.1 GCA_902565935.1 uncultured Pelagibacteraceae bacterium
TAAGCTTGAAAGAAAATTTAATAGATGCAGCAATTAAACTGTTCAAGACATTATTTGAGTCTCCAATCCATGTAATATTAAGTTTTGATATCGATTTTTTCTTAATTTCTTCAACAGTAAAAACATCAGATAAAATCTGTGTGGCATGTGAACTTGGACTCAAACCATTAATTATGGGTATTGACAAATATTTCTTAAATTCTGTCAATTTCTCATCACTATCAGTTCTTAGCATAAAAGCATTACCAAAATTTGATAATATTCTAGCAGTGTCTTCAATGCTCTCGGCACCTTTCGATAAATGTAACTCATCTGGTCTAAGTGTTAAGGTGCTACCACCAAGTTGTTTGATAGCTAAATAAAAACTTAATCTTGTTCTAAGGCTAGATTTTTCAAACATTTGTATTAATAGCTTTCCTTTTAAAGGTGTTCCCTTATCTAAATCAAGATTGTTCAGGTTTCTTCTTAATGCCTTTCTTTTCTTAGCATCTTCGATAATTTTCCTTAAATCTTTAGCTGGGATATCTTTAAGGTTTATAAAATGTCTCATTTTTCCAACTCTTTACAAACTTGGTTTATAATCTTAATTGCATAATTAATTTCAGATTTTTTTACATTGAGCGGCGGTAAGATCCTAACAACATTCTCTGCTGCTCGTATTGTCAATAATTTTTTATCCATCAATTTTTTTATAAATTTTGCTTGATCATTATGTAACTGAATACCAATTAATAAACCTCTACCTCTTATTTCCTTAATAATTTTTGGAAATTTTTCCTTTAACTTATTTAAGTTTGATAGAAAATGATTTGACAGAGTGTTTATATTCTTCAAAAATTTTTTACTATTTACTATATCCATTACTGTATTTCCACAAGCCATGGCTAATGGATTACCTCCAAAAGTTGAACCATGTGTTCCGGGGATCATACTTGTGGCCACTTTTTTATTCATTAAAACTGCCCCAATAGGAAATCCACCTCCAATTCCCTTTGCAATTGGTACTATGTCTGGTTTTATCTTAGATTTTTCAAAAGCTAAAAAATTTCCTGATCTTGAAATTCCACATTGTACTTCATCTAAAATCAATAGTATTTTTTTCTTATCGCATAGTTTTCTCAACTCTTTTAAACACCAGTCTGGTATTACTTTAATACCACCTTCTCCCATAATAGGTTCAACCATGATTGCTGCTGTATTTTTATTTATTTTTTTCTTTAAAGAATTGTGATCTCCAAAAATAAAATGATCAAAACCTGATACTCTAGGACCAAATCCTTCTGTCATTTTTTTTGATCCACTTGCAAAAATAGCTGCAATTGTTCTTCCATGAAAAGAATTTTTTACACACAAAATTCTGTTTTTATTTGGTTTTCCTAATGAATAAAAATATCTTCTAGCAACTTTTATTGCAGCTTCAGTAGCCTCGGCACCACTATTTTGAAACATAACATAATCAGCAAATGTTTTTTGACATAATTTTTTAGCTAATTTTTCTCCTTCTGGAATTTGAAATGCATTTGAAACATGCCAAAGTTTTTTTGATTGATTTTTTATAGTTTTAATTAATTTTGGATGTGCATGACCCAAACAATTAACAGCAATTCCTTGAACAAAATCTAAATATTTTTTACCACTAGTAGAATATAAATAACTACCTTTACCTCTGACAAATGAGATTTTTTTTCTATTATAATTTTTTGCTAAGTAGCTCATAATTTTCAATAAAACTTTTTATAAACTTAAAAATTAAATACAAGTTATGATTGAATTACTTTTTTAAATAATTTTATATAAAATTGTTGATAACTCTAAATAATTTATTGTTTAAAAGAAATTTATAACACTATATTGTAGTATTAATAATAATTAATACAAAATATAGTATTTAATGAGCTGGACTGAAGAAAAAGTAGCAAAATTAAAAGAACTTTGGGGTAAAGGAAAAACCGCAAAAGAAATTTCAGAAATAATCGGTGGTGTTTCACGTAATGCCGTTATAGGTAAATCGCATCGTTTAAATTTATCTGCAAAAATTAAAACAAGAGCAGCCACTTCAAATCAAAATTTTGAAAATTCTCAAGATAATAAAAACATTCGAACCAATAAAGGTCGAAAAAATCGATTTAGATCACTCATAATTGAAAAAGATTTTGAACCAGAAAACCCTAAACAACTTGAAGAATTAGATGAGAATTCTTGTAAGTGGCCAATTGGGCACCCAAATGAAAAATCTTTTTATTTTTGTGGAAGAACCTCGTTAAAAGATTTTTCATATTGTAAGTTACATCTGCTTTATGCTTACCAGCCGAAAAATAAAAAAGATGGATCGTCTAATAAGGATAAAGAGGAAGTACCAGAATTTATTGAAAAAAAAGTTCATTCTGCATAGTTGATAATTGTTCAGTTTTATTACTTTAAAAATATTTTTTAGTATATTTTTCAGTTGAATATTGACCACCCTCTTTCCACATGTAGCAATACTTTTTAACTTCATGATCAAAATGTTTTAGACTAGGCACACCAATATCAAAATTAGTTTTATATTTTCCAGAAACTATATTATCATACTTTAAAAGTCTTAACTGATCTTCTGTCAACAAAGGATTAGGAAATAATTGGAAAAATTTAGCAGATAAGCTGGCTAATGGAAAAGGCATTGAAAAAAGAATTCTTCTTTTTTCAATCAATCTAAGTAATTTCTTAACAATCTCTTTCAAAGAAATAACCTCAGGGCCGATACATTCTAAAATATTAGACTTAATATCATTCGTGATAACATGATAAATTATATCAGTTAAATCAGAACAATGAATGGGTGTAAATTTAGTTTTTCCAGAATAATACAAAGGAAATATAGGAAGTCTATTTAATAATGTCATAAAGTTAGTAGTAAAATTATCATCAACAGAATAAACTACCGAAGGTCTTAATATTGTAGTCAATGGAAAATTTCCTACTATATTCTTCTCACCTTTCAATTTTGATTTTGCGTAGTTAGAGTCAATAGCATCATTTATACCAAGAGCAGATATATGTATAAATTGTTTAAGCTTATACTCTTTACAAAGTTTTGCGAGTAAAGATGGAAAAACCGCATGTATATTATTAAAAGTATTTATTCCTTTTTTTTCAAATAAAACACCTATTAAATTAATGCATATATCAGCATGCTCAAAAAGTTTTCTCATTTTTATCTCGTCAAAAATACTAGACTCAACAATTTCTAAATAGCCTGCATTAGCTTGGGTTTTTATTTTATAACTCTTTTGGTGTATATTTCTTGTTACAACGGTAACCTTAAGGTTGTTTTTAGTTAACTTTCTAATGAGATGTCTACCGATTTGACCACTTCCGCCAAAAATTAGACAATTTTTTGGTTTCATATATATATGTTTAAAAATGAATATTGATATTAAACTTCACAAAAAAGATTTACCAGATGATTTAAGATTAGGCAATCTATTAGCTGTTGATGGAGAATTTATGGGATTAAACATAAGACGTGATCCCTTATGTCTCATTCAAATTTCAACAGGGAAAAATGATGCTCATATAATACAATTAGACAGATCAAATTATGAAGCACCCAACCTAAAAAAAATACTTGCTGATGATGCAATTACTAAAATTTTTCACTATGGAAGAGCAGATATAGGTCATATTAAACACTATCTCAATACAGATACAAATAATATTTTAGATACAAAAATTGCATCTAAATTAGCAAGATCTTATTCTGATAATCATTCTTTAAAAACGTTGATTAAAGAATTTGTAAATATTGATATAAGCAAACAATTTCAGAATTCAGATTTTGGAGGTGAACTAACAGAAGCTCAAAAAAAATATTGTGCAAACGATGTAATATATCTTCATAAAATTCACGAAGAACTTTATAAAATTCTTCTTAGAGAAAAGAGACTTGAGCTATACAAAAATTGTTTAAAATTTCTGAAAACAAGAGTGGAACTTGATTTAGCATATTTTAAAGATGATATTTGGTCTCATTAGTTAAATGAAAAAAAAATTTAAAAATATAGCAAGAAACGTAATTGATTTAGAAATTAAAGGCTTAAAAAGATTAAAAAAATTTATAAACAATTCTTTCAATAAAGCGATTGAAAGTATAGCAACATGCCAGTCAAAGGTAATTTTTGGGGGTGTTGGAAAAAGTGGTCTTATTGCGACTAAAATTGCATCAACTTTTTCATCAATTGGAACACCAGCTTTTTCAATATCTGCAGCTGACTGCTCTCATGGAGATTTAGGTAGTATTACTAAGAGAGATATATTAATTTTGATAAGTAACTCTGGAAGCTCAGAGGAACTAAAAAATATAATTCAATATGCAAATCGTAATAAAATTAAACTAATCGGAATAGTATCAAAAAAAAATTCGTTACTTTATAAAGCTTCAGATATTAAATTACTGATACCAGAAGTCCAAGAGGCTGGTTTTGGAATAGTTCCAACCACGAGTACAAGCGTCCAACTAGCAATGGGTGATGCATTAGCAATTGCCTTAATGAATTATAAAAAATTTAGTAAGCTTGATTTTAAGAAATTTCATCCATCTGGCAGTCTAGGAAATAAACTAAAGACAGTTGAAGATTTAATGCTAACAAAAAAAAAGATTCCTTTTATAAATGAAAATAAATCAATCCAAAGTGGACTTAAAATTATTAATATGAAAAAACTTGGTATCTTAATTGCAAGAAATAAATTTTTAAAAACAACGGGTGTTTTTACTGATGGAGACATAAAAAGAACTATTCAAAAAAATATTGACATAAAAAAAAATAAGATAAAAAACTTCATGAGCAAAGACCCAATTAGTGTTGAAAAAGATACTTTAGCAGCCAAAGCTCTAAGTATAATGAATGATAAAAAGATAACTTCTCTCTGTGTATATAATAAAAACAACAAAAAAAAAACTATTGGAATTATACACATACACAATATTCTTAAGTCTAATATTAGTTAAAATGAACAAAAAGCTATCATTACAAATTTGTATTATTTTTGTAACGATAATTTTTTCCATTTTTTTTTTAAATAAAATTTTTTTTAAAAAAGATTTTGAAGTTGTAGAAATTAAAAAAATTCCAAAAACTAATGAAAAAAATTTAATTGAAGGTATTCAATATTTTTCAAAAGATATTAAGGGAAATACATACTTAATTGAGGCAGAAAATGGAATTATGGATCAAAATAATCAAGATATAATTTATTTAAAAGATGTGAAAGCTAAAATAAATTTTGATGAAAAAAAAGTAATTACAATTAATTCTAAAAGGGCCGTATATAATATTAATAATTTTGACACTGAATTTTTAGATGACGTAAAGCTTAAATATGCTGAAAATAAACTTTCTTGTGATAAGATTTTTGCAAAATTTTCACAAAATTACGCTATTTTATCTGGAAATTTAGTGTTTAAAAATTTAATTACAAAATTATATGCAGACCAAATGGAAGTTGATTTAATTACAAGAACTACTAAGACATCTATGTTTAATAAAAACAATAAAATAAAAATAAAACATCTTACTAATGGCGTTAATTAAAAAATTCAGGATAAAAGAGTTTAAAAATAAGAAACCTATAGCAAAATTAGAAAAAATTTCGTTATCCTTTGATAAAAGACAGATACTAGATGATATAAATTTTAATTTGAATTCTGGTGAAATAGTTGGACTCTTAGGGCCAAACGGTGCTGGAAAAAGTACAATGTTTAATCTCTTAATTGGTCTTATAAAACCAGATTTTGGAAGAGTGTTTATCGAAAATGAGGATGTTACTAATTTTCCTATTTATGAAAGAGCAAGAAAATTTAAGATAGGGTATGTTCCTCAATACGGAGGATATTTTCACGATCTTACTTTAATTGAAAATCTCAAGGCTGTCGGAGAAATAATTATTCAAAACGAGAGAGAAAGACAAGAGAAAATAAACTCTCTGATATCAAAATTTGCACTGGATAATGTTCAGGAAATTAAAGCTAAATTTTTATCTGGAGGTCAAAGACGAAAGCTTGTTATTTGTATGGCGCTTTTAGGTGATCCAAAAATTTTACTTTGTGATGAAATTTTTGCGGCCTTAGATGTATTAACAATTCATATGTTAAAAGAAATATTGGTTAATTTACAAAATGAAAATCCAAAAATATGTATTGTTGTATGTGAACATCAAGCAAGAGAATTATTATCAATTGTTGATAGAGCTTTAATATTATCAAATTGTAAGATAATAGCTGAAGGATCACCTAACAATCTTATCAAAAATGAAAAAGCAAAGTCTCAATATTTTGGAGATTTTTTTAAGAATTAAATTATAGATATTATTAGCATCTTGATGGAAAAAATTTTAAATATTAAAAAAAAAATTAAGTCATTTAATAAAAGTATTTTTGTAGAAGGTGATAAAAGCTTATCAATTAGGTGGGTTTTAATATCTTCGTTATCAAAAAAAAAATCAACTGCTTATAATTTATTAAAATCAGAGGATGTTATGAGATCGATTGAATGTATCAAAACCCTAGGTTCAAAAGTAAAATTTAAAAAAAATAGATGCGAAATCATTGGTAATGGTTTTCATATTAAAAAAAGGGGAGGAATTCTTATAAATGCTGGAAATTCTGGAACGTTAGGCAGGATAATCTTGGGATTACTTATTAATTCAAAAAATAAAATCAAACTAATAGGTGATAAAAGTTTATCAAAAAGAGATTTTTCAAGAGTAATCGAACCATTGAAAAAATTTGGAGCCAATTTCGACACAAAAAATAACTTACCTCTAACAATGAAAGGTTTAGAAAATCCAAAACCTATAAAATATTTTGAAACCAAAGGTTCCGCACAATGTAAAACATCAATCATGTTTGCTGCTTTGAAATCTCTTGGAACCACAGAAATTAAAGCAAAAAAATCAAGAAATCACACAGAGTTATTATTTAGATATTTAAGGATACCAATTAGAATAAAAAAGAGAAAACAATTTGATATAATTAAGTTAAAAGGTATTAAAAAGATAAACTCTTTAAATTATAGAATTCCGGGTGATATAAGTTCTTGTGCTTTTTTTTTAGTTTTAACTATTTTATCAGATAATTCACAGCTTCTTGTAAAAAATGTAAATATAAATTCTTCAAGAACCGGAATAATAAAGATACTAAAAAAAATGGGAGCAATTATTAAATTTAAAAATCAGAAAATTTATAAAGGAGAAAAAATTGCAGACATTTTTGTAAAAAGTTCAAAAAAACTTAGATCAATAGATTGTCCAAAAGAATGGAATAGTAGTGCAATTGATGAATTTCTAGTTATATTTTTAGTTGCAGCTAAAGCAAAGGGAATATCTTATTTTAAAAACTTGGATGAATTAAATCAAAAAGAAAGTCCCAGATTAATTTGGGCCTCAAAAATTTTAAATTTTATGGGTGTTGAAAATACAATGACTAAAAGCTCCATTAGGATTCGGGGTAATCCTAATTTACGTCTAGACAAAAATATTATAATTAAAGATTTTTTAAAAGATCATAGAGTTTTTATGATGAGTACTATAGCAGCCCTATCTTTTGGTGGAAATTGGAAGATAAATGATGCTGACTCAATAAGAACCTCATTTCCCAAGTTTTTAAAAATTTTGAAAGAATTAAATAGATAAAATTCTTTAATTTTTGTCTAAATAAGTTACTTTTTTTATATTTTATTAATAAAAATTCAAAGATTTACTATTGATAATTATGATAAATTTAAGTAGAAGGTCATGCTTTTTTAATTGAAAGCTAAAGCATGGAAATATTTAAAGAAATAGATAACCCTAAATCAAAAGAATTTGAGCAATTACTCAATAGTCAATTATCAAGAGCTAAAATAGAAGAGGGAAAAATTATTGAGGGTAAAATTAATAAAATTACAGAAAAATATGTATTCTTATTTATAGAAAATTTAAAGTCAGAACCTGTGCTGGATATTAATGAATTGAAGAGCATGGGTTTAGCTGAAAAAATAAAAGTCGGTGAAAAAATTTCAGTTTTATTAGAAAAAATTGAAGATAAAAATGGAGAAGTTGTAGTTTCTGCAAGTAAAGCACAAAAAATTAAAGGTTGGGATAAGCTTGTGAAGGCTTATGAAAACAAAGAACCAATAATGGGAAAAATTACATCAAAATGTAAGGGTGGCTGTATTGTAGAACATATAGAA
Source organism: uncultured Pelagibacteraceae bacterium (assembly GCA_902565935.1). GTDB lineage: Bacteria > Pseudomonadota > Alphaproteobacteria > Pelagibacterales > Pelagibacteraceae > Pelagibacter. Next base: position 8,208 of record CACFGT010000012.1, read on the forward strand.
ACGGGTTCTCTTATGTTTTTACCTGGATCTCAAATTAGCGACAAACCACTAAAAGATATAAGTCATCTCATGAATGAACCTCAGAAATTTGCTTTAATAAAATTAGACAAGGTAAGAGGTAATGCTTGTGTCTCAAGAAGAGAGATAATCTCTTCCTTCAAAAAAGAGGATAAAGCAAAGATAATAGAGAAATATAAAGTTGGAGACATAATTAAAAATGCAGAAGTAAAAGGCTACAGCTCATTTGGTTGTTTTTTTAATGTTAATGGAGAGTTGGATGTTTTAGTTCACTTACAGGAAATTTCTTATTCAAGAGTTAACCACCCTGATGAGGTTTTTAACATTGGAGAAAAACATGATCTTAAGGTTATTTCTGTAGATAAAGAAAAATTACAAGTTGGTTGTTCTGTTAAACAATTATCAAAAGATCCCTTTGAACACATCGAAAATTATGAACTTAACAAAGTTTATAGAGTTAAGGTGGTAAAAATTATGGACTTTGGGGCTTTTTGTGAACTTGAACCAGGTCTTACAACACTTCTTCACTCAAGTGAATTAAGTTGGACAAAAAAAAATTTATCAGCAAAAAAAATGTTCAAAGTTGGGGATGAAATAGATTGTGTCATAACAGAAATTGATAAAGAAAAACGAAGAGTTGCAATATCTCATAGATTAACTAAAGAAAATCCATTTGATATTTTTAATAATAAATATCCAGTTGGTACAATTATAGATGGAGAGATTGTAAATAAAAACGAGTACTCATTATTTGTTAAAGTTGAAGATCTTGATATTGATGCATTTCTCCATTGTAATGATTTGACCTATTTAAATAATGGTGAGGAAGAGTTAGAAAAATATAAAAAAGGTGACAAAATCAAAGTTAAAGTTTTAGAGATAAAAACTTCAGAGCAAAAAGTAAGAGTAGGTTTAAGACAAACCCAAACTGATCCATTTGATTGGTTTAAAGATAAAAAAGTAAATCAAACTATTACTGTAAAAATAATATCAACAGATAATAAAGGTTTGATAGTTAGACCTGAAGGATGTGAGATGGATTTTACGATTAAAAAATCTCAAATAGCAATAAATGCTGCAGATGCTAGACCATCAAGATTTACAGGTGGTGAACGTATTGATTGTGCTATTGCTGATTTAGATTTATCAAAAAGAAAAGTTAACCTAAGTATTAAACTTTTAGAAGAAATTGAGAAAAAAGAAGCTTTGGAAAAATATGGATCTGAGGGATCAGGAAAGAATTTACCTTTCAAATCACTTTCCGAAGATCTAAAAAAAAAAGATAAAAAATAAAGTTTACACGAAAATAAATTGGCTATTGTAAAATCAAATATCTTAAAGCAGTTATCAAAAAATTATCCTAATTTCCTAAAAAAAGACCTTGAAAAATTTGTAAATATCATATTCGATGAAATTAAATATACGCTTAAACGAGGTGAAAGGGTAGAAATTAGAGGTTTTGGTGTTTTTTCAACCAACATACAAAAGGCAAGAATTTCACGTAATCCTAAAACTGGAGAGAAAGTTAATACTCCCAAAAAAAAGTCAATTCACTTTAAGTATGCTAAAGATATGTTTAAAAAGTTAAATAATGAAGAAGAGTAAAATATTTATTGCTTGTGATACTACAAATATTTCAAAAATAAAAAAGATTATTAAAGATACCAAAAGTAATAAAATAAAAGTTGGGTATAAATTTGGATTAGAATTTTTAAACTCCAAAAATAGTAGAAACTTTCTCTCTAAATTAAAAAATAAGATAGTATTTGCTGACCTTAAACTGCATGATATTCCTAATACATGTGTAAATGCAATCAAAGCAATGAAAGACTTAAAGATAGACTACTTAACTATTCATGTAAGTTCAGGACTAAATGCATTAAAAGCCTGTAAAAAAATTTCTGGCAAAATCAATTTGACCGGAGTTACAACTTTAACATCCTTAGACAACAAAGCATTAAAACAAATTGGATATAATAAAAATATAAAAAATTTAGTTTATCACCAGGCTAAATTAGCTCAAAAAGCAAATTTAGATGCTTTAGTCTGTAGCCCTTGGGAAGTAAAAATTGTTAAGAAAGTTTTTAAAAAAGAAATAATTACTCCAGGCATAAGATTACCTGGTGATAAAAAAGGAGACCAAAAGCGAGTAATGACACCTGATCAAGCTTTCCAAAAAGGGGCATCAGCTATCGTAATGGGCCGAAGTCTTACAAATAATGGAAATATAAAGAAAAACTTACAAAAATTAATTAACCATTTAAGCAAATGATGAAAGGTTCAAAAATTTGTGGTGTATCAGATCTTGAGACTTTAAATTTTATCGTAAACCATCCTTACCCACCATCACTAGTAGGATTTATCTGCAATTTTAAAGAAAGTCCTCGATATGTTGAAATTACTCAATTAAAAAAACTTTTAAAAATAAAAAAGAAACGATGTAAGTATGTAGCTGTTATTGTAAAAAATGATGAAGCAACCCTTGAGAGAATAAAAAATCTACCATTTGATTATTATCAAATTTATGACTGTTCACCCGATGACGCAAAAAAAATTAAAGAAAAATATAATAAAAAAATAATCATTGCGCTAACGATTGAAAATAAAGAAGATGTAAAAAAATATAAGAATTATGAAAACTTTTCTGATATAATTTTATTTGATGGCAAAGGCTATGCTGAGTCTGTTGGCTTTAATCATGACTTGCTTAATGAAGTTCCTGAGCATATAAACAAAATGATCGCGGGAAATATTAAAATAGAGGATCTTCCAAATTTTAAAAATAAACACTATATAATTGATGCCTCTGGTAATTTAGAAAGCCAAAAAGGGATTAAAGATATAAATAAAATTGATAAGTTTTTAAATACAGTCCATAATATAAATTCTTAAAAATTTACTAACGATATGAAAATACCTCCATTTAAAGAACTTAATCCTCCTGACTCTTTGGGTTATTGGACAAATAAAAAAACAGGGGAAAAATATGGAGGTCAATACATAAGCCCATTACTTATTCCTAACCTTAAAAAAGTAGAAGCTGGATTCAAAAAAGCCATGAAAAATAAAAAATTTCTATCAAACCTTGAGGAACAGTTAGTAAATCATATTGGTATTGTTACACCAATTTTAAGAAGTAAAGAATTAGAGAATATAATTGGAGGAGAAAAAAAAATTGGAAAAATTTTTTTAAAAAGGACAGATTTACATCACGATAGCTCTCATAAGCCTGTAAGTGCTTTTAGTTCAGTTTATTTTGCCAAACATATCTTAAAATCTAAAAAGATTATAACTGAAACTGGAGCTTCTATGAATGCGCGAGCTGTTGCTTCAGCGTGTGCTAAGCTTGATTTAGAGTGTGAAGTACATATAGGTGCTCTAGATGCAGAAAAAGTTTCTTTAAATAAAGATATAACCGAACTTTACGGTGCAGAAATAAAAGTTTGTCATGACTCTACAAAAAGTTTATTACCTGCTATGGCTGCTGCTTTACGGAGCTGGCAAAGTGATCCAAACGCAATGTATGTTGTAGGTTCAGTATGTGGTCCGCATCCCTACCCTTTAATGGTAAGAACCTTTGCAAGTATAATTGGAAGAATCGCAAAAAAACAAATGAAAGAATTAACTGGAAAATTACCCTCAACCGTTTTTGCTGTCACAGGTGGAGGAAGTAATCTTTCAGCAATTAGCTACCCTTATTATAATGAAAAAAATGTAGATATTTTTGGTATTGAGTCGGCAGGTAAAGGAATTAATTCTGGTTTACACGCGGCAACGATTACTGGTAAAGCACCTATTGGTATTTTATTAGGAGCAAGATCTAACGTTTTGATGGATGAGGATGGTCAAATAAATGAAAGTCACACCGAAGCATCTGGGCTTGATTTTAGTGGAACTGGACCTGAAATTTGTTACATGGCAAGCACTGGAAAAATAAAATTTAGAGCAACTACTGATAAAGAAGCACAAGAAACTTTTTTAATGATGTGTAGAAAGACGGGTATCCTACCTGCTATAGAGGCTTGTTATGTTATACACGCTGCACTTAAAGAAATTAAAAAAAGAAATAATCCAAGAGAAAATCATTTAATTCATCTTTGTGGATCAGGGGAGTCAAATGTTGGAAGAATGTTAAAATACAAAAGAGATAATGAATAAAACTTTTCAAAAAGTGTTTGCAAAAGCAAAATCAGAAAATAGATCTTGTTTTGTTGCTTTTGTTACAGGTATGGATCCAGACTACGAGAGTTCTAAACAAATTTTAATTGAGCTATCAAAGAATTGTGACGTAATTGAAGTTGGAGTAAGTTTTAATACCTCAACTTCAGATAGTTCGATTATAATGAGTGCAAATGATAGAGCGATAAGATCTGGGGCTAAAACTAAGAAAATATTTCAACTTATTAAAGAGGTAAAAAGTGAAATAAGTAGTGATACTGCATTTGTAACTATGGGATACTTAAATCAAATACATGTCTATGGAATAAATAAATACATAAATGACTGTAAAAAAAGCGGAGTAGATGGATGTATAGTGGTTGATAGTAATAACGAGTCACCTGAAGATGATCAAATTTTTAAAGGCTTGACTAAAAATAACATGGCTTTCATCAAGTTAATTGCTCCAACTAATGACAGTAATTATATTAAAGAGAGTTTAAAAAAAAGTTCGTCTTGGCTATACATAGTTTCTTACGCTGGAGTGACAGGATCTAAAAATGTAAATTTGGCTAATGTAAAAAAATTATCTAAGATGATCAGAAAACAATCAAAGATTCCAATTGGTGTAGGATTCGGAGTCAAAAATTATGATGATGTAAAAAAAGTTTCTAAACTTGCTGATTTGGTTGTTTGTGGAAGCTCAATAGTTGAAAAAATTAAGGAAGGTAGTCAAAAAGGTCTATCTAATCAAAATTTAGCCCAATTTGTTGGAGAATATGTTAAAGTATTATCAGAAGGAGTAAAACATTGAATTGGATCACGCGCATCAAATCAGCAGCTGAAAGGATCAAAACTGTTGTACGTAAAAGAGCTTCGAAATCTGAAATATCTGCTTCAAAATATATTAGTTGCCATGGTGTACCAGTTGAGAAAAAAGTAATTAAAGAAAATAACTATGTTTGTCCTGAATGTAATTTCCATCATTTTATAAACCCTACTCAAAGGTTTACGATGATGTTCGGTGAAAGTAATTGGAAAAAAATTAATGCTCCATTAGTAAAAGATCCGGATCCTTATGACTGGGTTGATACCAAAAAATATAAAGATCGATTAAAAGAAGCAAAAAAAATAACAGGTCAGGATAGTGCAATATTATCATGTGAGGCGAAACTAAATGACATTGATGTTGTTGCTAGCGCCGTAAACTTCAAATGGATCGGTGGCTCAATTTCCATGGATGAGTCTGAAAATGTCCTAGCAGCAATTAAAACTGCTATAGAAAAAAAATGTCCATATATTTTTGTAAGCGCCTCAGGGGGTATGCGTATGATGACGAATATGTTAAGCTTAGTTCAAATGACCCGCATGACAGTTGGTATCAATGAATTGAAAAAAAATAATTTGCCTTATATTGTAATTATCGCTTCACCATCAACTGGAGGCTTACAAGCAAGTATAGCTTCAACTGGCGATATCTGCATTGGTGAAAAAGGGGCCACCATGGCGTTTGCAGGAAAAAGAATAGTTCAGGCTACTGAGAATACCGAACTGCCAGATGATTTTCAAACAGTTGAGTGGCAAATGAAAAAAGGCCAAGTAGATATGGTTTTGGATAGAAAAAATATAACACCTACAATTGGAACTTTACTATCAATTTTATTAAAAAAACATAAATCTGAAAATATTGAAGAAAATAACTCTTTGATCAAAGACCCTGTCCTAGAAACTAAAGAAGCATCTTAGTAGTTAAATCAAATTAATAATGCTTACATCTGAGATTTACTACAATTCATTACAAAAGAAATATAGTCGTAAAATAACTTTAGGATTATCAAGAATAAAAAAGGCTCTTTCCCTTTTGGGTAACCCTCATTTAGATCTTAAACGACCTTGTAATATTCTAGGTTCTGACGGAAAATTTAGTTGTCTCACCTCACTTAAATATTTTATTGAGGCAAATGGACAGTCAACTACAACCTTCATAAGTCCTCACTTATATGACCTTCGCTCGAGAATATGGTTAAAAAATAGATACATATCTTTAAATGAAATAAAAAAGTACGAAAAACAAATAAGCAGATTAAAAATTAAATTAAGTTTATTTGAGGTATTAACTTTAATATATGTTTTGGCTGCTGCTAAATCAAAAAGTTCGTATAATCTCTTGGAGAGTGGTTTGCTGTTTAAAAAAGACAGTTCAAATCTTTTTAAAAAACCTCTTTTTCAAGCTTGTACAAATATAAATAAACAACATTTAGAGTGGATTTCACCAAAAACAATTAATGAAATATGTAGACAAAAAGTTGGTCATTTAAGTAATCAAACTCATATCTACATAGGTAAACAAAATCCAAAAACTTTAAAAATAATTAAAGGAATATTAAAGACGAACAAAAGTAACATTACCTTCCCTTCAAATTGGAGAATAATAAGAAAAAAAAAAGGCTTTTTTTACAAAGATAGTAAATATATTATTAATATCAGATCAAATTATATTCATAGCAAAGGATTAATAGAAAATTTAGGTTTGGCAATTAAAGTGGCTTTAGATCTGAATATCAAACCAAGTATAATTAAAAAAACTATTCCAAAAATTTTTTTTGAGGGGAGATTGCAATATATCAATAAAGGGAAATTAAGAAAATACGTTCACAAAAATGAGAGGATTTTATTAGATGGTGCACATTCAAATGCATCAGGTAGAAATCTTTACAATTACCTAAAAACAATAAAACAACCAATATATTGCATATGGGGAATGCAAAAAAATAAATTTCCAAGTAATTTTTTAAAAAATTTTAAAGGAATTTTTAAAAAAGTTATAGCAATAAAAATCCCCAATGAAAAAAATGCTTGTTCTGCAGAAAATTTAAAGTCTATTGCAGCAAAACAAAAATATAACGCTGAAAAAGCTTCTGATTATAAAGAAGCATTAAAAAAGTTAACTTCAAGTAAACCAAAAGTTATTTGTTTTTTAGGCAGTCTCTACTTTATAGGATCTGTATTAAAAGAAAATTAAATATTTTTATCTAAAAATTCTTTCATATGACTTTCTGGAACTCCCCCTACTTTACGGTCTATCTCAACACCTTTTTTATAAATAATGACCGTTGGGACGCCACGAATTCCTGCCGCCGAGCCGGTATTTATCCCCGATTCTTCGATGTCAGTAATATAAAAATTTGCACGATCTTTGTATTCATCAGATAATTTATCCATAACAGGTTTCAAAGTCTTACAAGGTGAGCACCATGACGCTGAGAATTGGATTACAGAAATATCTTCTTTTTTAATTTTGTTTTCAAAATCTTCATCTTTAAATTCAATAAGCATAATTTTTCCTATTAGTTAATTTTATTAAGTAATATGATTTTTTGTCTTAAAGTCAATTTAGGAATATTAAATAGGACTTTATATCTATGTTGATAACTATTAAGATTTCTTTAATTTTTCTAATTTTGAAGATCTTTTTTCTTCCAAAATTCTTCTTACTAACTTTCTGTTACACGGCACTCCTAGTGATTTTGAAACTTTAGTTGCAATTGAAGTTTTTGATTCCTCTTTATTTTTAGCTTCATCAAATATTTGAAGAATTTTTTTTTCTTTTTTTTTAACAAGTTCTAATCCTAGAACACTGTTATTAATATACATTAAATTTTGTCGTATTTGTTCTATCTTTGTGTCTGTAGGTATTTTATAAGCAGTTGGAGTAGAACCACCTGAACCCTCACGCTTGAACTTAACCATTTGAATACCGTGATTTTCACAAAACCTTGGTAAATTATCTTTTCTTTTTACAAAAATTTTTTTCCTTTTAAAAAATTCGAATATTTGATCAGTATCATAAAAACCCTCTGGCTTTTCATCCCGAGTTTCTCCAAGTTTATATTTGTCTTTATCCATCAATAAAATCCTTAGGTTATCTTATATAATTATGCTGCATATTTCATTAATTTTTGAAAATAATTCATTAATTTAAATTCCTCATAATCATTAGGTGCTGACTCTAATAATTTTGGATTAAGCAAAATAACTGATGAACATTGGGCTCTTGAGATTGCAACATTAAGTCGATTTCGATTAAAGAAAAATTTTTTATTTCTTGGGAGATCGTCGACTGAAGAACTTGTCATACTTATAATTGTTATAGGTGCCTCCATTCCTTGAAATTTATCTATTGTTCCACATCGAGCTCCTTTTTTTAATCTTGCTTTCAAAAAATTTACCTGAGCATTAAACGGGCTTACGATTAAAATGTCATCTATACTTATTTTCCTCTCAGTTTTATCAAAATCAATAAACTTACAGCCCATGACCTGATCCATAATTTTTTTTATAATTTCAAACTCCTCAACACTTGTTTGTGATCTATCTTGGTGTTTCATTAGTACTGTATGTATGCCCTCATTTTTTATAATGCTATTTTTTTTGTACTCGATTTTTCTATTAATGTTATTTTCATTTACCAGTAGCCTATTTTCGTAAAAATTTTCAGAGGTAAATAAATTTATGTTTGGATGTAGCCTAAAGGTTTTATTTAGAAAAATACCCTTGTCTGGGGAAATGGTATCGCTATCTTCTAATAAATAATCTAAAACCGATTTTCCTGAGTCATTTGGATGACTTCCTTGTGTTGGCTGACCAAGTTGTTGTTGATCTCCAACTAAAACAATATTTTTTGCAATTCCCCCTAAAGCAATTAAATCTGCAACAGAAATTTGAGAAGCTTCATCTACAAAAAGATAATCTAATTTATTTTGGTAATACCATTGAGATAGATGATATTTTGTCCCGGCGTAAAGTAAAATTTTATTATCTTTTAACCCGTCAATGTAATGTTTTTCGTTTTTATCAGTTTTAATCAAATTTCCATCGTAGAATGTATCCTCATTATCTGGATTACCCATCTTCAGTCCTTTGAATACGTATTTTTGATTATTAGCTAAATTTTCCACTCGCTCTAAAAGATTATGAATTACTTTATGGGAATTGGCTGTCACAGCAATTTTTTTATTATTTTTAAGAAGCTCAATAATAGCATTTGCTGATTGATAAGTCTTACCACTTCCAGGAGGTCCTTGAAGATATAGATATGAATTTTGTAAATTTAAAATGATTTTTGGAATTTCATCGTCATATTTTTCCGTTTTTATTATTTTTTCACCTTTTTTTATTCCTTTTATTTTAGGAATATCTCTATTAATAAAATCTTTGATTGCATTATATCCATCTTTTTTTTCTAAAACATTGTCACAAAATCTATAAATATTTTTATTTAAATTTTCAAAACGCGCATGTTCCATGACTTTTTCACCAATAGATAAAGTTTTTGGTAATTGCTTGTCCTCTTTGGAGATTCCTTTTCTAAGTAAAAGTGATCGTTTAATTTGATCTAATTCTTGAATTTTACCTGCATAATCACTTCTTTCTGGATCTGTATTATTTGCAATTATACATGTCCTTCCCTCTTTAAGTTTATATTCTTGCTCTGGAAAAATATATTTGTAAACAAGTGATCTTTTGTCTTGAAAAACTGATACAAGTTTCATATTTCCTATACATTCTCTATCATCCATTAAGTCACTATCTGATAAATCTTTTCTATCAAAATGCTGTCGCCATTGTGGTTTTTGTTCTCTATTATAAAAACCAATTACATCTGAAAGTAATTTTGAAATTTTATTATGTGTTGATTTAAAATTTTCAAACTTCTCTTGAAATTCTAATAAAGTTTCCTCAAAAGGTCTTAGTTCTATTTTTTCCTTTTCAGGGATAAACCATTTTGTTTGCTTAGGTTTTATTCGCAATAGCCATTTTCTTAGTCTAAAAGTAGACTCACAATCTTGTTTATTATAATCCTCAATCTTATCTAAAAGTCTCTTATCATTATTATGCATCCATTGAATGTAAAACTCCTCAGATACATCTCCTTTTAGAATTTCACCCGTTCTCTTAAAATCGTAATATTTTTCAATATCTTTAATAGAATAACTTTTTTGGGATACATATATGCCTTGTTTAACTACTCTAAATAAATCTACGAATTTTCCAAGGTTTAAATAATGATCATAATCTACTCCATGGACTTTATGTATTGAGGTTAATCTTTCTAAAGCAGTGATTTCATATGGTGCATAATGATAAATTTTTGCTTTTGGATATTTTTTAAAATGAGCTTTTGTAAATTCAAAAAATTTAATTAAACTTTGTTTTTCCTCATCTCTATTGTGTGCCCAAAATGATTTGAAAACTTTCTTTTCATTTTCTTCATAAAAAATACCAAATAAGTATTCTAATCGTCCTGAATAAACATAATCTTGCACTCCTTCTAAGTCAAAAAAAAGATCGCCTGGAGCTGGTTCAGGTAAAAGATTAAATCCTTTATTTAAAGCAAAATTTTCCTCAATAAATTTGAACTTAATTACTCCTTCTGTGTGTGCATCTATTTGTAATTTTGCTTGATTAATTAACTTGATTTTTGTCTCATCTTTTAAACCTTCAATTTTTTTTTTTGGATCTAATTTTGAAAGCTCACTAAAGTTTTTTATACCAGCCTCATTTAATCTTTTAATATTATTTTTATTGTTTCCCAATACTTGATTTAAATGCTTTTGATTAATCCATTCTTTTTCACAAAATTCTTGTAAATCTCTAAAAGAACAATAACTAACTTTTTCTAATTTTTTCCTATTCAAATCATTTTTTACAAAATTCTCAAAAGATAATTTTTGTTCTAAAAAAATGTCATATACCTCACCAATTCTGACGGTTTCTTTTTTTTTATCTTTTAATAAAATATAAAAGTTTTTAGGAAGAATTCCTTGAGCTTCTTTAAGTAGAAAGGAATATAAACTTATTTGATAAATATGATCTTTTTTTACTTTTGATGTATTTTTAGTGTCAATGATTTCATAACTCCAATCACCAAAATTAGATTTAACAGTTTCATTAATTTCTAAAAAATCTAATTCTCCTCTCCAATTTCCTGATGCTAACCACCCTCCATAAACTAGTTCATATCCATTTTTCAGGGCTTGAATTGTTTCTTTAATTTTTTCTTCTTTGGATAAATCTTTTAACTTTTTGATATTTTTAATTTTTTTATATTTTTTGCTTAATTCATTAAAATACTCTTTTTCGTGAATTAAACCCTTTTCTAATCTTAAATTTTCAGCGATTGTTCTCTCTGATTTTTTTAAGTTTAAAATTTCATCACCGAATTCATCTGTAATAAAATGCTTTAAATTAACGTAATTTACAAGCATTGTAGGTGAATAGAAATTTTTATCCATTAATACTCATCTTTTATAATTAACCAGCCTTGGAATGATTACTAGTAGGTTTAAAGTTAATTTAATTGATCTTTATTTTCATCCTCAATTTTGTTTTTTACATCTTCAAATTCCATCAATTTATCTTGTAAGGGGGTAGTTTTTTTTATTGGAGTTTTTGATCTTATTCCATGATCTCGGAGTTTTTCTATTCTCTGTTCTAAACTATTCCTACCAGCGTAAATTCCATTTATTACTTTTTTCAAATTTTCACCATGAGAGTTAAAACTGTTCATTGTTCTAATTAGATTTTCTTTAATTATCGAATATTTCTCCATTAAATTACTGGCAACATTAGTTATCTCATTGACACTATTTATTTGTTTCTCTTTATCTCTAATAGTTTGAACTATTGATATTACGGCCAGTATATTTTTGGGACCACAAAGTAAAATATCTTTATTGTACGCATACTCATAAAGTTCAGGATCTTTTTCTAATGCTGAAAGATAAGCAGCTTCATGGCACATAAACATTATTACTTTTTGAAATACTTGTTTCTTTAAATTTTTAACGTAATCTCTTTCAGCCAATTCATCGATATGTTTTACAACTGCATCGTAATGTTTATTAAATTGCTCTTTTTTAACTTCATCATTTTCTGCATTAACAAATTTTTTAAAATTATCTAAACTTACTTTTGAATCACAAATTATATGAAAGTTGCCTAAATTTAATACAATATCCGGTTTCGTTGTTTTAGATCTATCTTCTTCGACATCATAAACCTCTTCTTTTTTTTGTTTTGTATAGTCAATACCTAGTTTAAATCCTGCGAAATTTAATATTTGTTCAAGAAATTTCTCACCAAAATCTCCTTGATATTTTGCGTTTCCAGTCAACTTATCTATAAATTTTTGCTGCTTCTCAATCATTTGTGAATACTCACCCATATTGGTAGTCACTGATGTTTTAAAGGCATCAACTTTTCCTAATGTCTCAAGTTGTTTAGAAGTGGTTTCCCTCTCTTTCGTCAGCGTCTCATTAAGATTATTTTTTTCTATTAAGACACTATTTAGTTTTTCATTTAGTATTTTTAAATCACTTTCATGCTGAAGTTTAATCAAATCTAGTTCATGTTCTTTGTCTTTGATTTCGTCAACGTATTGCGAAGAGTCCTTTTTTTTAACAAATTTAAAATACACAATTCCTAGGGCTAAAATTACTGCTGAAGTAATTAATATAGTCAAAATATCCATTTAAATGATTCCTCTATTGTATTGTATTATTTGATGCATCTAATTTCAACTCAGGTGAGTTTTCATTTAAATAATTAGCCATATTTTCAGTAACTTCATCTGTAGAAGATTTATCAGCATGTTTAAATAGATTATATGAAACTCTATGTATAGTTCTTTGTTTTAAGTGGAATAAGAAATGAAAATATGTCAAATCCGTATCCATTTTACATTCTGTAACATACTGATCAATTTCATCACACAATTTACGTGCAAATTTGTTTGTTCTTTCACGTTCTTGTTCTTCTATAGTTAATAAATTTTCAGTATTTTCTGATTGAACATGATCTCTTTTCAAAGGAACTACATTTGATGATTTCTTTTTGTTAGTTTTCTTCACTTTAGGCATTTTTAACTCCTATTATTGATTTGTTTTTTGTTGTATTTATTTATTTCTTCCTCGAGCACCTCAATTTCACTTAAAACTCTGTTATATTCAGAGTACTCATTGATTTTTACTAGGAAGTTAATGATCGCTGTTGGAAGATTAATTATACTGTAAGTTGTAGATAAAAGAATATTTCTATTAAATCTTCTTTTAAAAGCTTCCTCTTTTAATGACTTAAATCGCAGATAGTTATTCTGGTATTTCAACCAGTCCTTTCTACTTAAAAGACAACGCCTTAAAATATAATAAAATTCATCTCTCATTAGCTGTTTCCACTAAATTAAAAATTGAGCTCAATAACCTCCTAGAAAGAAAGGAGAATGATAAAGAAAAGGTTAAAGAACCCAATTTTAATTGTTTAAACATAAAAACAATATATACAATAATCACTTTTTTGTAAAGTGTTTTTTATGAAAAAATATTATTGATCACTTCATAAAAAAGTATATATATAAAGTATGAATCGGCAAGTAAAATCAACAATAAATGAGGCTTCTAAGGATTTATTGCTTAAATTATTGAGGTCCGCAGGACTAACGAAGGTCCAAAGTAGGATTTATTTAGGAAAACATAGGCACTCTTTAGATACATATCTTTACAGATTTTTTGAGCCTAATTTTCCTCCAAGTTTTGCTTATTTTTTTTTAAATGCAATTGCTTCATCAAGGCCTCTCGCAAAAGATAGAAAGAGCAAATCGAAAAAATACGCTTTTTTTGATGATCTTAAAAATGCTGAAAAAAATAGTTTTCACAAAATTATTGAAAAATATAAAGATTTTAACATTAATCAAAAGCTAATTTTACCTTGTTTAGAGTACCACTGTACTATTCACATTAAGCTATCAAATTCAAAATTTATACATGATGAAGAAAATTATGTTAAACGATATGTCGATGAAGTTCTCCCAGGATTAAGAGAAGAGGTTGAAGAAATTAAAAATTATCAACCAGATGAACCAGAAACAAATACTAATAATCTCTCTGAGGTAATTAGGCTCTTAGATGCACAAAGATTAATAGAGTCTATTGAAGATTTTTATCCCCATTTAGAAATTTTAAGAAAAAAATATATGCCTAATTTTGTTGCTCCAAATGAGACTTTTAAATTACCAGTGGTTAATTCTAATGAAAAAATACTGTTCTCAAAAGATTTTGTAAAAAGAAATCTAAATTTAAATAAATATGATGATCTTATTTTATTAAATGTAAGTGAAGATAATATGCAAGGTACGATAAACTCTGGCGACATCGCTTTAATAATTAAATTTCACAATAAAAAATTTACTGATGTAGTATTTAATAACGGTATTTATGCAATCAATCTTAATGGAAAAATTTGTGTAAGAAGACTTCAATTTCTTAAGCTAAAACAAAGGACACTCGTTCATATAATATCAGATAATAAAAAATATAGAGATGATGCAATAGATTTTGTTGAACTAATTCCGATGATTTATGGTGAGGTGGTATGGAGATCTAATAACTTTAAAGATATCGAATTTCTTAAACACGAAACAATGGGGCCAAATTTATTTGATGAAAAAGTAGAAGATTTTGAAATTCCACTATTCATTGATAAAAACAAAAAGGAAATTGCATAATGTCAAAACCAAATTTTATTTTTTTTGATACAGAAACTAGTGGTGGAAGAGGTTTAGCAGATATATTAACTATCGATGCTATTTTCTACGATTATAATTTTAAAAAATTAGATGAGTTTAGCTGTAAAGCAAAATTGAGAAAATCAAGAGTGTATGAGGTTGATAGTTTTTTAGTTAATGGAATAGATCCATTTGAAATGGATAAATGGTCTAATACAAATTTTGACTTAACAAAACAAACAAATGAAAAATTTATCTCTTGGATAAATAAAGGTGATGTGTTCTTTTGTGCACATAATGGTTATAATTTTGATTATATGCTTACAAGTCAGCATTTGTTTTCAAATTTATTTACCTGGCCATGGATTTTTTCTACAGGAAATGCAAGACAACTAGACTCTCTCCCAATAGTCCAAAACTTTGATTTTTATGCGCCAAATAAAATTTCATTTGAATTAAATGAAAAAAATAACAAAGTTTATCGTCTTGGATCGCTCGCAAAAGCTAATGGATTTGAAATAAAGGATTTACATAGTTCAAAAGGAGATACTGAGGGTTTAGTGAATTTAATGAACTTATTAAAAAAAAAAGATCCAGGTTTATTTAGACAATCACTTAGTTTTACAAATAAGAAGGATGTCTTAAATAAAATTCAAAATACTGATTATTTTTGTCACCCAGAAACGTTCTATAGCCGTACTAGACAATTCACATCAACATATTTATGTGAACACCCAATTTATAAAGGTTATCATCTTGTATTTGATTTGAAAAATGATCCAGAATTAATTTTTTCTGAAAAATCTAATACTGTATTAAAAAAAACACTTTCTGCTGCTCCCAAGAAATATAGGACTATTAAAATTGGAAAGAATCCATTCATTCAAGATAAATCTTTTGCGACTAAATTTGATGATGAATACTCTACTTTAGGACATGAAATCCTCAAAAAAAGAGCAGACTTTATAATCAAAAATAGAAAGGAATTAGCTAATAGGGTGAGTTTAATCATCAGTGACCAGTTTGAAGATAATTCAATTGATCAAACCGAGCTAATACCTGAACAAATGATATTTAATTTAAATCCATCATCAAATGACAAATCGTTAATGAATAATTTTGTTATGACAAATAACAAAGATGAGCAGAAAAAAATTCACAAAAGATTTAATGGTCCACTTAAACATTTATCAGAAATGGTCTTACTAGATAAGTGGGGTAAAGATGGTTTTGATAGTAATGAAGAATATAAAAAAGTTCGAAAAAATATAAGTCGTAGATTGCTTTCCACTAATAAAGAAGTTTTTCCAACTATACCTGAAGGTATGGCGCGTATTGATGTTTTAAGAGAGGAAAAAAAAGATGATAAAGAGGTTTCAGAAAAAGTTGAGGCAATAAACTCACATTTAGAGAAATTAGCATCTGAGCATGAAAACTATTTATAATTTTCAATTATCTCTTTTTAAATTGTAATATTGCTCAACTCTGTTCATTGCTTCCTTTTTCAATTTTTCGAACTCCTGATCTTTAAATTCAAACTTTTGGAATATTAAATTTGGTGTGCACATTAAAATTTCTGTTGATTTAATATTAGTTCCAAACATATTGTCGTGAGCAATTGAATATAACGCTAATTGAAGTCCATATTCATTTACAACAGAATATTCTCTCTTTTTTGGCTTATTGCTTTGCTTAAAGTCCAAAATTTTAATTTCATTATCTGAAGAATTTACTACTGCATCAGCAGTGCCAGCAAACTTTAAATTTCCATCATAATACAGCACAGCTTCACATCCATAAACTTCGTTAATTTGATTATTTATTCCGTTTTCTACAATTGTTTCTGCCATTTTTTTTGGTAAATTTATTTCTTCCAATAATTCTCCATTCATTTTATTTAACAAAATTGACTCTAGATACTGGTGAAGAGTAGTTCCCCTTTCTGAACTCTGTTTAGAAATTATTGCTGCCTCTTTAAACCCGATATCTTTTTTCCATTTATTGAGGGCATCCTTATCCTCTTGACTCTTAGTTTCTGCAAGAATGTTTGTTACGCTTGGATACTTATCTTTACCTACATCATAATGTCTAGATCCCTTATAAATAGATCTCATTGATTTCGGGTAAGTAAATTTATTATTTATTTTCCATGACATTTGTTTATTTCTATATCAAAAGTTTGTAAAATATTAAGTTAAATGAGTAAAAAAAAAGAAATTAAAAAGACAACCTCTAATATAACTCCAAGAGTTGAAAAAAGAATAATAGAACTACATCAAAAAGATAAATTAGGTGCGCAAGCTATCGCTGATCAATTATCAAAGGAATTTACTATTAAATTTAGTAGAGCTCCTATCGGTAAAAGATTAACTAAACTAAAAAAAGAGGGAAAAATTAAAACTATTCCATACAAAGAAAGACAGGCTTCAAAAAATATGAGGGGACAATATTATGGAAAAAAAAGAAATACGTATTTAGATATAAGGCCTATTACAGATATAGATAGAAAGACTCGAGATTTATCAACAGGTAAGCTTAAATATAATATTCCTATTGATGCGAAATTTAAGGTCGACTTTAAAAATCCAACAGCGAGTGGTGCAATCAAAACAAAAATACCAAAAGAATTTTTAGGTATTCAATATTTTAGAACTAAAAAAGATGCTATAAGGGCTATTACTAAAAACCTTAAAAGAATAAATAATGATAATTGAGGTCCTTATAATTATAGCTTTAATGATTGGTATTTATGCGGTGATAAGAAATATAGATATAATTAAAATTATTTTAAATTATTGGAAAGATTTAATTTTTAGAAAGTAATTTTACAAATTTTTTAACTTCTCTTTTTTTAATAGAATTCTTATTAGAGCATAAAATAGCTGATGAATTTAATATTACTCCATCATCTTCTAATAACTTCAAATTATTTGCTTTTGCAGTATCAAAGCTAGTTGCAACGTCTACTACTAAATCCGCTTTTCCCAACCTTGGAGCTGCTTCAGTTGCACCCTCACTACCAATTATTTCTACCATATTAATTCCACGCGATTTACACCATTGCTCTGTTAGAAGTTTAAACTTGGTTGCTATTCTCATTAATCTCTTCTTTTTATAAAAAAATTCCCATGAAACCTCCTCAAGATCTGTAGGATTAACAGTATCCAACCAAAATGTAGGTAGCAAAACACAAAGTTGACATTGACCAAAATCATATTTTTTTTCAATTGAAATTCTTGATTGTATATTTGGTTCTGAATTTTTAAGTAAATCAAGTGCACCTATACCAGCATCAAGCACGCCTGTTCCAACAGACTCAATTATTTCCTTAGGACTCAGAAACCATATACGTACATTTTGAAATTTTTTATCTTTAATATAACCAAATAAGTCTCTTTCACCTGATTTTTTATAAATCTTTAGTTTATTTTTTTTAAATATCTTTTGCGCACTTTCCATCATGCGTCCCTTAGAAATTAAACCAATATTTACAAAATCACTTTTCATATGGTTAGATTAACTGCAGCACCAACAGCTTCAGTTTTTTTATATCCTAAATTTCTTAATAAATTTGAATATCTTCCACCTGATATATAAATCTGAGGTTTTGATTTTGATTTTATCTCAATACTAAATACCATATTAGTATAATAACTTACATTTCTTCCAAGATCTGAGACATAAAAAACTCTTACATTGTTTATATTATTTTTATAAATTGGAAAATAATCGTCGCTGATAACTAAATTAATCTTATTCTTTTTAAAAAAATTATTTAAAACATTTGAAGCATTCTCAATATTGCATTCTATCTTTAAAAAGTTTTTGATAATTTTTACATCTTTTTTTGAAGACTCGTCACGAGGTGACTTCATTTTATTATCAAATCTCTCAAGAATCGATTTTAAACTGCGTCCACCATAAACTTCCTCTTGATTAAGCTTTCTAAGCTTGTTGGCCAATAGTTTATCCCTAACTACTTTTTTTTCATCAATATCATAATTTGTTTCAAGTTTTTTTAATAACTTATTAAAATAATCTTTTCTAAAAAAGTGACGAACTAATCTATCTTTGTATCTTGAGCTTAAGTTTGGTAAACGATTAATTAATGATACAAATATTTCTAAATTACCAATTTTTAATTTACATCCCTTAAATTTTGTATTCTTTAAAATTTTAAGTGAAGTTTCTATAATCTCTTTGTCATCTTTGTGCTTTTCTTTTGAATTGAATATTTCCCAACCAAATTGAGAAATTATTGGTAAATCCTTATTTTTTGTAGGTTTACGATATGCCAAACCACTATAAAAATATTTTTTTTTTAAATTAGTTTTTTCCTCAGCAAACTTTAATGCTGCAGACAAGCTTAGATCAGGACGAAGAGAAATTTCTTGGAAATTCTTATCATAATAAGAAAACATATTTCTTCTAATATCACCACTTCTTTTAAGAGCCTTCATAGAAGGAATAACATGACTTAACTCTATCTTCTTAAAACCTCTGGATTTAAGAATTTTATCAAAAGAATTTTTTAACTTCATTTACTAATTTTTCTTTTGGGATCGAAATTTGATTCTCTCCTTTAATTCCTTGGAGATTTTTAATCGTGATCGTATTGTTGTTAAATTCATTTTCACCACAGATAATAGCTAAAGATAGACCTCTTTTAGATGCATATTCGAGTTGTCGAGAAAGTTTTTTCTTTGAGTCTAAATAAATTTCTGAACTAATATCATTGTCTCTTAGAGCTTTTAAAATTTCATAATATTTATTTAAATTTTTTTCTTCCATCACACAAATCAGCACTGGTTTTTTTTCTTCAATCTTAATATTATTTTTTTGTGAAAGCGCCCACGCAAGACGATCACTTCCAATAGAGACGCCACATCCAAGGAATGAATCTCCCTTAAATTTAGTAATTAAATATTCACCACCACTGCACATAGCACCTGGATCAATTACTTTCCCCTTTGAGTTTTTTACCTCGAATTTTAAATTAGTTTCAATTACATTTCCCGTATACATATCCATTCCACGTACGATTGAACTATTAAATTTTACTTGATCTGCGTATTCTCCATAGCTTAAGACTTCTAATAGTTCCTCCAGTTCTTTAACTCCCTCATTAGTTAATGGATTATCAATTTTTTGTCTGAGTTCCTTGATGTCTTTAATCTTTAAAAAATCAATAACTTTAGATGATTGATCATCATTCAAATTAGCACCTTTGACAACTGCTCCGCTTTGGTCACGCCTTTCTTTTTTAAGTAAATCTTCGACACCTTTAAAACCAAACCCAGGTTTATCTAGTTTGTCGATTGCTCTTAAAACTTTCTGTTTTTGATTTTGATCAACAATTTTTAATTGGTCCATTAAACCTTGAACAATTTTTCTATTACTTACATTAATTACAAACTCTGATTTTTTTAAAAATTCGGTGAAAATGCTTCCAATGATATAACATAAATCTGCATTAGCTTGCTTAACTTCAAAATTTCCAATGATATCAACATCACATTGTCCAAAAGATTTATACCTATTACTTCCTGGCTTATCCCTTCTAAAGACGGTACCAATCTCATATCGCTTATATGGATTTGGTAAATCCATATAATTTTGTTTATAAAAATTAATTAATGGTTGAGATAAATCATATCTCAAGGAAACTTCATTTCCCTCATCAGAAAAAGTATAAATATCTGACATTGGGTTTTCCTCATCCTCTGATAAGGAATTGCCAATTATTGAGCTGAATTGCATAGGACTAGTCTCTAAAGGAGAATAACCAAATTTAATAAAGTTTTGCTCAATTACCTCTAGTAATCTCTTTTTTACAAGTAAAGAGCTGCCCCATTTATTTTGAAATCCTTTTGGAAGATCAGCTTCTAATAATTTAATTTTTTTGTTCATTTAATTAAGACGCTTTTCTGAACGTCTCGTGGTACATTAGGTAGGTTACGCTCCTACGACTTCGGATCCACAAACCGACGTGATACTATTTCACCACTAATGCATAATAGTTTATTTTATATTATTTAATGTGGAATTAAAATTATAATATGTATGATTATCTGCCAGCAGCGCCAGCGTGAAAATGATGAGAATGTACACCCCTATTAGTTCCTCTAAGAGCTATTCTTTGAGTACTTTTGAATGTATTTAATTTATTTTCATTTTTTTCCATATTCAGCCTTTTAGACAAATTTATTACTTTTGCAACCTATAAATTAAAAAGGACGTTTATCCATTTTCTAGATTAAACGTCCTTTAAATTTTAAAACAGCTAGTCAACTTTCTTTAAATTAACAGCTGAAGGTCCTTTGGGTCCATCCTCCAGAGTAAACTCGAGCTTATCGCCCTCGTTTAAGTACCTCATTCCGGCCGCTTTGACGGCCGATGCATGTACAAACGCGTCTTTCTCTTTATCCTCTCGTTCAATGAACCCAAATCCTTTTTTCCATTGAACCACTTGACGGTCCCACGTAATGTAGTCATTTTGGTTTCCTCACATTTGTTACTTAATTAATTAAAATTTAATAATAAAAATTTTGAAATGCAAGATGAAACTTTGTGGTGGTGGCCGAAACGGGATTTGAACCTGTGACACACGCCTTTTCAGGGCGCTGCTCTACCGGGCTGAGCTATTCGGCCGTTTTTTATCCCCTAAAGATAATTCTTCCTTTAGTAAGATCATAAGGAGTCATTTCCACAGTTACGGCATCGCCTTGAAGGACACGTATTCTGTTCTTGCGCAATTTTCCTGCCGTATGGGCGGTCACTGTATGACCATTCTCTAATTTCACTCTAAACATTGCGTTTGGCAAAAGATCAATTACTTTACCTTTGAATTCAAGTAGATCTTGTTTTGACAAATTTATTTTCTCCT
Source organism: uncultured Pelagibacteraceae bacterium (assembly GCA_902565935.1). GTDB lineage: Bacteria > Pseudomonadota > Alphaproteobacteria > Pelagibacterales > Pelagibacteraceae > Pelagibacter. Next base: position 29,831 of record CACFGT010000012.1, read on the forward strand.
TATTCTTTTTATGATTGATTGAGCATGACCCTCTAATCCTTCATAGTTTGCAAGAGTTATAGCTGATGGTCCAAGAGTTTCAATACCCTTTTTTGATAAATTTATATAAGAAATTTTTTTAATAAATTCTGAAACACTTAATCCACTAGAGTATTTACTTGTCATATTAGTTGGTAATATATGATTTGTTCCAGGCACTCCATAATCTGTCATAGCCATTACAGCATATTTACCTAAGCAAACAGATCCTGCATTTCTAATTTTTGAGATAAAAGATTTGTAATTTTTTATATTCAACTCTAAATGTTCAGGTCCTATTTTGTTTATTACCTCAATTATTTTAACATCTGACGGAATATACATAAGTATCCCGTTATTAATTAAGCTTTTTTTTGCAATCGAAATTCTTGGTATTTTCTTTAATTGCTCAGATATTTCAAATTTAATCTCTTGAAGTATTTTTTTGTCTTTAGCAATTAAAATACACTGAGCAAGTATATCATGTTCAGCTTGTCCAATAAGATCACTAGCTATCCATTCAGGATTAGAGTATTTATCACAAACTATAGTTACCTCAGATGGACCTGCTGTCATTGCCTCAATTCCAATGTCTCCAAATACTTCTTTTTTAGCTGCTACAACATAAGAATTTCCTGGACCTACAATTTTATTAACAGGTTTAATTTTTTTTGTTCCATAAGCAACTGCTGCGATTGCAGATGGTCCACCAATTGAATAAATTTCTCTAATATTACATTTTTTTGCAGCATATAAAACTGCTGGATTAAGTTTTCCTTTATAAGTAGGATTAATCATAACAATTCTTTTTACACCAGCAACCATTGCAGGGATTGCACTCATTAAAACTGATGATGGATAAGAAGCAGAAGACCCTGGAACGTATATAGCTGCAGACTCTAAAGGAATATGTTTATATTGAATCTTATTTTTAAATTTATCAACATATGAAATATCCTTAAACTTTTGTAAAGAATGGAATTTATAAATTCTATTATAAGCAAGATCTATAGCCCTCTTTACTTTTTTATCTAAATTTTTGATTGTTTTTGAAATTTGTTTTTTCGATGGTACTAATTTTGAATTTCTATTAAATCTCTTTTCATATTTAATTAATGCTCTGTCACCATTTTTCTGGACATCTTTTATAATATTAGTAACTGATGTAGAACTATTTTTAATTTTTCTTTTTCTTAGTTCTAATAAATTATTTAATTCAGTTTCAAATTTTTTTTTATTACTACTTAATATTTTCATTATCTATTTTATTTCATTTTGATCCTCTAATCTAACCTCAATAGTTTCGGTAATCAGAGATATATAAGCATTGTCTTTAAAAATTAAATTTATTTCATAATCATCTTTATTTTTTAAAAAGTCTATTGCTATTAATTCTAGAGTTAATTGTAAATCTTTTTGATTTATATTTTTAGATTTTACTTTATCAACAAATTCGAACTTACAAATACTGTTTATCTTTTTTTTATCATCTCCTGTTTCTAAACTTTTTCTCTCTAAAGAAATCAAAAAAATTTTATTTGATTGAAGATATTTAATATTTGAGATCTTTATTTTAGCTCCAGAACAGCAAGCTGAGATCGTTTGTAGACCTTCATTATCATTCGCAATAATTTTGGCTAGATATCTTTTTTCCATTAATTAACTCTTCTTATTTTAGCACCAACTTTTTTCAGTTTTTTCTCAATATGCTCATATCCTCTATCAAGATGATAAATTCTATTAATTATAGATTTGCCTTTTGCATTTAAAGCTGCAAGAACTAAAGATACTGAGGCTCTTAAATCTGTGGCCATTAATTCTGCACCAATAAAATTTGTTTTACCTGAAATAGATGCAACATTTCCTTTGATAGATATATTTGCTCCCATTCTATTTAGTTCTGCTACGTGCATAAATCGATTTTCAAATATGTCCTCCTTTATATATGAACACTTTTTTGCTTTACACAATAGAACCATAATTTGAGCTTGTAAGTCTGTTGGAAATCCTGGATAGGGAGCTGTTTTTAAATTTATATTTTTTATTTCACCATTACCTGTTATGTTTATTGAGTTTCTCTTTAATTTAATTTTAGCTCCAATTTTTTTGAGAATATTTATCTCTGTTTTAATTGTACTTGGATTAAGATTTTGAATTGTTAAATTTCCGTTGGTAAGAACAGCTGCAATTAAATACGTTCCAGCTTCAATGCGATCAAACATAACTGCGTAAGAGGTATCTTTAATTTTAGATACACCAATAATTTTTATTTTCCTTTTTGAAATCCATTTAATATCACATCCTGCTTTTTTTAAAAAATTTACTAAATCATTTATTTCTGGTTCAATAGCACAATTTGATAAAATTGTTTCTCCCTTTGCAAAACAAGCAGCAATAATCAAATTTTCGGTTGCTCCAACTGAAATTTTTGAAAATTTTATTTTAGATCCTCTTAATCCTTTTGGTGCATTAGCATAAACGTATCCTTCAAGAATTTTAAAATTTACACCAAGTTTTGAAAGTGCTTTCAAATGAATATCGACAGGTCGTGTACCAATTGCACATCCTCCAGGTAGAGATACTTTAGCAGAACCAAATTTAGCCAATAAAGGTCCTAAAACTAAAATTCCTGCACGCATTGTTTTAACTAAATTATATGATGCAAATTTTTTAAATTGATTTGAATTATCAATATTAATTTTATTATTAACAAATTTAATCTTTGAACCTAAAGATCTTAATAATTCAATCATGGTCTCTATATCCTTTACTTTTGGAACATTAGATAGATTTATTTTTTTATTAGATAAAAGAGTAGCCGCAAGAATTGGGAGAGAGGCATTTTTAGAGCCTGAAATTTTAACCTGTCCTCTGAGCTTATTTGCTCCAAAGACTTCTAATTTTTGCATTGTTATACTTTTGGTAAAGTTACACCTGTTTGACCCATATATTTTCCATCTCTGTCCGCGTAAGTGATCTCAGGATCCTCATTTCCTTTTAAGAAAATAAATTGTGCAACACCCTCATTTGCGTAGATCTTAGCTGGCAATGGTGTAGTATTTGAAAATTCAAGAGTAACGTATCCTTCCCAACCAGGCTCTAAAGGTGTTACATTTACAATGATACCACATCGAGCATATGTTGATTTTCCTAAACAAATAACTAATACATTATTAGGTATTTTAAATTTTTCTACTGTTCTAGCTAATACGAATGAGTTAGGAGGGATAATACATTCTGATGTATTTTTAGTAACAAAATTAGAAGGTTTAAAATTTTTAGGGTCGACAATCTCTGAGTTTACATTTGTAAATATCTTAAATTCATCCGATACTCTTGCATCATAACCAAACGACGATAGTCCATAAGAGATGCTATTTCCTCTTATTTGTTTTTCCTCAAATGGGGAAATCATTTTTTTTTCTACCGACATCTTCTTTATCCATTTATCTGATAGAACTGACATAATCCTTTTTCTTTTTATTTTTTTTTTGAAATAATTTCCTTTTTTTTAAATTTTTTTTTAAAGCTATACCAAGTCTTTCATTATTAGATTTTATTTTCATTCTTTATTAGGATTTGTCAAAAAATCTAAGGTAATTGGTTTTGAAGCATCTAGAGTTTTTGCTTTATTGTCTTCTTTTTTTGGGCCTTCTTTTGCTAATCTTTTTGCTTTTTTTTCTGCTAATTTTCTTTCTCTCTTAGCTTGTTTCTCCATCAGCTTAGCAGATTTCGTTGATTTATAATCGTAATGAATGCCCATAAAATTTCCTTGTGTAGATATAATTCATATTACAAAAAAAATTAAGGCAATAATTTGAAAAAAATGCACTATATTGTTGAAAAAAATATTACATTGTAAATATTGCCCTCATAGTAAAGTGGTATAACGCATCAATGGTAAGGATGAGTCTCAAGTTCGATTCTTGGTGAGGGCACCAAATTAAATATTACTCAATAAATTTTTTGTGAAATTGTATGATTGGATTATCTTGTAAAATTCTAAACCCACTAAATCCAAAAATTATTTTTGATGAATTATAGATAATTTTGTACAAAGTATTTGTAGCAATATCACCGCTGATTAAAGTTTTGGGATTCCAAGAAAAAGCAAAAAGGTAAAATACTAAAATAAGCAAAAATTTTTTTTTTGAGAAAATTTTTACAAATGAATGATTGTCAAAATTAGTACTGATTACTTTTTCTTTTAAAAAATAAAGATATAATAATATTGATAAAGAATAAGTTATATTCATCCAGCGACCCCAGTCATGTCCAAATGCAAAAAGAAGAAGGATTGGGATATAAAGACAAATAAATAAACTTAAAGGTGAAAAATATTTAGTCACAAAATTTTCATTAATAATAAAACGATTTTTATAAAGTGAAAGATGCAGAGGAAAAAAACCAATCAAAAAAACAATTATGTATCTAAAATATTCGGGAAAAAAATTTACTTCTTTATGAATATAGAATGTGTCAAAGTATATGGTATTTTTTATTAAAAGATCTGCTGACATATAACATCTTTCTTCAAATTGATTTATTAAAAAAGAACACATTTCAGTGTGTCCTTGTTTACTTAGTGGAAATAAAAAAATGATTATAATCACAAAAATTGAGGAAGAAAAAATTATTGGTAATTTAATTAAGACATCTGAAAAAGAAAAAAATTTATTTTTATTGATTAGGATCACTGCAAAAAAAGGCGCAAATAGTATTATTTGTTCCCAAATCAGACATAATACTGGAAAAAAAATAAAAATAATTGAATTTAAAATTGCTGGTCTAAATTCTTTTCCTGAAAAAAAAAGAATAGAAATAAAAAACAAAAATATCAGAACTTCTTTTCTTCCTAACGCCTCAAGTTCTGCGAGAGGATAAATTAAAAAAAGCGGAGAAAATAGAGCAAATATTTGAATTATATTAAATTTTAAGTCTTTAACATAATAATATAAGAGAATTGTAAAAATTGAACTATTAAAAACTTGTATAAAAAAAATTGAGTCTCTTAAAGGAATTGAAAATATATTAGCAAAAAAAATATTTACTTCACCACCTAAGCCTCTTCTTGTAAAACCACCTTGATAATTTATCAACCATTCAGAAATTGACGTATCTGTTCCAACATCATGCTTATAATATAAATAAAAAATTGAAAAAGAGATAATGAATATTAGATATAATAAAAATTTATTTTTTATAGAAATGTTATCCATTAGTCTTTATAAAAAAACTTTCTCAAATATATTGTGATTAAAACTAAGCAAATAAAAAAAATTAAGGGAAAATAAATATTTGGAGATGAGATTAAATCAATCACTGTAGGAGCCTCTAAATTTTGATCGATAATTTTTTCTAATCCACTTCCAATTGAACAAATTAAAAAAAGTGAAGGAATGATACCAATAAAAGTTGCCCAAAAAAAATTCAATACTTTTACATTGAAAATACAAGGCAAAACATTTGAAATTGCAAACGGAATACCTCCAATCAGCCTATATACTAAAAGATAAACAAATTCAGATTTTTTAAATTTAGCATCTAAGTTTTTATATTTTTCCAAAAATTTTTCTTTAATAATCTCTTTTAGAAAAAAATTTGCAAAAATGTATAGAACAGTTGCGCCAATTGATAATCCTATAACTAGTAATAATGTTCCGATCCACTTGCCAAAAATAAAACCTGCAAAAATAGCAACTGGTGAACCAAATCCAGCAGCTAAAACCCATACGATTGTGAATAAGACAAAAATTGACGCTAAAAGAAATAAATTTGATTGTCTTAATTCAATAAAATAATTTCTATTATTTTTGATAAATTCATAACTTGTTATTTCCTGGAAAGAAAATTTTGAAAAAAAAAAATATAAAAACAAACTCACAAATATTAAGTAAAATAATCCTATGTATAATTTAATTTTTTTAGTATTTTCCATTATTTGACAACTCAATTTTAAAATCTTCTATTTGCTATTTATATAATTAAATATATAAAGGGCAAAATTTTTAAAGTTAAATATACTTAGTAAAAGTTATGAAAAGAACATTTCAACCAAAAAAAGGGAAGAGACTTAAAAAACACGGTTTTAGATCAAAAATGAAGACTAAAGGTGGAAGAAAACTGCTAAAGAGAAGAAGAGCAAGAGGTAGAAAAAATTTAACAGTATCGTCCACTGTAAAAAGAAAAAAAAAGTAGATTTAAGTTAATGAAAAGCAAAATAGTTGCTCTTTCTAGGAATCAAGATTTTAAAGATCTAATTAATGAAAAAAAAATCACTAATAAATATGTGACTATTTTTTTTGGTAAATTAAAAAATAAAAATTTTAAAGAACTCAATATTTCTTTTGTAACTAAAAAAAAGATAGGAAATGCAGTCAAACGAAACAAAATAAAAAGAAGACTTAAAAATATTATTAATCTTGCTGTCAAAAAAATTAGTGTAAAATTTGAATATTCATATCTTGTTATTGCTAAGCCAACTATGCTAAATAATGACTATACAAATATAAAAGAAACCTTATTTCAGGATCTTAAAAAAATTAAATAATGAATATTTTTACTTACATATTAATTAAAACTATCAAATGTTACCAATTTCTATTTAGTCCTTTGTTAGGTAATTCTTGTAGATACTTCCCATCTTGTTCAGAATATAGTATTCAATCTTTAAAAACTTTTGGTTTTTTTAAGGGGTTATATTTATCATTAAAAAGAATTTTATCATGTCATCCATGGAGCGATGGCGGATTTGATCCAGTAAAAAAGCAGTTAAAGGTTAAGAAATAATGGACTCAAAGAATGTAATAGCTGCAATTGCTTTATCCACAGCTGTAATTGTTTTATATTCATTATTTTTTTTACCAGAACAAAAATCAAAAAATCAAAATATAGTAGATAACACCAAAGTAGAACAAAGCTCTGATGCTCCAAGCCTGGAACAAAAAGATACTTTAGTTTCAATTTCAAGAGATGAAGCGTTAAGTCAAAGTGAAAGAATTCAATTTGAAAATAGTAATATCATTGGATCAATATCCTTGAAGGGTGCCTCTATAGATGATTTAACTTTTAAAAAATATAAAATAAGTCTTGATAAAGAAGATAAAGTAACTTTACTAGGTCCAAGAAATATTAACAATGGTTATCTTATAGATAGCGGTTTTGTTACATCTGATAAAAATATTAATGTACCAAATTCAGAGACTGTTTGGTCATTTGAAGGTAATAATAAGCTCACTGATAAATCTCCAATTAAATTATCGTGGACTAACAATCAAGGTTTAATATTTAAGAAAGAAATATCTTTAGATGATGAATATCTTTTCACAGTCAAACAAAAAATAATAAACAAAACTAACAATAAATATGATTTTTATTCTTATGGACAGATAATAAGAAATGAAATTCCAGAAATAATCGATTTTCTGATTCTTCATGAAGGTTTAATTGCGACTTTAGATGATGAATTAATAGAAGAAGATTATGATGATATTCAAGAAAAAAAATTTGCTAAGATTGCTAAAAAAGGCTGGTTAGGTATAAGTGATAAATATTGGATTACCTCATTAATACCTCCAAAAGATAAAGAATTTAAAACAACTTTTGATTATAAAAATAAATTTAGGGCAAATTTTATTACTACTGATCCATTAGAATTAAACAGCAATAGTTCAATTGAGGAAGAATTAAAGGTCATTGTTGCTGCGAAAAGAGTTGATGTAATTGATGGTTATGCTGAAAGACTAAATATTGAAAAATTTGATTTAGTTATTGATTGGGGATTTTTATATTTTATTACTAAACCTTTATTTTATGGAATTGATTATTTCTTTAAGCTTCTTGGAAATTATGGTCTGGCAATTATTGCTATTACAATTTGTATTAGATTAGCATTTTTTCCGCTGGCAAATTTCTCATTCAGAAGTATGGCTAAAATGAAAGCACTTCAACCTGAAATGGTTAGACTAAAAGAGTTACACAAAAACGACAAGATGAAATTACAACAGGCTATGATGTCACTTTATAAGAAAGAAAAGGTTAACCCAATGTCAGGATGTTTGCCAATTTTAGTTCAAATACCTGTCTTTTTTGCTCTGTATAAAGTTTTATTTGTAACTATTGAAATGAGACAAATGCCATTTTATGGATGGATCGCCGACTTAAGCGAGCGTGACCCAACCAGCATTTTCAATTTATTTGGTTTACTACCATATGATGTTCCAAGTTTTTTAGTAATAGGAGCATGGCCTGTAGCAATGGGTGTATCAATGTATATACAACAAAAACTTAACCCAGCACCTACTGATGCTATGCAAGCTAAAATTTTTGCATTCTTTCCACTTTTTTTAACAGTTATACTTGCACCATTCCCAAGTGGTTTAGTAATTTATTGGACAGTAAATAATATTTTAACTATGGCTCAGCAAGTATTTATCATGAAGAGAACAACAATAAAAACTGTAACTTAATACTTAGTCAACAGTTAATAATTTGAAATGGATATTAAAAAAATATTACCTAAAGATGGACCTCCAATAAATGAGGTTTCCAAATATATAGAAAAATATAAAAACGAATTAATAGTAATCAAATATGGCGGAAACGTTTTTATCGATAGAAATATTTTCAATAATTTTATTACTGATATAAATATTTTAAATAAATTAGGTATTTCAATTGTAGTTGTTCATGGCGGTGGTCCAAGAATAAAAAGAGAATTAGAGAAATCAAATATTGAGTCTAAATTTATTAGAGGCTTAAGAGTAACCGATGAAAAAATTATAAATATAGTTGAAAATGTTCTAATTGACTTTAATAATGATATTGTAAATTCTTTAATTCAGAAGGGATCTGAAGCTATTTCAATACACACAAGAAATAACAATATTATTGAGGTTGTTCCAGAAGTAGAGGAACTAGGCTTTGTAGGAATACCAAATAAAATAAATAGTACATTTTTAATAAACACAATTAAAAAAAACAAAATTCCGATTATTTCACCATTAGGCCTAGGTAAAGATAATCAAACATACAACATAAATGGAGATACTGCGGCAGGAGCAGTTGCAAAATCTTTAAAATCTAGAAGATTACTCCTGATGACAAATGTTGAGGGAGTTTTAAATAAAGAAAAAAAACTAATTGAAGAAATTTCTTCATTAGAAATTTTACAAATGATCGAAAATCAAATTATCACTGAAGGTATGATCCCAAAAATAAACACATGTTTGGACGCAGTTAATAATGGAGTTACAGCTGTTGGAATAATTGATGGTAGAAAGCAACACTCAATACTATTTGAAATTTTTTCCGACAAAGGATCTGGAACATTAATAAGAAAATGAAAAATATAAAAGAGATGAAATATCTCCTATTAGATCTTGATGGTGTTTGCTATGGAAAACATAATAATTATTCATTAGAAAGAGTATTTGGTCAAGTATCTAAAAGAATGACAATGTTTATTTCTGACAGACTTAAAATAAATACAGAGGAAGCAAAAAAATTACAAACTAATTATTTCTATAAATATAATACTAGCTTAAATGGTCTTATGATACATCATAACATACCTCCAGATGAATTCTTAAAATTTGTTCACACGATAGACCTTTCTTTTATGAAAGAAGATAAAGTTATGCGAAACGAGCTAGAAAAATTAGATATGGAAAAATTTATCTTTACAAATGGAAGTGCTGAACATGCTGAAAATATTTTAACACATTTGGGTGTGTATGATCTTTTTGGAAGAGACAAGGTTTTTGATATAAAAGACGCTAAATATGTTCCAAAACCTGAGGCTAAAACATTTGATTTAATGGTTAAAAAATTTGGTATCGAACCAAAAAAGACCATTTATGTTGAGGATATTGCTAAAAATCTAAGTATTGGTTATGAGCGCGGATGTACAACTGTTTGGTTAATAAACGATGAGCACTTTGGAAAAATGGACTCTGATAAAAATTATATTTCTCATAAAATTGAAAATCTGTCTTTATTTCTTAAAGAAATAAGGTTATTAAAAAGTCAATAAATTATGTCTTTAGAAAAAATTATTACTGATGCGTGGGAAAAACGGGATCAAATAAATCAAAATTCTGACCAAAACATAAAAGATGCTATCGATCAAGTAATTATAGATCTAGATAGTGGCAAGTCCAGAGTGGCTGAAAAAATTAATGGTGAGTGGATAACACATCAATATTTAAAAAAAGCAATCATGTTAAGTTTTAGAATTTATCCGATGGAAAATTTAAATGGCCCTTATAGTAGCTGGTATGATAAATCTCATTTATTGAAAGGTAAGACTGCCGGATGGTCAAAAGAAGATCATGAAAAAGCTGGTTTTAGAATGGTGCCTAATTCGCCAGTTAGAAAAGGATCATTTGTTGGAAAAAATGCTGTTTTAATGCCATGTTATGTAAACATTGGAGCGTACATAGATGAAGGAACAATGATAGATACATTTGCTAGAGCAGGTAGTTGTTGTCAAATTGGAAAAAACTGCCACATATCTGCTGGTTCAGGGGTTGGAGGAGTTTTGGAACCCGCTCAAGCGTTACCAACAATAATTGAGGATAATGTTTTTTTAGGAGCTATGTCTGAAGTAGTTGAGGGTGTTATTGTCGGAGAAGGCTCAGTTTTAAGTATGGGTATGTATATTGGCCAATCGACGAAAATAGTTGATAGAAAAACTGGGAAAATTACATATGGTAAAATTCCTCCCTACTCGGTAGTTGTCCCAGGTTCATTACCTGATAAAAATAATTCTTCTGCACCATCACTATATTGTGCTGTAATAATTAAACAAGTTGATGAAAAAACAAGATCAAAAACATCTATCAACGATCTTTTAAGAGACTAAAATGAAAACTTTAAATGAGATAAAATTAGCCAAAGAGCTAATCAAATTTCCATCTATTACTCCAATTGATGCAGGAGTGATGAAATTTCTAGAAAAAAAATTGAAAGGGCTTGGTTTTAAAACAAAAATATTAGAGTTTAAAGAGAGGGGTTTCAAACCAGTTAAAAATTTATATGCAAGATTGGGATCAAAAGAACCTAATTTTTGTTATGCAGGTCATTTAGATGTTGTGCCTCCAGGAAATATAAAAGATTGGACAATAAATCCATTTAAACCATCCATCAGAAAAGGTCATTTAATTGGAAGAGGTGCAAATGACATGAAAAGTTCTGTTGCAGCTTTTGTTTCTGCTGTAAGCCTTTTTTTATCACTAAATAAAAAGTTTAATGGATCAATTAGTTTATTGATCACTGGAGATGAAGAAGGTGATGCAATAAATGGAACAAAAAAAGTAGTAGAGTATTTAAAAAAAAAAAGAGAGAAAATTAATTTTTGTTTAGTTGGTGAACCAACAAATCCAAATAAATTAGGTGAAATGATCAAAATTGGTCGTAGAGGCAGTTTAACAGGTAAATTAACTATATTCGGATTACAAGGTCATGTTGCATACCCTCATAGAGCAAATAATCCCTCAACAATTATTGTTAAGGCTTTAAATGAATTAAAAGATATTAAATTTGATAAGGGTACTAAAGATTTTCAGCCTACAAACTTGGAAGTTACAAAAATAAATATAAATAATACTGCTGATAATGTTATTCCTGCTATAGCTGAAGCAACTTTTAATATTAGATTTAATAATAAACATTCATCAAATTCCATTAAAAAAAAACTCAATAAAATCTTTGTTAAAATTAACAAAAAATATAAATCAAAATTTAAAATCAATTATAGAGTTTCTGGTGAAGCTTTTTTAACTAAGCCAAATAAAACAACTTATATGATCCAAAATACTATAAAAAAGATCACTAAGATAAAACCAAAATTATCGACTACTGGTGGAACGTCAGACCTAAGATTCATAAAAGCTATATCACCTGGTTTAGAATTTGGTTTAGTTGGAAAAACTATGCACCGTGTAGATGAAGTAGTATCTTTAAAAGATTTAAAAAAACTTACTAAAATTTATCAAAATATCTTACAAAATTATTTTAAGTGAAAACTGGTTTAATCACTTCTGAAACATATCAGGATCATGACACTGGTCCAGGACATCCAGAACAAATTGCAAGAGTAACAGTAATTAATGAATTATTTAAAAAAATAAATAATAAAAATATTTTATGGAAAAAACCCTCAATCATAACTGATGATATAATCAAAGACGCGCATGATAGTGAATATGTAGATTTAGTTAAAAGTTCCTTTCCAACTAAAGGTTTTTCATCGCTTGATGGTGATACAGTCATTTCTCCTGGAAGTAAAAAAGCAACATTTGATGCAGCAGGATCAATTATTACAGCAATAGATGGTGTACAAAATAAGGTATTTAAAAATGCATTTTGTAATGTCCGTCCTCCAGGTCATCACAGCAACCAAAATAAAGCAGCAGGATTTTGTATTTTAAATAATGTTGCAATTGGTGCAAAATATCTACTCAACAAATATAAGTACAATAAAATAGCTATTATAGATTTTGATGTTCATCATGGTAATGGAACTCAAGATATTTTTTATAATAATAAGAATGTTTTGTTCATTTCAACACATCAATATCCCTATTATCCTGGTACAGGCTCAGATAAAGAAAAAGGTAATTTTAATAACATTTGCAATATCCCATTACCTGCTGGAACAAACTCTGAAGAATATTTGAACGCTTTTGAGTTTGCTTTAAAAAGATTAAATAAATTTCAACCTGAATTTATCCTTATTAGCGCAGGGTTTGACGGGCATGCATCAGATCCTCTTGCACAGTTCAAACTTTCTACTGAAGATTATTACGAAATTACCAAGAGATTACTTGAAACGTCAAAAAAATTTACTAATGGAAAAGTAGTTTCAATTCTTGAAGGCGGATATGATTTATTAGCACTTCAGGATAGTGCTAAGAGACATGTTGATGCATTATTAGAATTCAATTGATTATCATTTTAAAGATTAATAGTTAGTCAGTATGAAATTGTATAAGATCAAAAAATCAATTATTGATAACAAAGGTCGTGGGCTTTATGCCTCTAGAGATATCAAAAAAGGTACTAAAATAATTGATTATATTGGAAAAATTATAACTAACAAAGAGGCAGATGAGTCAGATAAATTCGATAATAAAAAAAAAATTTATCTTTTTAATTTAAATAAAAAGTTTTCTTTAGACGGGGACTTTTCTTATAACATTGCTGGCTTAATAAATCATTCCTGTGACAATAATTGTGATTACAATGGCAAAGGTTTAAAAATTTGGATTACAGCAATAAAGGATATAAAAAAAGGTGAGGAAATTACTTGTGATTATGGATTTAGCTTTGATGAGGATTATAAACAATTTCCATGTAAGTGTGGTTCAAAAAATTGTTGTGGTTATATTGTAAGAGAAGAATCAAGATGGAGGATAAATAAAAAATTTGCAATGAAAAATAAAAAAGTTAAGATTTAAAAAACTTAGATTTATATCTTCTTAAGGTTCTTTTTTGTCTATTTATAAATCTTTTTATAAAATTATATTTTTTATCTCTTTTCGCTATAATTGGGCTATTTTGAGTATGTTCCCAATATCTAACACCATTTTTGTAAAACCACTCACACTCATAAGCTGAGATAGAATTTATTTTATTTAGTTTACATAAAATTGAAAAAGCACTTTGATCATGCTTGTGATGTGAAAAATCTTTAAAATTTTCTAATTTAGATGACGTATCATCAATTAAATCAAATCTTTTTTCAAAAATATCGAGCCATTTATTTAAAAAATTTTTTGTAAATAAATTTTTTTTAAAAAAAATATTACCTGCCCAAAATTGATTTGAATGGGTAATTTCTCGGTTCTTTAGAACACCCAAATATTCAAACAAATCTGCTTTAGTGTAAATATACTCTTTTATATCTGGAAACTCGAAATCGCTATTACCTTTAAAATCTTCTAAAGGATTATATTGAAATGCTAAAATACCTTTTTCTGATAATTCAATTTTTCCAATATATTCATGTAAACGGTTAATTCCATTCTTGTTAAAATGACAACCAATATCGGTATAATTGATAATATCATTTTCTTTTATTCTTTCTAAAAATTGACTTATTATTAATGGTTTCCAAAACCAATAACCATAGCCATTTTTTTTATTATTTTTTAATAGATGAAAAATAAATTTTTGATGTCTCTCCTCTAAATCTGAGATTGAAAAGACATAAATATCATCGTAGAAATTCATTTCTTTGGATTGGTCATAATATCTACGTGCACTTTTTTTGAGATCAGGGCTTGCAAAAGAAATAAGATATTTCTTACTCATCTAAGAAAATTTTCTATTATATTTTTTCTTTATCAGGAAATTAGACCAAACTATTTCATTTCTTATAATATTATTTAAAGAAGAATATCTTGGGCGCCAATTCAACACACGCTTTGATTTTTGAATGTTGCAAATAAGCTTTGGTTGATCACCTTTTCTTTTTGGTAAAAATTTAAATAACATATTCTTTTTTGAAATTTTCATAATACTTTTAAAGATATCTAAATTAGAATTTCCCTTACCATTACCTAAATTTAAAATAGATTTTATATTATTTTTTTCAATAAGTTTTATACCTTTATAAATTGCATCACATATATCTTTAATGTGTATATAGTCTCTTATACACGTACCATCTCTTGTATTATAGTCATTTCCAAAAATTTTAGAAATTTTATTATTATTTAGATTATTTACAAGGGAAGGTATTAAATGTGTTTCTGGATCATGATATTCACCGGTCAAAGGTTTTATAATTGCCGATGTGACATTAAAAAATCTAAAAATTATATAATTTAAATCATTATTTTTTATTTTATTTTCTGATATGAGTTTGGTTTTTCCGTATTTACTAATTGGATTAAGCTTAGATGTTTCGTTTATCTTGGTTTTTTGGTAATCATAAACTGACGCAGTGCTTGAATAAATAATGTTTCTTATTTTATTTTTTTGCATTATTTTTAAAATGTTATTTGTAGCTACAACATTATTTTGATAATAATCTTTCATTTTAAATTTCTCATTAACAGTAGAAAGACTTGCCAAATGTATAATTGTATTTGGGTTTATTTTGGTAATAATAATTTCTGTTTTTTTAAAATTTAAAATATTACATATAAATAATTTTTTTTTTGGAATTTTTTGCCAGTCTTTTTTTTTATTTTTGTCTAAAACAAAAACATTATATTTTTTTCTCAATATAGTGTATAGACAACTGCCTATATAACCACAGCCACCTGTTATAAGAATTCTTTTTTTTTTCATTTAAAATTCCAACGTTATTTATCTATATATTCTATTTTAATAAATTACTTGTTTAAGATACAATCCTTCTGGTGGAGCAGGTGGTGCACATAAGGATCTCTTTCTTGCTTTTAGGGCTTTTTCAAATTTTAATAAAGTCCATCTTTTTTCTCCCAGATATTTCAAACAACCAACCATTGAACGTACCTGTTTTTGTAGAAAAGATTGAGATCTAAATTCAATTATAATCCTATCTTTTATTGATTTTATCCTAACTAATTTCATAGTTTTAATTGGGCTTCTGGCTCTACAAGTAGAGGCTCTAAAAGTAGAAAAATCGTGAGTTCCAATTAATTTTTTAGCTCCTTTTTTCATTGTTTCTAAATCAAGCTTGTTCATAATATGCCAACTTCTATTTTTTTCTAAAACTGGACTACTTATACGATTAATAATTATATATTCATAAACTCGCATTTTTACCGAAAATCTAGCATGAAAATTTTTATTTCTTAATCTTATTTGAAGTATTGAGACTCCGTCTTTTTTTAAAAAATAATTAATAGACTTTATAAATTTATCAAATTTATTAATCTTATTAGTACAATCAAAATGAGCTGACTGTTCTCTTGCGTGAACACCTGCATCTGTTCTACCAGATCCTAATAATATTATTTTTTCTTTAAGAAGTTTTGAAGCCTTTTCTTGGACAAGTCCTTGAATAGTTTTGCCTTTTTTTTGAATTTGCCAACCTCTAAAATTGCTGCCCTCATACTCAATTAACAGTTGATATCTAAACATTGGATATTATTGAACCCTTTTTAATTTGTGATCCAAGAATAAACTCGTTTATTCTTTGAACTTTTTTTCCTTCCCTCTGAATTTCAACAATTTTTATAGATTGATTATTAATACACGCAATTTCTAATTTGTCAGATATTACTTCACCAGCTTTGCCAATTCCATTACCAATCTCAGCCTTAAGAATTTTATATCTTTCACCTTTAAAATTAAAGAATGCGCCTGGTGCTGGATATAATCCGTTTATTTTTCCTAAAATCTTTACTGCTTCATCTTCCCATGAAATTTTTCCCTCAGATTTATCAATTTTTTTTGCATAAGAAGCTTTGGAGTGGTCTTGCTCTATAAATTTTGCTTTATCATCAAGTATATTGTCAACATTATCTAAAATTTTTTCTGCAGCTAAGGCAGATAATCTTTCTGATATCTCTTGAGCATTATCATTATAATCAATTTTAATTTTATATACATTGCTAATTGGCCCACTGTCTAACTTTTCAGAAATTTTCATTATACTAATTCCTGTTTCTTTATCTAAATTAATAATTGATCTTTGAATTGGTGCTGCACCTCTCCATTTTGGTAGTAAGGAACCGTGTATATTAATAAATCCTTTTTTGGTCAAAGCTAAGTATTCTTTTGGTATTATTTGACCGTAAGCTACAACAATTGCAAGATCAGCATTTAAGTCTTTTAAAAATTTATATTCCTCTATATTATCCTTTAAAGAATACGGTGTTCTGAATTGAATATTTAAAGTTTCAGAAATACCTTGTATAGGAGACTTGTTAATTCTTTGACCTCTTTTAGATTTTTGAGGAGGTTGTGTATATACAACGGAAACAGGATAACCGTTTTGGTACAACGATTTAAGTATAGGTACAGAAAATAATGGTGTACCCATAAAGATAATTTTTTTTGACATTAATTAAACAACTATTCTGTCAGATTTTCCCTTAGAAAGTTTTTTAATGATCATTGATTTTTTAAGTTTAGATAAGTAATCAATAAAAAGTATACCCTCTAGATGATCCATTTCATGTTGAATACAAGTCGCCAATAATCCTTCTGCTTTAAGAAGTTTTTTTTCCCCATTGTAATCCAAATACTCAACTTCACATTTACTAGGCCTGTCTATTTCTGCGAACTGGTTTGGGACAGATAAACAGCCTTCTTCATAAGTTGATTTATGAATATCTTTATTCTTAATAACTGGATTTACAAAATACTGAGGATTTTTTTTTTCATTTTCTTTTGAAATATCCATTACGATTATTCTTTTAGGCACCCCAATTTGAATTGCTGCTAACCCAATACCATTAGCTTGATACATTGTTTCAAGCATGTCTTTCATTAGTT
>CACFGT010000013.1 GCA_902565935.1 uncultured Pelagibacteraceae bacterium
GAAAAAATATAAATTAAAAAAAAAATACCTAATTTATTCAAGTATAGCATGGGTTTTTTTAAGTTTTCAAAAGCGTTTAAATATGTATAAGAACCCGGACTTATGAATAATACTATAAGAAACATCACCATTATTGCCCATGTAGATCATGGAAAAACAACACTTATTGACAACTTAATGAAACAAAGTGGTTCATTTAGAGAAAATGAAGTTGTAGATGAAAGATTAATGGACTCTGGAGAATTAGAAAAAGAGAGAGGAATAACAATATTAGCTAAACCTGCCTCAATTAATTGGAAGGACACAAGAATAAATATTATTGATACACCTGGACACAGAGATTTTGCTGCTGAAGTTGAAAGAGTATTAAGTATGGCTGATGGAGCACTTTTGTTAATTGATTCTGCTGAAGGTGTTATGCCTCAAACAAAATTTGTTTTAGCTAAAGCACTTAAACAAGGTTTAAAACCTATAGTCATTATAAACAAACTTGATAAAACAGATCAAAGAGCAAATGAAGTTTTAGATGAAACATTTGACTTATTTGTAAGTCTTGACGCTAATGATGAACAATTAGATTTCCCAGTTTTATATGCAAGTGGAAGATCTGGTTGGGCCGATTTAGAAATTGAAGGTCCAAGAGAAAATCTCAATCCACTATTAGATAAAATTATTGAACATGTAAAACCTGCAAAATTAGATAAATCAAAACCATTTGCTATGCTTTCCACGCTGCTTTATGCAGATAGTTTTTTAGGAAGAAGTTTAGTTGGTAGAATATCTCAAGGGACTGCAAAGGCAAATCAAGCAATTAAAGCTATCAACTTAAAAGGAGAAAAAGTTGACGAAGGAAGGCTTACTAAAATTTTTAGGTATGAAGGTACAAAAAAAGTTCCAATAGAAGTTGGGGAAGCTGGTGATATTGTAGTTGTTGCTGGTTTAGAAAAAGCAAATGTTGCAGATACAATTTGTGACTTAAGTATTAATGAGCCCATCTCGGCTACTCCAATTGATCCTCCTACAATGTCTATTACAATAACTGTAAATACATCACCACTTGCAGGCACTGAAGGTAAAAAGTTAACAAGTACACAAATTAGAAATAGATTGATCCAAGAGGCACAAAATAATGTAGGTATTTCTTTTTCAGAAAATAAGGATAATGACTCGTTTGTTGTTAGTGGTAGAGGAGAGTTAATGTTAGAAATTTTATTAACTCAAATGAGGAGAGAAGGATTTGAGATGACTGTAAGCCCACCAAAAGTTTTGTATAAAAAAGATCAAAATGGAAATAAACTTGAACCAATTGAAGAAATTACTATGGATCTTGATGAAGAACATTCTTCAAAAGTCATTGACTCAATGAATAGAAAAAAAGGTAAATTAATAGAACTTAAAGATACTGGTAAGAATAAAAAAAGATTGATATTTCACGCTCCAACGAGAGGTTTAATGGGTTACACAAGTAGATTTTTAACTCTTACTAAAGGAAATGGAGTAATTAATAGAATCTTTCATTCCTATGGTCCTTTTGAAGGAGAAATGGAAGGTAGAAGAAATGGAGCGTTAATTTCAATGGATCAAGGTAAAGCTGTTGCATATGCAATTTATAACTTACAGGCGAGAGGAGAAATGTTTGTTACTCACAATGATCCAGTTTATCCAGGAATGATTGTTGGTTTATCACCAAAACCAGGCGATATGATAATTAATGTTATGAAAGGAAAAAAATTAACAAACATCAGAACTCAAAATACAGACGAAAATATAGTTTTAACACCAGTAAGAAAAATGTCGATTGCAGAACAATTAAGTATGTTAAATACTGATGAAGCACTTGAAATTACTCCAGAGTCTTGCAGATTAAGAAAATCTATTCTTGATCCACATGAAAGAAAAAAAAGTGAAAAAGCTGGAGCTGCTGCTTAATCAAATAGCTTATCTACCATAAAAAGACCCAGAGCAACACACGGCCCAATTCCAAAAGCAAATAACAGAGTTCCAACTCCCACTGTACCACCTAAATACCAGCCGATACTAACAACTGAGATTTCTAAAATTGCTCTTACTGCTGCTACAGGTAAATTTGTAACTTTTTGTAATCCAATCATCAATCCATCTCTAGGTCCTGCTCCGAGATTTGAAACTAAATATATTCCACCACCAATACCTACCGTTATTACAGAAATTACTGCTAAGATTAATTGGTAAAAGTAATTTGATGGTGTGGGAACAAACTTTATACAAATATCAATCATTAATGCAATTATCAGTGCATTAAGTATAGTTCCCATACCTGGTTTTTGTCCCAGTGGTATCCACAAAATTAAAACTGCAATACTAATTAAAAGTGTAATGGTACCAATGCTTAAATTTAGATTTACAGAAATTCCTTGCGCTAAAACACTCCAAGGTGAAGCGCCCGTAAATGATACAATCAATAAACCTTCGCCAAGACCAAACAACATTAAACCAAAACACAAGAAAAAGAATGTAGAAAATTTTGGCTTAAAATTATATGGTTTATTTGAACTCCAGTTAACTTTTGGTATTTTTTTTATTTTTAAAAACATTTTAATAAGCTATTTCTATTATTGATAAAGTCCTCTAATGTAATTATTAAATGAAAAAGTTTACAATAATTTTACTTGTTATAATTTTTCCATTTATTTCGTTAGCTCATATTGGTCACTACAATAAATTTAACAAAATTGAAATGGAGATTTTTAGAAATGGTGAATTAATTGGATATAATTATTATTTTTTTAAAAGAAATGGTGAAGAAACAACAATTACTAATCAGTTAAAATTTTCTGTTAAATTATTAGGAGCTACTATTTTTCAGGTTGAGTCATTTGGTGAAGAAAAATATGTAGGAGATCAATTAATTTCATATAAATCTAAAACTTTACAAAATGATAAAAAAAAATTTACAAACCTTACCTATAATAACGAAAGTAAAAAATTTGATATTGATGGATCCTCATATAATGGTGAAGCTTCAAATAATAGTGTGCTTGGTAATTGGTGGAGCCATAAAATCTTGCAGGCAGATACTCAAATAAGTCCAGTTTCTGGGAGTATAAAAGAACAAGTGGTAACTTTCTTAGGTAAAGAAAAAATTAATCTCTATGGAAAAATTTACAATGTAGATCATTTTACGCTCAAATCAAAAGATATGTCTTTACCAAAAGATAAAAGGCTAGATTTTAATATTTGGTATGATCAGAAAAATGCCATGATATTAAAAGTTTCTTATTCAAGAATGGGTAATTGGGAATATAGACTTAAAAATTTTGAGTAGTTCAATTAGAAATTTTTTTAAATAAATCGTGCGCACTAATCCACCCGGACTCTAATCTAGGTCCTACAAACCAATCAGCACAAACACCTAGTCTTTTCTTTGGATCCCAATAACTTTTAATTTTAAATGGTTTTGAATTTGAGGAATATTTCCAACCATGATTAAGAGTATAAATAATTTTTGTCTTTTTGATTTTCGAAAGTTGAAAAAATTTGTTAATCATAGTCTTAGAATTTTCTTTTTTGTTGTCTTTATTTTGATTTATTTTTTTATTAGCCCATGAAAATGTACTTTGAAGAGTCCATAAATCATATTTAGATTTAAATCTTTTTTTTGAATTTTCATTTCCAGCCCAACCAAGAATTGAATCCTCGAAAAAATAACTACTATTTGATCTCTTGTTTTTTTTAATAGCAATCATAGTTGTAATATTAGCATCCATTTTTAGGGATCTATTTATAAAAGATTTTTTAATGAATTTTTTTGAGAGTTTTTTTAATTGTGGAAAAGGGCAAGTCAAAATTATACTTTTGAAAGACCTAACTTTTCCATCAGCAAAAGATAAACGCCAGAATTTATTCTTATAATCAATTTCTTTTAATTCGCTTTGGTAATTGCAATTAATTCTTTTTAAAAGATATTTGCTTATGTCATTATTTCCATTTTTTCCAATAATTTTGAGATGTTTTTTGTCCTCTTTTTTTTTTGAATTAAGAAAAATATGTTTTCCTCCCCAAATCTTTAAAATTTTCTTTTTAATTAATATTTTAGTAAATTTTTTAAATTCTTTAGTTTTTGGTGAAATATATTGAGTGCCATGATCAAAACCTATTTTGTCTTTAATTCTTTTAAAAGATGCACGTCCTCCAGGACCTCTTGCTTTATCAAACAAAACTACTGAATGTTTTTTACTTAAGAGATTTGCAATAGTCGCTCCAGAAATCCCAGAACCAATTATGCAAATATTGCTCATTTGCCAGCTACAACCATTCCATCAATCATCATGGTTGGTGAATTAGTTGCATACTTGAATTCTAAGTCATTTGCTAAAATAATATTTTTAAACATGTCCTTAAAATTACCCGCTATAGTAATTTCATTTATTGGATACTTAAATTCTCCCTGTTCAACTAAAAACCCAGTTGCGCCTACCGAGTAATCACCGGTTACAATGTTGCTTCCATGACCAATAGTTTCAGTTATATAAATACTTTTCGAATTTAAATTTAATAAATCTTTAAAACTGATATTTCCATTATCAAAATAAAGATTACTAGTTCCACCACATCTTCCATTAGATTTAAGATTTAATTTTTTTCCGTTGTAAGTATCAATAAGATAATGTTTTAAAGTACCTTGATCCACTAGTTTAAGAGTTTCTGTCTTTACCCCCTCACTATCAAAGTATCTTGAACCCAAACCTTTTAGTATGTCTGGTTTGTCAATTATATTAATTCTTTTTGAAAAAATATTCTGATTAATTTTGTCCTTCAAGAAAGAAGTTCCTCTAGAAACTGCTGATGCAGAAATAGCACTAGCAAAAGTACTCAACATCCCTTTAGCTATTCTTTTATCGAAAATTACAGAAATTTTTTCACTTCCAATTTTTTTAGGACTTAATTTTCTTATAGTTTGGGTGGCAGCTAATTTTCCCAATTCTTCTGCATCATCTAGATCTTTTAAAAAACATTTGTTAGTATATTCATAATCTCTTTCCATGCTTTTCTCATCTTTTGCAACCGTTACACTAGATGCTGTGAATGATGATGTTTTATAACCATTACAAAAACCATCGCTATTAGCTAAAATAAAATTTGATTTATTTTCAGAAAAACTAGATTCCGTATTTATAATTCTTTTATCATCTGAAGCTGAAGCCTCCAATTTTTTCAAATAATTTATTTTTTGATCATTTTCTACATGAGTATCATCAAAAAGATTTAGATCCTTAATTGTTTTAGCTAATAAATCTTTATCTGGAAGAGAATTAAATTCATCTTCAGGTGTATTTTTTGTTGTCTCAACACACTTTTCAATCAAAGTATTTAGATTATCATTTAACAAATTTGATGAAGATATAGATGATTTTTTTTTACCAATATAAGTAGTGATATTTATGCCTAAATCATCTGACCTGTTAGACTCGTCTAATTTTTTGTTTCTAAAATTAACAGTTTCTGAAATAGAATTGTTTACAACTACACTTGACTGAGTTGCACCCATTTTTTTAGCTAAGCCTAAGCAGTACAAAGCTTTTTTTTCTAAAAATTCTTGATCTTTAACCATTTAAAGTTTTGTGCCACCAACGGTCATTTTATTTATCAGTATTGATGGTTGTGCTACCCCAACAGGTACCCCTTGGCCAGCTTTACCACATGTTCCAATTCCAGGATCCAACATCATATCATTTCCCACCATAGATACCTCTTTCAGAATTGATGGACCGTCTCCTATTAAGGTTGCACCTTTTATCGGTGACCCAATCTTACCATTTATAATTTCATAAGCCTCAGTGCAATTAAAAACAAATTTTCCAGATGTAATATCAACTTGTCCACCACCAAAACTAACTGCAAAAATTCCTTTGTCTACCGACTTAATCATCTCTTCTTGAGTTTGTTTGCCACTTAACATCATTGTATTTCTCATTCTTGGTAAAACAACGTGTCTATAATTTTCTCTTCTTCCACTACCCGTAGATCTTGTATTCATCAAACGAGCATTTAATCGGTCTTGCATAAAATTTTTTAAGACTCCATTTTCTATTAATACAGTTTTTTCTGTCGGAGTTCCCTCATCATCAATTGTAAGACTTCCTCTCCTGTTATCTATAGTGCCGTCATCAACAATTGTTACTCCCTCGCTTGCAACTTTTTGACCCATTAAATTGTGAAATGCAGAAGTTTTTTTTCTGTTAAAATCACCCTCTAAACCGTGACCGACGGCTTCGTGGATTAAAATTGCTGGCCAACCTGGACCAAGTACAACTTTCATTTCACCAGCTGGGGCGGGTTTACTTTCTAAATTAACTGATGCAATTCTTAAAGCTTCATCACAAACATTTTTCCAATTATCTTCTTTTAAATATGAGTCGTAAGACTGTCTTCCACCAATTCCATAAACACCTGTCTCTTTTCTTCCGTTCTTCTCGAGCATTACAGATACATTAAATCTTATTAAAGGACGCACATCTGATAAAGTCTCACCACCCGATCGAATTATTTCAATAGATTTTTGTTCACCTAGAAAATTAGCAGTAACTTGTTTTACATCATTATTTTTTGATCGAATATATTCGTTTACATCATTAAGTATTTTAATCTTTTCATTAAGTGATTTTTGTTCAATAGGATTTATATTATCATAATATTTTTTATTAGATTTAGGAATTGCATGATTGTAAGTGCCTTTAGCAGATTTTAAAGTTGATTTTAAATTGTCTGAAGATTGTTTTAAAGAATTTTTTGAAATTTCATTAGAATGTGAATATGCAACGATTTCATCTGAAATAGCTCTAAATCCAAAACCTAGGTCAGAAGTATAATTTGAATTTTTTATCTTATTATCATCTAACAAAATTGACTCAGATTTAGAATTTTCTAAATACAGTTCACCATCATCACATTTTTGTAATGTCTCAGAAATAATATTTTCAGCTTCATTTCTAGATAGATCAGATTTTTCAAAGAAACCGCTCATTTTAAATATTACATAGTTTGTTTAAAATAATTTTCAACTAGAGTATTTTACGCATGTACTTTAATTAAATAAATTAGTAAATATTTAATTATTATGAAAGTTTATTTCAATAATTCTTGCAAAATTTGTAAGGCCGAAATTGATTTATATAAAAAAGAAAAAATCAATGAGATAGACTGGATCGATATTACAAATAATGAATTGGCAGAAAAAGAAACCTCTAAAGATAGTAAGCAACTTCTACGAAGACTACATGTAAAAGATGGTGAAAAAATTTTACAAGGTGCTGCTGCTTTTTTGTCATTATGGAAAAAAATGCCAAAGTACAAATTTCTTTACAATTTTTTCAAACTTCCAATAATATTTAGTTTGTTTTCAATTATTTATGAAATCATAGCTTTTTTTCTTTATCTCAAGAATAAGAAACAATTGAAAAAAACTAACTAAAAAAAAATAACAAAAATTTACTAAGTACAGCCATTGAAGCAATAAACATTATTAAAACAATTGAGTACATAAATAATACGATTTTATTTTTTTTTCTTCTTAACCTTACAAAATCTTTATCATCTAAATCAGAAATATCTCTTTCACCCACTACAGGATAATCGTATGTAAAACGCCATGTGCTGTCTCCGAGTCTTGAGTCTAAATTATTGTAATATTGGATCCAGGCGAGGGTATATTTTAAAACTAAATAGAGAATTATAAGAAAGAGAGAGCCTATAATCATATGATTTTTAATTTTTTAAAAAATTAATTATTACTTTTTTCTCTTTGTCTTGCAATTAATTGTGTTAGAGCATCAACCATTGTATCTGACGCTTTAAAAATATCTATATTTTTAAATTCGTGAGAAATATTTTTCTCAGGATTTGTTTTATCTTCAATTATGATACCTTCATCAGGAGAGTTGTTTTTAATGTAGATAAGTAACAACCACTCATCATCCTCTGAGTCATCCCACTTAATAAAAACTTCTCCAGTTTCAAATCTTCTATCAATACATCTAAATATAGACATGTTTCGAGTGATATGCCTTTTATTTAATTGAAAAACTAAACTACTAGCACTCCGGTAAAAACTTTCGAGAGCAAATTCGATTTTATGTCTTGCTAAAGTATATTCCTTTTCTTTTATTAATAGTGTCTCTCTATCTTCATCTCCTTGAAGTTTTACACCTAAAGCCTCGACTCTCTCTTTTATCTTCTGATCTCTAATTACACGATATTTCTCTTTAAGTTGATCGATTCTTTCTTGTAGTCCTGCATAATCATCCCTTTTTTCTTTTAAAGAAATTTTTTCAAGTCTCTCTAATTCTTTAACTTCTCTTATTCTGAATTTTTCAATTTGTTTATCTAATTTTAATTGTTGTAAAAATTGTTTTTGTTTTTCAGCTTGTTCAATTCTTAAAATAGCTTGCTCTTTTCTCAAAAAAGTTTTATATCTTTAGCTCTTTGTTTTTCTAATTTTTGCTCATCTTTAAGAGCTTTTTCTTTTAATTTAACTTTTAAAAGCTCCTCTTCCTTTTTTTGTTTTTCTATCTCAATTTTTCTTTTTCTCTCATTTTCAATTCTTTCAATCTTAATTCTTCTATGCTCATCTTCTTTTAAAATTTTATAGCTTGAAATTGACTCAGAAATTTTATCAAAAAATGCTTGTATATATTTTTCTAAACTAAAACTTAAATTAAAATTAAATTTTGATTTTAAAGATAATTGGAATTTTACTAATTTATAAACAAAACTCTCGTTTTTAAAATTTTTTCTCTCTTTAAAATCAGTTATTTTTATTGGTAATTTTAATGTTTTGTTTCTTTTATTTTTTTTAATTTTTATTTTTTTTTTTGTTCTTTTAGGTCTCTTCTTTTTATACGACTTATCTTTTTTTTGGCTTTTTCTTTTTAATATTTGTTTTTTTGATTTTTTAATATTTTTTTTTTTATTTGTCTTTTTTTGTTTTTTTTTCATTTTTGAGAGTATTAAGTTCTATCAAGAAATTATTGATAAATATAGTCTCTTGTAACGGGTGTTGATCTATAATTCTTAGTAAGTTGAAATTGATATACAACTTGATCACCCCATTTAAATGCCATCTCACATCCTGTAAGATAAAACTCCCACATTCTAAAAAACTTTTCATCAAACATTTTGATAATCTTTTCTTTATTTCTAATACAATTTTCTTTCCAATGTCTTAATGTGTGTGAATAATGTAATCTTAATACTTCAATATCCGTTACTATTAAGCCAGCATTTTCTATTGGGTTAGTTACTTCACTTAAACTTGGAGTGTAACCTCCAGGAAAAATATATTTTGTAATCCAAGGATGAGGGTCTCTAGGAGGATTTACAGATCCGATTGTATGTATTAGTGCAATACCATCTTCTTTTAAAAGTTTTTCTACTTGATTGAAAAACTTCTTATAAAATTTTCTACCTACATGCTCAAACATTCCAACACTTACAATTCTGTCAAATTTTTCATTTAACTCTCTATAATCCATTAACTTAAATTTCACTTGATTATCTAAATTCATTTCTTTTGCTTTCTGATTGGCGTATTTAAGTTGATTATCTGATAATGTAATTCCCGTTACCTCACAATTAGCAGCTTTTGCAATATCTATTGCTAAAGATCCCCAACCTGAGCCAATATCTAAAACTTTTTGATTCGGCTTTATATTTAATTTTTTAATTATATGTTGAATTTTATTATTTTGAGCTACCTCAAGAGAGTCGTTTTCATCTTTAAAGTATGCACAAGAATATTGTCTTTTTGGATCTAAAAATAAATCATATAAACTATCCTTAATATCATAGTGATGTGATACATTCATTTTCGATTTTTTTATAAAATTAAAGTTAGTTAAATACCTATAAGAACCTCTTAGTCTGTTCATTAAATAACTAAAAAAATTTACTTCCCCCCTGCCAATGTTCATCAAAGCTAAATCTAGAAAATCTGTAAGGGTCCCATTTTCAATTAAAATTTCACCATCTGTATAGGCCTCTCCAAAATATAAATCTGGATGAAATAGTAATTTGTAATGAAGATTTTTATTTAAAATTTTTAGTTTTATTGAATTTTTATCAGGTTGACCAATTAAATACTCTTTTGAATTAGCATCGACTAATATAAATCCTCCAACTTTAAAAACTTTATTTAAAAAACTTGCTAAATACATTTATGCTGCCATTGATGTTGATAAACTAAAATTTAGATTACTTAGATTTTCTTTTAAATCTTTTTTTTCGATATCACTTAATAAACTTAAAGGGGGTAAAATATTTTTGTAAATTTTATTTTTTTCAGAGTAAAAAGTATGTAATCCTGAAATAAGATTATATTTATCAAAAACTTTTCTAATATCACATAGTTTTTGATTTGAAGTTTGCTCTTTTTTTGAAATAAAATCATCATAAACTTTTCTAGATAATTCTGCTGTTACATTACAAGTAGCAGTTATAATTCCTGAGCATCCAATTTCTAAGCCTTTCAATAACTTAAGTTCTGAACCTGGTAAAATTGAAAAATTTTCTATCTTTAAATTTTCGAATAGATTATATGTACTATCTTTCACTCCAATCACTTGACTAGGAAATCTTTTATTTAGTTCTATTACACAATTAACACTAAATTTATATCCACATAATTTTTCAAAGTTGTAAAGAATGATTTCACAATCTGGTATCGATTTAATTATTTTTGTATAAAATTCTATTACCTCTTTATCTCCATATTTATAATAAGCAGGTGGCATTATTAAAAATCTCTTAAAATTTAAAGAAGAAGCAATCTTCATTAAATTAATTGTTTCACTTAAAGAATTTAGACCAGTACCAATAATAAAATTATCCTTATATTTATTTTCAGAAAGATTATTTAACAAATCAATTTTTTCAGAAATAGAAATTAGTTGAGCTTGTCCAGTGCTTCCAAAAATTGCAACTCCGTGACAACCTTGATCAATTATTCTCTCTGCATGTGAAATTGTCTCTCTTACATTTAAACTTAAATCATCGTTTAAAATTGACATACCAGCAGCATATATTCCATTTATTTTTGCCATAAAATTTTTTTAAATAAGTATAATAGAAAATTAATTTATATGAAAACAGGTATTTTTTTAAGTTACAAGGGGTTAGGAGCTAATTTGCTTCATCTTAGTTACTGTCATGAAATTGCTAAAAAATTTGGTCCCATAAAATTAATTACTTTAAACTCAAAAGTTGCAGAAGTGCTTTCTGATGATGATAATTTTAACGAAATAATTTATTTAGAAAATTATTACAAAAAATTAATTCATATAAATAAATTATCACAGTTTTTAAAAAAATTTGATTTTGAAAATTTTTTTATATTTTATCCAAGTATTAGATATTTCTTATCTAGTAAATTAGCAGGAATTCCAAACATTTACCATTATCCCCTATTTAAAAAAAAAGGACTTCATTTAGTCAATGCAGCAAAAGAATTTACCGAAAAAACTTTAAAAATTAAGAATTGTCCTACTGAAACAAAAATTTTTGTAAAAAAGAATAAATTTGAAAACCTTAAAAAAGATAGAATAAAAAGAATTGTTTTAGGAATTGGTTCATCTGGGCCGACAACTAAGTGGGGTTATAAAAATTATATTACTCTCATTAAAAGATTAAACAATTTGGGTTCTTTTTATTTTTATTTACTTTGTGGTTCTGATGAAGACGTGCATGCCAATAATATTATCAAAGAAGCTGGTAAAAATAATTGCGAGTCGTTGAGTCAAAAAAGCATATCTGAAGTAAAAGATTATATTGCAATCAGTAACATATATATTGGTAATGATTCTTTTGGCCAACATATAGCTTGCCAAATGGGTTTGCCAAGTTTTGTAATTTTATTAGATACACCAAGAGCATATTCAGATTATAGTATTAATCAAAAAAGAATAATTCCTCCAAATATCAATTTAGATAAAATTACTCACGATACTCAACTTGATCCAAATTCTATCACAGTTGAACTAGTCTTAAAAAATATTGAAAATTTTATTTAATTTCATTTAGTAAGACATCTCTTGCTTCATTTACTATTGATGAAAGTCTTGATGTTTCAGGAGAAACATCCGGATGAATTCTTTTTTGAATTTTGAGGTACGCTTTATTAATTTCTTCTTTTGTATATTTCTTCCCCTCAGCTAAATTTAAAATCTTATAAGATTCAGAGACTGATAAAGATGAAAAATTTTTTGCAGATGATTGATTGAATGAAAATCTACCGTTTCTTCTAAGGGTTTGTAGTAATCTAAATAGCCCGATTAATTGAAACAAAGATAAACCTTTTAATTTTATCAAGGCAAGACTAGCAAGTGTAAATGGTAAGGTTAATAAAAATTTACCGCCAATCGCGAACAATACTGCTAAAAAGATCAATCCAATCAAAAATAATAATCTTAAACCTCTTGATATCTTTTTTGATGAAATATTGCTTATATATCTTAATAGCAAATACAAAATGACTAATATTAATACTGTATAAATAATTATATTCATATAATTGTTTTCATAAATGAAAATACCACAACTAAGAAAAAAACCAGAAATAAAATCTTGTCACAATGTTACTTGGGAAGATAATTATAGTTGGATACATCAAGAAAATATTCTAGAAGTATTAAAAGATAGTTCGAAATTACTCCCTGAAGTTAAAAAATATCTCGAAGAAGAAAATAGTTATACTGAATACAATTTAAAAGATACAAAAAAACATCAAAAAGAAATTTTTGATGAAATTAAAGGAAGAATAAAATTAGATGATGAGTCTCTTCCATTCAAAGATAAGGAATACGAGTATTGGAATAAAACGACAACTGAAGGAAATTATTCAATTAAATTAAGAAAAAAAATTGGTAGCAAAAAAATTGAAGAAATATGGAATGGGGATAAAGAAAAAGCAAAATTAAAAACTGAATATTTTGGTATTGGTGATTTAGAAGTAAGTAACAATGATAAATATCTTGGTTATTCTCTAGATCTCAAAGGTTCAGAATATTTTACTATTTACATAAGAGATATAGATACCGAAAAATTAATCACAGAAAAAATTGAAGAAACAAGTGGGAGTATAACTTTTAGTTTAGATGATAAATATATTTTTTACTCAAAACTTGATGAATTTCATCGACCAAGAAAAATTTATAGACATGAAATAGGAACAACAACTAAAAAAGATGAATTAATTTTTGAGGAAAAAAATGAAGCATTTACTGTTGGAATTGGTTTAAGTCCAGATGAAAAATATTTTTTTATAACTACTTCTGATCATAACACTTCTGAACAGTATTATTTTGGGGTAAATGAAAAAAAACCAATACCAAAATTAATCAAAAAAAGAAAAAGGGGCATTATTTACTCTGTTACATCCTGGAAAAATTATTTTTATTGTCACACAAATGAGGATGCTGAGGATTTTAAAATTGATAAATGTTCTAATTTAGATGAACAAAATTGGGAAACATATATTGCTGCTAAAAACGAAGTTCTTATAGGTGGATTAATATTTTTAAATGATTGGATTATAAGAGGGGAAAAATCTAATGCGTTGGGGAAATTGTTTGTAAAGAATACAAAAACAGATTTAGAGGAAGAATTAATATTTTCTAACGAAAAAGTTATAGTTCCAGGAGTTTCATTTGTTCAGAAGGATAAAAATACTGATTTAGTGTATTTATCTTACTCATCACCAAAAACACCGGGGAAAACTTATTTGTATAATTTAAAGACAAAAGAAAAAAAGATGGTAAAAGAGCAAGAAATTCCATCTGGTCACAACTCTGAAGATTATATAGTTGAAAGATTAGAGTGCCCTTCACATGATGGTAGATTGGTTCCTTTAACAATTACAAGACACAAAAAAACTAAAATTGATGGATCAGCAACTTTATTACTTTATGGTTATGGGTCATATGGAAGTTCTATGTCTCCAGATTTTTCCTCAACTAAACTGAGTCTGATCAATAGAGATATTATCTGGGTTACAGCTCATATAAGAGGAGGTATGGAAAGAGGTATGAAATGGTGGAAAGAGGGAAAGCTTTTAAATAAAAAAAATACTTTTGAAGATTACATTGCTGTAGCGAAATTTTTGGTTGCAAGCAACTATACATCTAAAAAAAAAATAATAGGTATGGGTGGTTCTGCTGGTGGATTATTAATGGGTGCAGTTATGAATCAAGAACCTGAATTATTCCTTGGTATAGTAATGGCAGTTCCTTTCGTGGACTCTTTAACCACAAATTTAGATCATTCATTACCTTTAACTGTAGGTGAGTTTGATGAATTTGGTAATGCCAAAAAAGACAAAAAACATTTTGATTATATTTTTTCCTACGCGCCTTACAATAATATTAGAAAAACAGATTATCCTCATATTTTGATAACAACTAGCTTAAGTGATAATAGAGTTTTATTTGATGAACCTGCAAAGTTTACTGCTAAACTCCGAGACTACAAAACTGATAATAATCTTCTCTTACTTAAAACTGAAATGAATGCAGGTCACGGCGGGAAATCTGGTAGAGATGGAGCTATAGAGGAAATAGCATTTGATTATGCATTTATATTAAAAATTTCAAAAAAAATATAATTTAGGAAGACTTGAAAATTTTAACTTTATTATTACATGCATATTGTAAGTCGCCTAATGGGGCTTACATAAATAAACTTGCTTTAAAAAGGAGGATATATGACAAGTAAGGATTTATCTATATTTAACTCACTTAGACCTTTTTCAATTGGTTTTGACGATATGTTTGATCAATTTGAAAGTATGTTGGGTAATGGAAATTTGACAATGCAATCAAATTATCCACCATACAACATTAGAAAAACTGGAAGAGACAATTATTCGATAGAAGTTGCTCTTGCTGGCTTTAATAAAAAAGATGTTGAAGTTGAGTTTGAAGATAATTTATTAACCGTAAGAACAAAACAAGTTAATAAATCTGAAGAAAAAAATGAAGATGGTGAAATTTTACACAAGGGTATTTCACAGAGGCAATTTGCTAGATCATTTACGATTGCAGATGATGTAAAAGTAAATGGAGCAGAGTTGAAAGATGGTCTTTTAACAATTGCTTGTGAAAGAATTTTACCTGATCATAAAAAGAAAAGACTTATCGAAATAAAATAAGTGTTGCCTTACTTGCGGGGGTTAATCCCCGCAAGAAGATCTAAAAACATCCAATTGAAACAAATCCTATTACTATAGATCTGGAATTTACCTCAAACTTCCTTTCACATGGAATGCCATATTTTTTTGTTTTGTAAACAAGTTCAATATTTCCGTTTTCATTTTTGTAATCCTCGTCAGGATTGCCCAATTCAGTTTTTAGTTTATCAGATGATTTACCAATATATTGGCTTAATTTTTTATTTTCTTTTTCAACAATAGCATCTGTTTTTTCTTTTACAGTTTGACAGCTAATTAAAAAAAAGTTTAAAAAACAAATCAGAAATAATAATTTTATTTTACGCATAAATTTAATTTACCATCATAATTGTGGCATAAATATAAACTTCCAAGTTGTATTTTGTGAATAAACTTTGATTTTATAAAGTATTTACAAAGAGAATCGAATACCAAGTATCTATTAGGGAGGATTTATGCTTGAAAAATATTTTGAATATAAAAAACATAAAACAGATTTTAAAACCGAAGTAATAGCTGGAACAACTACGTTCTTAACTATGGCTTATATAATGTTTTTAAATCCATTTATATTGTCAGGTGAATTTGCTGGGCCAGAAAAAGGTTTTTTTGATTTTGGTGCAGTCTATACTGCAACAATTTTAGCAACAGCTCTGGCATGTTTTATTATGGCCTTTTATGGAAAAACTTGGCCAATCGGACTTGCTCCGGGTATGGGAATTAATGCATTTGTAGCATTTGGAGTTTGTGCTGGGATGGGTTATTCACCACAGGAAGCTTTAGGAGCAGTATTGGTAGCTGGTGTATTGTTTTTAATCATATCTTTAACACCAATTAGAGCTTGGTTGATTAATTCAATTCCAAAAAGTTTGAAATTAGGAATTGGAGCAGGGATAGGATTGTTTTTAGCAATAATTGGCTTACAAATTATGGAAGTGGTTGTTGATAACCCAGTTACACTAGTTCAGCTGGGAAATCTCGGAGATCCGCTTGTTTTATTAGGATGCGCAACTTTTATTGCAATAATTGTATTGGAAAAAATGAATGTTAAGGGAAATATTATTATTGGGATATTAGTTTTTAGCATTATTGCTTGGGCAACTGGACTAGCTAAATTTAATGGTCTGGCAAGCACACCACCACCAATGACTTATCTTTTTGAATTTGATTTGTCTGCTGCAATGACTGCAGGAATGTCTACTGTAATATTTACTTTATTATTCATTGACTTCTTTGATACTGCTGGAACTTTGACTTCAGTTGCTAATGTGGCTGGTAAGGTAGGTAAAGACGGTAAAGTAAAAGACATTAATAAAGCAATGTTATCTGATAGTGTAAGTACTGTTGCTGGTGCAATGATGGGAACTTCTACTGTAACAAGTTATGTAGAGTCAGGAGCTGGAGTAAAGGCCGGAGGCAAAACCGGAATGACATCATTAGTGATTGGAATACTGTTCTTAGCATGTATATTTTTTGCTCCACTTGCTACTAGTTTACCAAAACAAATTGATGGTGCAGCTTTACTTTTTGTGTCAGTTCTTTTTATAAGAAATATTACAGATATAGAATGGAACGATATTTCAGAGTCTGCGCCTGCGATACTTGCTATGATTTCAATGCCGTTAACCTATAGCATAAGTAACGGTATAGCTTTAGCATTTGTATCTTATGCATTAATAAAATTATTTACTGGTAAGTTTTCTAAAACATCTCCAGCAATATGGCTTATTGCAATACTCAGTGTGATTAGTTTTGTTGTTGCATAAAATAACTTTCAGGGCTGATTTTTAATCAGCCCTGTTTTTTTTCTTTAAAATTTCTTCAATAGGAATTTCCTCATAATGCTCTGTAGGTTGAACAATCCAAGGATCAGAGTCTAATCTAACAGGACAAAAATCTGGTTCAAAAGTAGATGATTTTTTTTTCCATAAACACGCTGTTTTTACCTCTTTTATAAATTTTTTTGTAGGACCGTAGTCTTTTAACCATTCAATGCTTTTATTAAGTGTCAAGCCTGTATCAGAAAGATCATCAATTAATAATACTTTACTAAAATCTTCTTCTTTTGCTAAAGAGCTGATTTCTCGAGCAAACATCAATTCTCCTTGTTGATCTTCTTGACCTTTACCAGAATAACTTTGAATAACAATATAAGCTATCGGCAATTTAAAAATTCTAGACAGGATATCAATGATAGGTGCTGCACCCCTCATAATTCCGACTAGAACTGTTGGTTTATAACTCTTATGAATTTGAATTGCTAATTGCTCTACAATTTTAGTATATTCGTTAAAACTAATGATTAATTTATCTGCCATAAAATTTTTTATCATATTAAAAAAATTAAAAAAGATTAAAAAGTAATAATGAAAATATTTGATTGTTTTATGTATTTTGATGAAGACTTAATTCTTGATTTGAGATTGAATTATCTGAACAAATATGTTGATCATTTCGTAATTGTCGAGTCAGAATATAGTCATAATGGAGTTAAACGGGAACCAAGATTTGATATAAATAAATTTAAAAATTTTAAAGATAAAATTATTTATTTATTAGTTAGTGATAAATCGAAAGATTTCTATGAGATAAAAAATGAAAAAGATAAAGTTGGAGCTGGAATACTGAACGCTGTAATTAGAGAAAATTATCAAAGAAATTTTATTGTTAATGGTTTAAAAGAGGCAAATGATAATGACTGGATTATTATTTCAGATTTAGATGAAATACCAAATTTAGAACAAAACGATTTAAGAAAAAGTAATAATAATATAGTTTTTTTTAAACAATTGATGATTTATTATAAATTTAATTTGTTTTTGAATAATTTTACATGGATCGGATCAAAAGCATGTAAAAAACAACATTTAAAATCTCCTCAATGGTTAAGAAATATAAAAGATAAAAGATATCCCTGGTGGAGATTGGATACTATTTTATCTAATACTAAGTATTCAAATATAAAGATATTCGAAAATGGTGGATGGCATTTTTCCTACATAAAAACTCCATCAGATATTGAAAAAAAGTTAAAATCATATTTGCATCATACTGAATATGAACTAAGCCCAATTGGCAAAGATAAAATTTCTGAACTAATTAAACAAAAAAAAACTGTTTATAATTTAAGATTAGACTCCCGAGACAACAAATTTAAAGAAGGTAACAATCTAGAAAAATTAGATATGAATTTACTACCAAAATATATTAGCGATAATTTAGAAAAGTATATGAATTGGATTGAAAAATGACAAAAGGATTTATTGTTTGTGTTTATGAAAAAATTGAGGATGAAGACTTATTAAGAGATTATGCAAATAAAGCAAAGAAAGCAGTAGAAAAATTTGGTGGAAAATTTTTAATCAGAGGAGGTGAAAAAATAACCACTGAAGGTAAAGAATTTTTAAGAACAGCTGTCATTGAGTTTTCGTCTTTTGATGTAGCAAAAAATTTTTTTTACTCTAATGAATATCAATCAGCTCATACAATATTAAAAGATACAGTGATTAGACATCATCAAATAATTAAAGGAAATTAATACTGTATTGGCTCAGGATCAATACTCCTCCACAAGTACCATGTAGCAACTGAACAATATGGTGAAAATCTTTTTTGAAGTAAATTAACAAATTTTTCAGGAGGTAAGTATTTCTTTTTATAATTTTTTGAGATTGCTCTTAAAAGTCCAATATCTTGGACTGGCCATATATCAGATCTGTTATAGGTAAAAAGTAATATCATTTCTGCGGACCATCGTCCTATTTGTCTTAAATTAGATAAATATTCGATTGCTTCCTCATCAGTCATCTTTTCAATTAATTTTGGATTAAAAGACTTATCAATTACTCTCTCTGCCAAACTTTTTATACCTAAAACTTTCTGGCGACTTAAACCACAACTCTTAAGTTGTACAAAGGTTAATTTTGAAACTTTTTTAGCATTAATTTTGTTATTACATTTTTTTTTAAATTTTAGAAAAACTGAATTAGCTGCAGCGACACTAATTTGTTGACCAATGATACTTTTACATAGTGAGAAAAAAATATCGCGTCTAGATGTTAAAATAGTTTCATTTGGACTTTGATATATCTTAATTAATTTACTCATTATTCTATCTTTTTTTGAGATATGCCTTTTGGCTTTATTCCAATAATTTGGAACTTTAGTCATTAATTGTTTTTGAGGTTATGATTTTCTTATTGTAAATCTCCCGTCTAAAGATAATCAATGTTGAAATGATTACTAAAAAGGCCCCAATCAACGTTTTAATTGTTGGCACTTCGCCCCAAATAAAATATCCAAAAATAATTGCAAAAACTAAAGCTAAATACTTTAATGGTGTCACAAGAGAAACTTCTGAATATTTGTATGATTGACTAAGCCATAAATTTGCAACTCCACCAAAAATACCAATCAGAGAAAGTAAAGCTAGATGATTTAAGCTTGGCATTACCCAGCCTTGTGGAATAGTTAAAAAACTTAATAAAGTTATTGAAAGTGAAAAATAAAAAGAAATCAACCACACTGGTTCTGTTGTAGAAAGTTGTCTTATAGTTATTGCAACATAAGAAAGGCCTAAACAAAAAATTATTGGAAAAATATAGTAAATATTAAGCTCACTTATTCCTGGCTCTGTAATAATAAGTATTCCAATAAATCCTACAATAACTGCCAACCATCTAAAAATTCCTACTTTTTCACTTAGTAAGAATATCGAAAAAATAGTTGTAAATATTGGTGCAGCAAAAGATATACTTACCACGGTTGCTAATGGGAGTTCTCTTAATGCTATAAAAATTGCAACTAACGCAATCAATCCAGAACAACATCTCAACAAATGTAATCCTGGCCTTTTAGTTTCATAGAAATTATGAAGACGTTCTCTTGGAATTACAAAAAAATAAAAAATAATACCAAAAAAACCTCTAAAAAATAATACTTGCCCAATTGGATAGTCTACTGACCATTTTACTATCACATCCATTAAAGAAAACGCACAAATGGACATAAACATGTACAAAAAACCTAATTGATTTTTACTAAGCATATGAATAATTTGTAAATTAATTTAAATCATAATCAATGGAAATAGCTGTTTTAGCACTTGGATGTTTTTGGGGGCCTGAAATTAAATTTAGTAAAATTAATGGTATTATCAAAACAGAAGTTGGTTATTGCGGTGGCAATAGTCCGACAACCACTTATAAAGAAGTTTGTACAGGTAAAACAAATCATGCAGAGGTAGTTAAATTAGAATATGATGAAAAAGTTATTTCTTATGAAAAAATAATCAAAATTTTCTTCGAAATTCACGATCCAACTACATTAAATGCCCAAGGACCTGACATAGGAACACAATACCGTAGTGAAATATTTTTTCTTAACGATAATCAAAAACAAATAGCTGAAAAAGTACTTAAAGATTTAAATGAAAGATTATCAGGTAAAATAGTCACAAAAATTTCTATTTTAAAAAATTATTGTCCAGCTGAAGAATATCATCAGAAATATTTAGAAAAAAGATAAATGTCATTAGTTGAAACAGAGTGGTTAGAAAAAAATATAAATGATGTTAAAATAATAGATTGCTCATGGCATATGCCACAAACTAATCGAGATGGACATGAAGAATACAAGAAAAAGCATATTCCTAACACAATTTTTTTTGATCTAGATGAAAATTCAAATAGAGAAAGTGATTTACCACATATGTTGGTTGATCTAGTTAATTGGGAAAAAATTGTATCAAACATGGGTATTAATAATAAGGATAAAATAATTATATACGATAACTCAGATGTTATTAGTTCTTGCCGTTGTTGGTTTAATTTTATTTATTTTGGACATGATCCTAAATTAGTACATGTCTTAAATGGTGGATTTCAAAAATGGTTGACAGAAAAAAGGGTAACCACAGATGAATTAATGAATATTCAGAAATCTGAATATAGAGGTTATGAACAAAAAAATTTTGTGAAAAATAAAAAATTAATTAATGAAAATATTAGTCAAAAAAAATTTAAAGTTGTTGACGCAAGGAGTAAAGAAAGATTTGAAGGAAAGGTCGCAGAACCCAGAAAAGGTTTAAGAAGTGGAAAGATAGCTAACTCATTTTGTATTCCATTTAATGAGTGTTTAAATAAAGATAGAACTTTTAAGAATAAGGAAAAACTAAAAAATGTTTTCAAAACTTGCATAAAAAATATTAATGATGAAAATATAGTTTTTTCATGTGGTTCAGGTGTTACCGCGTGTGTTTTGGCACTAGCTTATTCCTTAATAAATGATAAATATCATCCCTGTATTTATGATGGCTCATGGGCTGAATACGGTTTAATTTAATCTAAATATGAAAAGATCTACAAAAACTATTTCAATAATTTTGGTTTTTTTTCTTATTATAGCAGTTGTAATAATTGGAAGAACCATGGTAGGAAACCACTTTAAGAAAAAATTTAGTAAAATACCTCCCCCTGGAATAATTGTAACTGATGTAACTGAAAAAGAATTTTTTGAGAAAATAGAAACATTTGGCACAGCAATTTCTAAAAGATCCAAAACTTTTAAAATTAAAAAAGACGATTTGATTGAAGATTTAAAATTAAAAAATTTTGTTAAAAAAGGAGATATATTAATTAAATTAAAAAGTGGAAACATTCTTGCACCATTTAGTGGAGTTCTTGGATACACGGGCCTTACAGAGGATATATTAGTATCAAATAATATATTCATCATTACTCTCGACGATAATTCAACTATATACTCTGATATTAAAATCCCTGAAAATTATTCTTCATCAATTAAAAAAGGTCTTCCTGTTAGTGTAAAATTGTCAAGTTTTAAAAATAAATCTTTC
Source organism: uncultured Pelagibacteraceae bacterium (assembly GCA_902565935.1). Classification (GTDB taxonomy): domain Bacteria; phylum Pseudomonadota; class Alphaproteobacteria; order Pelagibacterales; family Pelagibacteraceae; genus Pelagibacter. Next base: position 22,050 of record CACFGT010000013.1, read on the forward strand.
CCGGGTGAAGTAGATTTTGTTTCAAGTAGAATTAATGCTGATACAAGGAGTCTACTATCAAGAATAAAAGTAAATAATGACAAATTAGAATTAATTTCAGGATCATTATTAGAAGTAAGCGTAAAGTTTAACTCCAGAAATTCGTTAAGCGTCCCTGACACAAGCGTCATGATTGAGGGAGATAAATCATATGTTTATAAAATTAATGGAGATAATATTGCTAATAAAACTGAAGTAAAAACAGGTCTAAGAAGCGACAAAAATATTGAAATAATCTCTGGTCTAGAAAAAGGAGATATAATTGCTGCCGAAGGTTTAAAAAAGGTAAGACCTAGAGGAAAAATAAAACCTATTAAAGAATAAATGTTTATTACAGAACTAAGCATAAAAAGACCAACTGTATCTTGGGTAATGTCTCTTATTTTGATTATTTTTGGCTTATTTGTTTTTTGGAAGTTACCAGTTCGAGAGTTACCAAATGGTATACAGCCACCAGTTGTTCAGGTTCAAGTTGATTATAAATCTGCATCAGCATCAATAGTTGATCAAGAAGTTACTCAAGTTGTTGAAGATGTGATTGGAGGAGCTGAAGGAATTAAAAATATTGACTCAAAATCTGAAAATGGAAGAAGTACTATAAATGTAGAATTTGATACTAGTATCAATTTAGATAACGCTGCTAATGATATAAGGGAGAGGGTTGCACGGGTGGTTGACAATTTGCCAACAGAATCAGACCCACCTCAAATCCTTAAAAGAGCGGCAGGTTTTACAACTACCATGTGGCTATCTTTATCTTCATCAACATGGAGTGATCTTGAATTAGGTGACTATGCAGAAAGATATTTGGTTGATCAATTCTCAAGCGTGAAAAACGTTGGAAGAATAAGAGTTGGAGGATTAAGAGAATTAAGTATTAGAGTCTGGGTTGATCCTATTAAACTTGCTGCCAATGATTTAACTATAAAAGAAGTAGAAACTGCAATGCGTGGTGAAAACATTAGTTTACCTGCAGGAACTCTTGAAGCAAACAATATAGATCTTACTTTGAATTTAGATAAATCTTACAATGACATAAATACTATTAAGCAACTTCCAATCAAAAAATTAGATAATCGAGTAATTTTACTATCTGATGTTGCCAATATAGAATTTGGTCCAGTTTCAGAAAAAACTCTGTTTAAAGCACAAACTAAAGATCAAATTAACCTTAAAACAGTAGGAATTGGAATTTACGCGAGAAGTGGGGCCTCTACAGTTGAGCTCTCAAATGATATTAAGAAAAAATTAATTGAAGTTAAGAAATCTTTACCGGAAGAGTTAGATCTAAGAGTTTCATTTAACAGAGCAAATTACGTAGAAGCAGCTATTGAGGAGGTTTATAAAACCTTAATTATAGCATTTGTTTTAGTTGTCCTAATAATTTATCTATTTTTAGGAAATCTTAAAGCAGTAATTGTTCCAGCAATAGCACTACCAGTAAGCTTAATAGCATCTTTTTTAGGTTTATATATTTTTGGGCTTTCAATAAATATTTTTGTTTTGCTAAGTTTTATTTTAGCAATTGGAATAATTACTGATGACTCAGTTATAATGACGGATGCAATTTATAGAAGAATAGAAAATGGTGAAACGCCACTTGTTGCTGCTTTTAAAGGCTCTAAACAAATCTCATTTGCAATTATAGCCACTACATTGATTTTAGTAGCAGTTTTTTTACCACTTATTTTTATAGAGGGAATTTCAGGGACATTATTTAGAGAAACAGCAATCGCATTATCATTTTCAATAGTTGTATCCTCATTTGTGGCATTAACCTTATCTCCGATGCTGGCTAGTAAATTTTTAAGAAAAAAAACATCTAAAAAAATTTTTATACAAAAATTTGAAAAAATTTTTTTGAATTTTTCAAATTTCTACAAAGAAACTCTAGAAATTATTGTGCATAAAACTAATTATGTTACGCTTTTCATAGTTTTCGTAATTGTTTCCTCAATATTGATATTTAATTTTTCAAAAAAAGAGCTTTTGCCAATGGAAGATCGTGGAGCATATCTAATAATTGGAGCAACTGATGAGGGAAGTTCTTTTGAATACACACAAGAACAGGCACAAAAAGTTGAAGCAAGGCTAATTCCTTTATTACAAGCAGAAGATAGCCCCTACTCAAGGTTCATTATGAGAGTACCGGGGTTCGGAAACTCTGCAAACTCTTACAATAGTTTCATAATAATTGCTTTATTAGACGACTGGAGTAATAGATCGAAAGGGCAACAAGTTATTTTACGAGAAGCAATTGGAAAAATAGTGACTCTTCCACAAGCACTAGCGTTTCCTATTTCCCCTCAGTCAATTAGGGTTTCAAATTATAATAAACCAGTCCAAATGGTAATTTATGGAAATACATATGAAGAACTTGAGGAAATACAAAAAAAAATAATTCAAAAACTTAGATTTAATAAAGATCTTTCTAGAATTGAGTCTGACTACAACCGAAATAAACCAGAAGTTAAATTGATTATTAATAAGAATAAAGCAAAAGATTTAGGTGTTTCAACAAAATCTATAGGGGAAACACTTGAAACACTTTATGGTGGAAAAAAAGTAACAACATTTAACAAACTAGGAAAAGAATATCCAATAATTGTTCAACAATATTTATCAGATAGGAGAAATAAAGAAGGTATTTCTAAAATATTTGTACGCTCTGAGACAAGTGGTAGACTAATTTCACTTGCAAACCTTGTAGGTTTTAAAGAAGAGGGTTCTGCTAAAGAACTTTCAAGATACAATAGACAAAGAGCGGTAACAATATCAGCAAATATTAGTGAGAATTATACTTTGACAGAGGCGATAAAATTTTTTGAAAGCATTATGAAAGATTTGGCACCTAAAAATCAAATTACATGGAAAGGTAAATCTGAAGAAATAAAAGAAACTAGTAATGAATTATTTGTAATTTTCGCTTTAGCATTACTCACAGCATATTTAGTAATGGCAGCAACCTTCAATTCTTTCATTCATCCATTTATAATTATTCTAACTGTACCTTTAGCGATATTTGGAGGTTTAGTTTTTATTTTATTTCTCAACAGCTCAGTAAATATTTTTTCTCAAATAGCATTGATAATACTTATTGGTATCTCAACAAAAAATAGTATTTTAATTGTCGATTATGCAAACCGAATTAGAACAACTGGAAAAAATATTGATGTAGCTGTTAAGGAAGCTTGTGCGGTAAGGTTTAGACCTATCATTATGACATCACTTAGTACAATGATTGCAATGATACCTTTAGTAATAGGAAATATTGGTCCTGGCGCTGGTGAGGGTTCAAGATTGGCTGTAGGCTCTACTATTTTAGGTGGAATGATAATTTCAACATTTTTTACTTTGTACGTCACACCTTCGATGTATTTAGCATTAGCAAAAAATACAAAAAGAATTGATATTGTTGATTTAAAATTAAAAGAAGAACTATCTAAAAAATAATATATTTTTTTTTATTTAGAGAACTTCTACAATCAAATAATTGTTTTTTATAAATATCAGATTGCTTTTGTACCTTTTTAGCTAATCCAATAACTTTTTTATTATCTTTATAATATTTATAGTTTCCCCAGCCTTCATGATAGGCAACATATTGTTTAAACGCATCTTTTTTTGAAATTTTTAAAATTGTCTCTGTTTTGTTTGTATACCATCCAATGAAATCAACGCTATCCTTGTATCTCGTTCTTACAGCAAATTTATTTCCAGTTTCTTTTTTATATTGTTCCCAAGTGCCTTTAACGGCTTGAGAATAACCAAATGAGCTTGAAGGTCTTTTAAAAGGTATAACCTTGAAAATTTTTTTTCTTTGTGGTTTTGCAAGCCAATCAAAATTCGACTCCATTCTAATTATAGCTAATTGAATATATATAGGTGTACCCCATTTTTGCTCAGCCTTTTTAGAGTGTTTATACCAGAGATATCTTTCATCAAATATTAAACAACTATTTGCTGTATTGGTGGGGATTGAAGAGCATCCAGTTAATAAAAATAAAGTCAAAATAATAAGTTTATTTTTTAAATAACTCATATTTATTTATAATTTTCTTTAAAAAGATTACAATAACTACACCAAATAAATTTCCAAATAAATCTGACCACTGAAAACTTCTATCGGGTATAAACAAATGAAAAACTTCTAAAATTATTGATAATAGAACCAAATATATTATAAGAGTTTTAATCTGATTTTTTATTTTAAAAGTCAAAAAACCTAAAATTGATATCATTATAAAAACATAAAAATGATTCGATGATATGATAAAATCACTGGTTATTTGTGGTTGTATCCTTTTATCACCATATAAAAGCCACCCAACTAAACTTCCTGGAAAAAGATATAAAAAAATCAAAAATAAGTTTGTAGAATAAAAAATAAGTTTGTATTTTGAAAAAAATTTAATCATTAAAATATATAGTTTTATTTATAAATATATCCTAAAAATAACTAGATGAGTTTTTTAATATTAGTAAGGCATGGTCAAAGTGTTTGGAATCTTGAAAAAAGATTTACTGGATGGGTCGATGTTGATTTAACAGTGCAGGGTAAAGCTGAAGCTGAAAAAGCTGGTGTCTTAATTAAAGAAAGAAACATTGAAATAGACTTTTATTACTCTTCTCTACAATTACGAGCTAATAATACCCTTAAAATTATTCAAAAAACTTTAAATGACGAAAAAGATTTTATTAGAACATGGCAGCTTAATGAAAGACACTATGGAGCTCTCACAGGCTTAAATAAGATTGAGATGATAAAGATAATTGGTGAAGATAAAATACATAAATTCAGAAGATCATGGGACATTAAACCAGAAGCTCTTAGCAAAGAAAGTCCTTTTCATCCTTTAAATATTGAAACGTATAAAGACATACCTAAAGAGGCTATTCCTGACACTGAGTCTTTAAAAGATACATATGAAAGAGTTGTCAAATTTTTTCAAGAAGAAATTAAAGCAAAGTTAATGGCGAACAATATTTTAATTTCAGCTCATGGAAATTCAATAAGAGCCTTATGTAAAAATTTGTTTAATTTGGATAATGAACAAATTTCTAAATTAGAAATACCTACTGGTAATCCTATGTTGATCGAGCTTAATTCTGATACAGAAATAAAGAAATGTGAGTATCTTGACAAGGACAGGGCTAAAGATCTTGTAGCTTTTTAAATGTCTCTAAATTGGTTAAGTGGTAGAATTTATTGATACTCTCAAAACCATTTAACTCATTCTTATTAAGTAACTCATCCCAAATTTTAGAAATTGAAAAATTACAAAGCTTATAACTATTAAATAAACTTTTATTTAATATTTGACAGCCGATAAAAATAAAATCATTATCTTTATTTTTTCTTAAAGAATGATTTATCAAATTAAAATCCCCTTTTAGATTTTTATCAAAACTTAGATTTTTTTTTACACATAAAAGAATATTCTCTAAATTATTTGAAAAATACAAATTTTGCATGTTATTTATTTCGTCAAGATAATTAAGACCCCACAAAGTATCAGGATTGAAAATTATAAAATTTTCATCTTGAGAATTTTTAATCATGTTTAGAATTCCACCCCCTGTATTAAGAATTTCATTCCCATCATCAATAATTTGAATATCAATTGGAAATTTTTTATTTTTAATAAATTCAGAAATTTGGTTTCCTAAATGAAAAGTATTTAAAAAAATTTTTTTTATACCCAATTCCAAAATCATATTGATACATTTTTCTAACATTGTCTTCTCATTCAACTTGAGAAGAGGTTTGGGCGTTTCTAGGGTCACGGGGTTTAATCTCTTCCCTAAACCTGCACATAATATAAAAGCTGTTTTAACTCTCATCTATCTTTTTTTAAAATTCTGATTTAATAAATTTTTTAAATCAAAAAAAACTTTATTTTCATCTATACGCATATTTATTAATTTCCATGTATATGGTATTAATTTTAGGTATTTTTTCTTTCGATCTCTTAAAGCAAGTCGAGTAAATATACCAATAATTTTTAAGTTTCTTAAAACAGAAATTATCTCAAAATCATTTTTAAATTTTGAAACTTGTAATTTACTTTGTTTTTTCAAATAAAAATCAAAAATTTTTCTTTTTAACGATTTTGAAGTCTTAAATCTTACATCATCTATTAATGACGCTAAATCATAAGCTTTATTCCCTATTAATGCATCTTGACTATCAATCACTCCTATTCGATTATTAACAAGCATCAAATTTGAAACATGAAAATCTCTATGTACAAAAACATTATTTTTTAAAGTCAAATTAGATAATAAATTTTTTATTATTTTTTTGAAATCTTTTGAAAATTTTTCTTTACTTATATTTAAATAACTCTTTTTCAAATACCAATCACAAAATAAGTTTGCTTCTTTCATCAATATCTTTTTATGATAAAGAGGAATTTTATAGTCTTTATTTTTAAAATTTTTGATCTTTTTAACTTTAATTGATTGTATTTGATGGAGTAATTTAATTATTTTCTTAAATAAGATAAACGTATCTTTTTTCTTTTTTTTTTTTAATACATCAAAAATAGTCTGGTTTCCAAAATCTTGAATTTCAATATAATTTTCTGAATAATTTTCACTATACAATCTTGGAGCAAGAATTTTTTGATTATTCAAAATTTTATTTATTGCATCGTAAACTAATAAATTTTGGAATTTTTCTTTTTTTGCGTAGACTATTATTGAAGAAAACTGATCTTCTTTTTTTCTAAAAAAATTTCTAAAAGATGCATCACCTTTAATTTTTTTCAAATTTTTCATCTTAAATTATAAATTCAGCCCATTTATTTGAACAGATCTTGTCAAATGGTCTTTACCGTATTCAAAAAACAATTCTATTAAATTTTTTGGTTTTTTTTTAATTAGTTGTGGCCATTCAATTAGTGTAATGGTATTTGTATTATTATCAAACAAGTCTAAATTTTTTACCTCATCAATTGATTTTAATCTAAATAAATCATAATGATTTATCTTTATTTCATTAATTTCATACTCATTTAATAAATTAAAAGTCGGGCTTGTAACTTCTGTTAATTTAAGCTTATTTTTTTTTTGAAATTTATTGATTAAATATTTGATAAAAGTAGTTTTGCCTACACCTATTTCTCCATACAAAAAAACAATATTACCAGCCATTAATCTTTTTGAAAATTTTAAAGCTAGTTCTTCTGTTTTCTTTTCTGAAGATAAATTTATTTTACTACTTTTAGTAGCGATACGCATTAGGCTTAAATGGACCTTCCACTCCTACACTAATATAATCTGCTTGTTCTCTCGACAATTTAGTTAATTTAGCTCCAACTTTTTTAAGGTGCAAAGTGGCAACCTTTTCATCTAAATGTTTCGGTAAAACGTAAACTTTTTTTTCATAATTTTTATAATTATTCCAAAGTTCTATTTGTGCAATCACTTGATTTGTAAATGATGCACTCATTACGAAACTAGGATGTCCAGTTGCGCATCCTAAATTTACTAATCTTCCCTCAGCTAAAAGGATGATTCTCTTTTTGCTGGGTAACTCTATTTCATGAACTTGAGGTTTAACTTCAGTCCATTTATAATTTTTTAATGCCTCAACTTGAATTTCGTTATCAAAATGACCTATATTACATAAAATAGCTCTATCTTTCATCTCTCGCATATGGTCAGCAGTAACTATGTCTTTATTTCCTGTTGCAGTAACTACAATATCGGCCTTGCCAATAGCTTCCTCCATTAAAACAACTTCATATCCTTCCATAGCAGCCTGTAATGCACAAATGGGATCAGCCTCAGTAATCATTACTCTTGCCCCACTTTGTCTCAATGAGGCAGCACTACCCTTTCCAACATCACCAAAACCCGCAACGATTGCGATCTTACCTGACATCATAACGTCTGTTGCTCTTCTAATACCATCCACCAAACTTTCTCTACATCCATAAAGATTGTCAAATTTTGATTTAGTAACAGAGTCATTAACATTTATAGCTGGGACCATAAGTGATTTATCTTTTTCCATCTTATTTAATGCTTTTATGCCAGTAGTTGTCTCCTCTGAAACACCCCTAACTTCATTTAGTAAGTCTTTATACTCATTATGCATTATTGCTGTGAGATCACCTCCATCATCTAAAAGCATGTTGGGTTTCCAATCTTTTTTACCCTCAATAGTTTGTTTGATGCACCAAACATATTCCTCCTCTGTCTCACCTTTCCAGGCATAAACAGGTATACCGGCTTTTGCTATGGCAGCAGCTGCATGATCTTGTGTTGAAAAAATATTACATGAAGACCATCTTACTTCTGCACCTAATTCTACCAAAGTTTCAATTAAAACTGCTGTTTGAATTGTCATATGAAGACAACCTATAATTTTTGCACCTTTTAAAGGATGTTTGCCAGAATATTCCTCTCTTAGTGCCATTAAGCCTGGCATCTCGCTCTCAGCAATTGAGATTTCTTTACGACCAAATTCTGCCAGTGATATATCTTTAACTTTGTAATCTTCCATGGAGGGTCTTCTAACAATAAAGAGTTAATTAATCAATAGAGCATTATAGTTTTGGAAACATAATTTTCATACTTGCGCCTTTTTGATCTGCTCTATTTGAAGCTATTATTGAACCATTATGTAAATCAACTAAATTCTTAACTATATTTAAACCAAGACCAGAATGTTGTCCAAATTTATCTGGTCTATTACTATAAAATCTTCTAAAAATTTTATCAGTATTTTTTTCTTTGAATCCCTGCCCTTGGTCGAGAACATCTAAAATAATATTCTTAGTATCTTTCGATACATTAACAATTATTTCTGAATTATCTTTGCTGAATGAAATTGCGTTATCCAATAAATTTGCAATAATTTGTTCAATTCTATTTTCAATACCATTAATGAAATATTTATTTTTACCATCATTCTCATAAAAAATATCAATACCTCGCTTTGCTCCATAAATACTTTTAAAATCATCTACAACAGATTTAACAATAGGTTCAACATCAAGTTTTCTTATTTTTTCTTTACTCAGTGCAACTTCGTCTTTTAACATTTGGGAATAATCTGTAATTAATCTTTCTATTCTTTGAACATCATGACTTAAAATATTTATCAATTTTGCTCTTTGATCAATATCAGTTGCATCTTGTAGAATTTCAGATGCACTTTTTAATGAAGCTAAAGGATTTCTAATTTCATGAACTAAATCTGTAGAGAAATTTTCTGCATGAGAAACACGTTTCTGTAACTCCAATGTCATATCATCTAGTGAATTTGATAATAAACCCAACTCATCATTTCTAAGTTTTAAACCCTCAATATTTGCAATTTTCAAATTTTTATCTCTTATAGTTTTAGTGTAGCTTACTAAATTTTTTATAGGTTTAAGAAAATATGTATTCAAAACAAATGAAAAAATAAGTATTACTAAACCAACAGCAAAAGCAGTTCTAATAATGAAAGTTTTCCTTTCATCAATTGCCGCTCTAATATCATTGGCATTTTCTGTAATTGCTAAATAACCAATATTTTTTCCGTCGCGCATTACATTTTTAATAGTGGTCAACTTAAATTTATTAAATTCCTCTTGAGTAAAAGTAAATGGAATACCAAAATTTTTTGAAGATACATAATTATATAAAATATCTTTTAAAGAGACAGAATTTTCATTTCCCAAATCAATGTTTTTTTTCTCTGTAATTTCCTTGGTCTTTTCTTCACTCAGTATTTCAAGTTCGACTGTATCAAGCCTAGTTGTGAATGATCTTGGATCAAGATCTAAAGTATCAGTGTCACCAACTAAATTCAATTCATTGTCAAAAAATATTACTCTATCCAAATTTTGAAATAAAAATCTTGTAGAAAATAAAAACCGCCTTATGTCCTCCTCATTAAATTTTATGTCTAATCTTTTTAAATTATCTGTTGTATTTTTGATCACCTCAATATGATTTGATGATTTTTTTTTTATTAAATTCGGTTGAACGTTTTTTAAATAAAGAAAAGTAAACAAACTAATAATTGTAAAAAAAAATAAAATTTATAAATAAAAACTTTTTTAATATTGATAAATTTTTAAGAAATGTGCTGAACATTAGTTAACATTCCATCTATATCCACTTCCATATCTAGTTTCAATAGCTGAAAAATCAGGGTCAACTTTTTTAAATTTTTTCCTTATTCTTTTAACATGGCTATCTATAGTCCTATCCTCTATATCTGTATCTTCTCGATAAGCTATGTCCATCAATTGTGCTCTTTCCTTTATAATTCCTGGTCGTTTTGCTAATTCTTTTACTAATAAAAATTCTGTTGTTGTTAATTTATCTGGCAATTGTTTTCCATTCCACTCGCATTCAAGCTGTGAAGGATCCAATTTTAATTTTCCATGCGATATAATACTTTTGTTTTCCTCTATAGTATCTTTTGAGTCTTTTTTTCTTAATTGAACTCTTATTCTTTCAATCAATACTTTTATAGAAAAACCCCCTGATTTTTTAACAAAATCATCAGCGCCTAGTTTTAAACCTAATAACTCGTCTATTTCGTCATCTTTTGATGTAAGAAAGATTACTGGTAGAGAGGTTTTTTTTCTTAATTTTTTTAATAATTCCTCACCATCCATTTTAGGCATTTTAATATCAATTATCGCAAGATCAGGCGGAGTCCTTGTTAAGCCAATTAAAGCACTTTCGCCATCAATGTAAGTTTGCACTTTAAATCCCTCTTTTTCCAAGGCGATACTTAAACTTGTTAAGATATTTCTATCATCATCAATTAAAGCAATTGTTTGTTTGTTCATAGATTATTATAAAAATACTAAATTGTCCTAAATTGGGCAATAAATTTTAATTAATGAAGATTACCCCAATTATCACCTATATTCATATCTACTGTCAAAGGTATTGAAAAAGAGTGTTGTTCACTTTTAGTTACACTAGACATTTCCTCAATTATAATTTTACTGATTCTTTTTGACTCTTCTTTTGGTGTCTCAAATATCAATTCATCATGTATCTGTAATAACATTTTAGTTTTTTTATTTTTTTGCTCACTCAACCTTTTTGATAGTCTTATCATTGCCAATCTCATTATTTCTGATGCAGATCCTTGAATGGGTGCATTTATAGCTGCACGTTCTTGAAAATTTCTTACATTGTAATTTTTATCATTAATATTAACAAAATGAGATCTTCGTCCAAATATATTATTTACAAAACCACTTTTTCTGCAAAACTTTATAGTTTCATCCATGTATATTTTAATTTCTGGAAATCTCAAAAAATATGCATTTAAAAATTCCTCTGCTTCATGGTTACTAACATTAATTTGTTTAGCAAGTCCATACTGTGATATGCCATATATAATACCAAAATTAATCGCTTTTGCTTTTCTTCTTTGATCATCATTTATTTTTTTTATATCAACATTAAATATCTGACTTGCAGTAAGTGAGTGAATATCCTCATTATTATTAAAAGCTTTTTTTAATTCTTTTACATCTGCTAGATCAGCTAAAATTCTCATCTCTATTTGATTGTAATCAGCTGATATCAAGGCATAATTTTTTTCAGCAATAAACGCTTTTCGAATATCTTTTCCATCCTCAGACTTTATTGGTATGTTCTGTAAATTTGGATCACTTGAAGCAAGTCTACCAGTTGTGGTTGCAGCAAGTAAAAATGATGTATGAACTCTTTTAGTGTTAGGATTTAAATGTTCAGGCAAAGAATCTGAATATGTATTTTTTAGTTTAGATAATTGTCTCCAATCTAGAATTAATTGAGGAAATTTATGACCCTTAAATGCCAAATCCTCTAAAACTGAAGCACTAGTCGCAAAACTTCCTTTTTTAGTTTTTTTAAGATTTGCTATCTTTAGTTCATTGTAAATTACTTCTCCTAGTTGTTTAGGTGATGCAATATTAAATTCTTTTTTTGATATTTTAAAAACTTGATTTTGAATTTTTTCAATTTTTTTCTCAAATTTTGATGACAAAAGTTTAAGAAATTTATTATCAATTTTCACTCCCTCTATTTCCATAAATGCTAGAATTTTAATCATTGGTTTCTCGAAAACTTCATAAATGTTATGCATTTTTTCCAATTTCAAACTTTTTTTAAACTTTTGATATAATCGAAGAGTAATATCTGCATCCTCAGCTGCATAATCTTTTGCTTTTTCAATATCTACTTCACTAAAATTTATTTCTTTTTTTCCGGTACCAACCAAATCTTTAAAAGCAATAGTTTTATGATCTAAATGTATTTCAGATAGAGTGTCCATATTATGTCGATTTTTTCCTGCATCCAAAACATAAGACATGAGCATGGTATCTTCCATAGCAGTTAATTCTATTCCTTGTTTGAAGAAAACAATAAAATCAAATTTAATATTTTGACCAATTTTTTTGACGCTAGGATCCTCTAATAATGGTTTTAATTTATTTAAAACCAAATTCTTATTTATATTTTTTTCTGATTTATGACCTAAAGGTATATAGCAGGCTTTACCAATTTTAGAACTTAATGAAATGCCAACTAATTCTGCTTGATGAGGATCTAATGAATTGGTTTCTGTATCCACTGCTACCTCACCAATCTCCTCAGCTTCTCTAATCCACTCATCAATATTTTTTAAATCAGTAATTAAATGATAATTTTTTTTATCAATCGAGACTTGTTTATTATTTGTACTTTTATTACTTATTTCATTTATGAAATCAGGTTCTCCATAAATTGATATTGCTGAACTTAGTAGTCTATTAAACTCCATTTCTCTCAAAAATTTGTAAAGCTTATCTTTATTAATTTCTTTTAATTCAAATTCGTCAAGATCTCTGTTTATTGGGGCATCATTTTTTAAAGTCACCAATTTTTTGCTAATTAAAGCTTTATCTTCATTAGCAATAAGTGTTTCTCTTCTTTTATTTTGTTTTATTTCTTTTGCAGATTTTAAAAGTTTTTCTAGTGTGCCATACTTATTAATTAATTCTGCAGCTGTTTTAACACCAATACCTGGTACACCAGGTACATTATCACTGCTATCACCTGCTAATGCTTGGACATCAATAACTTTGCTTGAATCCACACCAAACTTTTTTTGAACATCTTCATCTGATATGAACTTATTCTTCATAGGGTCATAAATTCGTACGTTTTTCTTATACAGCTGCATTAAATCCTTATCTGAGGAAACTATTGTAACTTTTGCACCTCCTTTTAAAATTTTTTCCACATAAGTAGCAATTAAATCGTCAGCTTCATAATTACTCAATTCGACTGAGGGTAAGTTGAATGCTAATACGGATTTTCTTATATATTCAAATTGTGGGGCTAAATCATCGGGAGCTTCAGATCGATTTGCCTTATAATCACTATAAATTTCATTTCTAAAAGTTTTTCTAGCAGAGTCAAAAATTACTGCAAAATGAGTTGGTTTTTGTAAGTTTCTATCTGATTTCGAGTCTTCAAGTAATTTAAATAACATACTGCAAAAACCGCTTACTGCTCCAGTAGGTAAACCATCGCTCTTTCGGGTCAAAGGAGGTAAAGCATAATAAGCTCTAAAAATATAACCCGAGCCGTCAATTAGATAGTAATGATCTGTTTTTTTAATTTTACTCATAAAAAAAAATATATCACATCTTTATGAAAAATAATGTCTAGATTATCAATATAAATAAGAGTATATATTTTTTTATGGATTTAATTAAACAAAATACTCAAACCAAAATTTTCAAATCTATTTTAATAATAATTTTGGGTTCAATTTTACTTGCCATCTCAGCTAAAGTAAAAATTCCTTTTTACCCAGTGCCAATGACAATGCAAACGTTTGTTGTATTATCTTTTGGGGTTTGTTTTGGATACAAAATTGGATTAGCAACAGTAGGATTATATTTAGTTGAAGGAATTATTGGTCTTCCAGTTTTTTCTAATTCACCTGAGAGAGGTGTAGGTTTAGTTTATTTCACAGGGCCTACTATGGGATATCTCATTGGATTTTTATTTGCTTGTTATTTTGCATCCCATATTAAGCTTGAAGATAATTACTTTATTATTTTTATAAAACTTATTTTGTCTGTATCAGTAATATATATTTTAGGAGTTTTGTGGTTAGGAACACTTTTAGGATGGGATAAACCAATTGTGCAATTGGGTATTAAACCTTTTCTATTAGCAGAAATTTTTAAAATAATTTTATTAACTTTATTAACAAAAAAAATAATTAAATTAAGAAGATTTATTTAGGGGATCTTTTAGACAGTATTCTTTGCAGCGTTCTTCTATGCATCTTTAATCTTCTTGCAGTTTCGGACACATTTCTATTACATAATTCAAATACTCTATGAATGTGTTCCCATTTTACCCTGTCTGCTGACATAGGATTTTCAGGCGGTGCAGCTTTTTTTGATGGATCAGCCAATAGTGCTTTTTCAACATCATCAGCATCAGCTGGTTTAGCTAAATAATCAATAGCTCCTTCTTTAATTGCTGCAACTGCTGTGGGAATATTTCCGTATCCAGTTAACATTATAATTCTACTTGAAGAATTATTATGTTGTATCTCCTTTACAACCTCTAATCCATTACCGTCACCTAATCTTAAGTCTACCACTGCAAATCCTGGTTTCTTTAATTTTACCGAATCAATCCCTTTTTTCACACCTTCAGCTTGAATTACTTCAAATCCCTTTTTTTCCATAGCTCTAGCTAATCTCTCTCTAAAAGGGTTGTCGTCATCAACAATTAAAAGAGATTTATTCTCAAAATCGCTTAAATTTTGTAGTGTTCCTTCATTTTTCATACTCATATATATGGTCATATTTTTCCACAATTCAATAGGTCATTATTTTCTTTACATTGAATAACTATTGAATTAATTGCTCGAAATATTAAAGTTTTTTAAATAAAAAAGCTTTTTTTTTATTAAATTTTTTTTGGGGGGCATTAATATGCAAAAATTTAAATCAGTTGAAGACCTTGTAAATCAACTGAGACCAGACAGGCCAGTTTACTGCATACGAAAGAAATCAATTCTTTCAGCATCAAAGTTTTTCCAAAAGAAATTCCCAGGAAAAATTCTTTATGCAGTTAAAACCAATCCAAATCAAGAAGTTATTAAAACTCTAATAAAAAGTGGAATTGAACAGTTTGATGTTGCATCTGTTGAAGAAATCAAAGCAGTAAGAGAATTCAGCCAATCTGCAAAATGTTCTTTTATGCATACTGTCAAAAGTCGTGAGAGCATAAGAGATGCATATTTTAAATATGGTGTAAAAACATTTGCACTTGATACTAAAGATGAATTAATTAAAATTATTGAAAGTACAAGTGGTGCTAAAGATCTGGAACTATTTGTCAGAGTTGCAGTTTCAAATGAACATGCAGAAATTGATTTATCAAAGAAATTTGGAGCATTAAGCACCGAAGCAGCTGGACTATTGAGACTTGTTAAACAATACTCAAGTAAAATAGGTTTAAGTTTTCATGTTGGTTCTCAATGTATGCACCCAATCTCTTATGCAAAAGGAATTACAGAAATAGGAAATATAATCAATAAAACTAAGATTGTTCCTGACTTTATAAATGTGGGTGGTGGATTTCCAACTATTTACCCTGATTTAATACCACAATCTTTAAGTAGTTATTTTGAAGAAATTAAAAAAAGTCTTGAAAACTTAAAACTTAACTCATTGCCGAAAATAATATGTGAACCAGGAAGAGCTTTGGTTGCTGAAAGTGGATCTACAATTGTTAGGGTTAATTTGAGAAAAAAACAAAAACTTTATATAAATGATGGAACCTATGGCACTTTATTTGATGCTGGAACCCCAAATATTGTTTATCCATCTAAAATGATAAAAGATAGTTCAAACAAAATTATTTCTAAAAAATTAACTGCTTTCGATTTTTATGGCCCAACTTGTGATAGTATGGATTATATGAAAGGACCCTTTCTGTTACCTAACAATGTAAAAGAAAATGATTATATAGAGCTTGGTCAATTAGGTGCATATGGATTAACATTCAGAACGGAGTTTAATGGTTTCTTTTCTAATGAAATATACGAAGTCGATGATAATCCAATAATGAGTCTTTACGAAAAAGAAGATAATAAAGCTACATTAGTTGCTTGATGACTGAAAAAAAGAACCTTGGTCATAATAGTAAAAAAGACTTCTTAAAATATCCCGTTGAACATATCGACATCACATCCTTTGATGCTAGAAAAATTATCTCCTCAATGGAAAAAATGTCTTTTGTATCTAGGGAGACTGCAAATGCTGCAAATATCTATAATGAAATGCTTAAAGATAAAAATTGTACAATATTTTTGACTTTGGCTGGTTCTACTTCGGCAGCAGGATGCATGAATATTTATAAAGATCTTGTTAAGTATAATATGGTTGATGCAATTGTTGCAACAGGTGCATCTATTATTGATATGGATTTTTTTGAAGCTCTTGGATTTAAGCATTATCGTGGATCTCAATTTCAAAATGATACAGAATTAAGAAAAAATTACATTGACAGAATATATGATACTTATATCGATGAAGATGAGTTGCAAATTTGCGACAAAAAAATTTGTGAAATTGCTGACTCTCTTGAACCTAGAAGTTACACCTCTAGAGAATTCATTCATGAAATGGGAAAATACTTAAAGAAAAATTCAGTAAAAAAAGACTCATTAATTGAAACTGCATATAACAATAATGTTCCAATTTTTTGCCCTGCTTTCACAGATTCAAGTGCTGGATTTGGATTGGTTATTCATCAGGAAAATAATCCACAAAAACATATGACTATAGACTCAATTAGAGAATTTCGTGAATTAACTGAAATTAAAATTCAATCAAAAGGTTCAGGTCTTTTCATGATTGGTGGAGGTGTACCGAAAAATTTTATTCAAGACACGGTTATTTGTGCTGAACTTTTAGGTAAAGAAGTTGATATGCATAAATACGCTGTTCAAATTACTGTTGCTGACTCTAGAGATGGCGCTTGTAGTAGCTCTACCTTAAAAGAAGCAAGTTCGTGGGGAAAAGTTGATATAACTAAAGAACAAATGGTTTTTGCAGAGGCAACAAGTGTATTGCCCTTGATAGCAAGCGATGTATATCATAGGGGTGAATGGAAAAACAGAAGTAGAAAAAATTTTTCAAAAATTTTTGGATAAATAAATTGAATTATCTATCAAATAAAAAAGGGTTTCTTGGAATTGATAATAAATCTAATTTGAGGGAAAAAGTAGTCGTTGTTCCGTTTGGATTAGAAAAAACCGTGAGCTATGGTGGTGGAACTAAAAATGGTCCAAAGGAAATTATAAAAGCCTCTCATCAAGTTGAGTTATATGATGAAGAATTAAAATGTGAACCATATAAGAAGATTGGCATCAAAACTTTAAAACCTTTTAAGATTGACAAAAATATAAATGTTGCATTACAAAAGATGTCTAAAATCAATAGAGAGCTATTAAATAAAAATCTTTTTCCACTTACTTTTGGAGGTGAACATTCAATTACACCTGGATGTATTTATCCTTTTGTTAAAAAATATAAAAAAATTTGTTTACTTCATTTTGATGCACATGCAGATTTAAGAAATAGCTACAATGGAGAAAAATTTTCGCATGCATCAGCTATAAGAAGATGTTTGGATTACAAGAACGTATCTGTTGTTTCATTTGGGATAAGAAATATTTCTAGCAGTGAAATACCTTTTTTAAAAAAAAATTCATCTAGAATAAAAATTTTTTGGGCTAAAGATAAGGTTAAATGGGACTTTAAAAAGTTTAAAAAAATGATTAGTGGTAAAACCGTTTATTTAACTTTTGATGTTGATGGATTCGACTCTAGTATCATGCCAGCAACTGGAACTCCTGAACCAGGAGGACTATTTTGGGATGAAACGCTAGATATTATTAAAATAGCAGCAAAAAATTCAAATATAGTTGGAGCAGATATCAACGAACTTTCTCCAATAAAAGGATTTAATTCTTATAATTTTTTAGTTGCAAAACTAGCTTACAAAATTCTTTCTTACAAATTTTTATACTGAACTTAAATTGGCTTAAATGTTTTAAGTAAAATTCTGAATGGTAGAAGCATTAACATTGCAACGATAACTTTTACTGTCAAATCCCCAATTGAAAGTGTAATCCATGGAACTCCTGTTCCATAAAAGGATATTGAAAAAAATAAAAAAGTATCAATAGTTGACCCAACCAAAGAAGATGTTAATGGCGCAATGAACCATTTCCTTTTTCTTAATTTATCAAAAATTTGAACATCTAATATTTGTGCTGTCAAAAATGCAATTCCCGAACCAAATGCTATTCTTAAAGATATTAAGTCCGCAAAATCTGTAGAAAATAGAAAAGTAAAACCTATACCAATAAAGAAACCTAAGTATACTATTCTTCTTGCCACAATTTTTCCATAAGATCGATTTGCCAAATCTGTAATTAAAAAAGCAATAGGATAACTAAAAGCTCCATAAGTTAGTATTTCATCTAAACCATAATAATTAAATGGAAATTGAACCAAATAATTTGAGGATAAAACAACAACACCCATCAAAAACGATAGTGTAAACAGTGTTTTGTTCATTAAGCAGATTTAGATTGTAAAGTTTTTCTTTGGTACGGCGATTTGATTAATAAACTTTTCTTAATTTTTTTCAGCCTTGGAGACAAATCTTTATTTTTAACTGTTTTTAAAAATTCATCGAAGCTACCTTTTTTATCTACAGATCTTACACCAGCGTTACTTACTGTTAACTTTAAGCTTCTTTTTAAAATCTCACTTGTGAATCTAACTTTTTTTAAATTTGGTAAAAATCTTCTTTTAGTCTTGTTGTTAGCATGGCTAACGTTATGACCTTTCATTGGGATTTTACCAGTAAGTTCACATTTTTTTGACATAATAGAGATGACTATATAAGGGGTGATATTGACTACGTCAAGTTTAATAGATTTATCTTAAAGATTTATTGCCTACTATTTCACTAAAATTTTTAACTCCATCTTTTAATAATAATTCTCTTAGCTCTTTTTTGATCATACTTACAATATTTGGTCCCCTAAAAACCATACCCGTGTAAAGTTGAACATAATTAGCACCAGCTAAAAACTTTTCGTAAGCACTTTCTCCTGAGTCAACACCTCCTACACCTATAATTTTTATTCTTCCTTTTAACAATTTATAAAATCTGCTTATCAACATTGTTGATTTCTTTTTAATTGGTTTCCCAGATAGTCCTCCTCTTTGATGTTTTTGAATGTCTATCAAATCATCTCTTGTAGAGTCTGATGTGTTAGAAACAATAATTCCTTCTATATTGTTACTTAAAAGGACCTCAGAAATTTCATTAATATCTTTCTCAGCAATGTCTGGAGATACTTTTACTACAATTGGTATTTTTGAATTAAGATTTTTTTTTTCATTTTCAATATTTTTCAATAGATCATTTAATTTTTCTTGATTATGGAGATTTCTTAAATTTTCTGTATTTGGAGATGAAATGTTTATTGTAATATAATCTGCTATTTCATTAAAAATTTTTAAACATTCAATGTAATCAGAGGTTCTGTCCTTTGTATCTTTATTGGGACCTATGTTTATACCAAGCAATCCAATTTGTTTATTAGATTTTACCCTTTTTACAATATTTTTTGCTCCAAAATTATTAAAGCCAAGTCTATTTATTAATGCTTCATCTTCAACTAATCTAAAAACTCTAGGCTTTGGGTTGCCATATTGCTTCAGTGGTGTGATGGTTCCAGCCTCTACAAATCCAAAACCAAGCTTAAATAAGGAATTATATACCTCTGCGTTTTTATCAAAACCTGCGGCCATACCAATTGGATTTTCAATATCTTGATTAAATAACTTTGTTTTAAATAATGGATCATCTTTATACTCATCAGTAAAATTTGGAACAAAGTTAAATTTTAGAGATTTAATTGCCAAATTATGAGCAGTTTCAGGGTCTAGTTTAAAAATTAAAGATCTAATATTTGAAAACATTATTTGATTTTATTTATTATAAGATCTTTTGTTTCTTGAACACCAAAAAAACTTATAAAAAATCCCATACGTGGTCCATTTTCATCACCAAATACAACCTCGTAAATTAATTTAAACCATTCTCTTAAATTTTCTGAATAACCGTTTTCTTTTCCAGTTGAGTAAATCAACGTTTGAATATCCTCTGGCTTCATTTCATCATTACATTGATCCAAAGTCTTTATAAGTGCTTGTAAAGCTAATTTTTCATTTTTATCTGGATTTTTATATTTTTTTTTTGATTTTATTACATCATTAAAATATCTAATTGCATATCCAACTAAATTATCGAAAATTGGGTGATCTTTTTCAGAAATGTCTTTTTTATATTTTTTTACAAATTTCCATAAAAGTTCTTTACTGTCTGCATTACTTGTTTCTACTAAATTTAATAACATTGAAAATGACATAATCATTTTTTCTTTTGGAATATTACTGTTATGAACATGCCATACAGGATTCATTAAAATTTGTAGCTCATTCTGATTGTTAGCTTTTTCAATATAATCTAGATATTCATCAACAGTCTTTGAAACTATTTCTTTGTATAATTTCTTGGCTCTTTTAGGATTTTGATACATATACAAAGATAAACTTTCAGGCGAGGCATATTCAAGCCATTGATCTATAGTAATTCCATTGCCTTTTGATTTTGAAATTTTTTCACCTTTTTCATCTAAAAATAATTCATATGCAAAACCAGAGGGATTTGTTTTACCAATTAACTTTATTATTTTAGAAGACAAAATTGCACTTTCGATCAAATCTTTACCATACATTTCAAAGTCTACATCTAAAGCATACCATCTCATTGCCCAATCAACTTTCCATTGTAATTTACAATTCCCATCAAAGATACTCACTTCAAGTTCTTTTCCATAATTATCAAAAATTATTTTTGACTGATCTTGAATTATTTCTTTAACTGGAATTTCTAAAACATGACCAGTATTTGGACATATTGGTAAAAATGGACTATAAGTTTTCTGACGCTCTTTGCCCAGTGTAGGTAAGATTATACCCATTATACCATCATAATTTTCTAAAATAATTTGAAGGGATGAGTTGAAAAAACCTGATTTGTATAATTCGGTCGAGCTCTTGAAAGTATATTTAAATTTAAAATCATCCAAGAAATTTTTCAGCATTTGATTGTTATGCTCACCAAAACTACCAAACTTCTGAAAAGGATCTGGAACTTGGGTAAGTGGTTTATGCAAATTTTTTTCTAATAAATCTTTTTTAGGTACATTATCTGGAACTTTTCGCAATCCATCCATATCATCGGAAAATGTTATAATTTCTGTAGGAAGATCAGTTAAATGTTTTAATGCATTAACAATCATAGAAGTTCGTGCTACTTCTCCAAATGTTCCGATGTGAGGAAGTCCACTAGGACCATAACCTGTTTGAAGAGTAATTTTTCCCTTTTTTTCAATAAATGATTTTCTTTCCCGGAGCATTTTTTTTGCTTCCACAAAAGGCCATGCACTTGTTTTATCTAGATTTTCTTTTTTAATCATGAATACTTTATATAAAACTTTAAATTTATGATTAATTTATTTTTATAGAGTTGAAATTTATTTTCCATAAAATAATGTTCTTTCAAAATGGCTAATTATAAAACTGTTTTTTTTACCTTAGGAATTCTTCAAATAATTCTGGGAATTTTTATGTTAATTCCAGTAATTGCGCAATTTATATATAATGAATTTGACTCATCTTTTTTAGGAGCTTCAATAGTAACAATTATTTTTGGTACTTTATTTTTTTTATCAAATTTAGACCATGATAAGAAATTAAATTTACAGCAAGCATTTTTACTTACCGCGTTGTCTTGGTTGAGTATTGCAATCTTCAGTTCACTGCCTTTTTTATTTTCAAATATGAACTTTTCTTTCACAAATGCTTTTTTTGAGAGTATGTCTGGTATAACTACAACTGGCTCAACTATAATTGCTAATTTAGATGAAATGCCAAAAGGAATTTTGTTATGGAGAGCTATCCTCCAATGGCTAGGTGGAATTGGTATAATTGTTATGGCAATCACACTTATGCCAATAATGAATGTAGGCGGTATGCAATTATTCAAAATTTCAAATAATGACTCCTCAGAAAAAATTTTGCCTAAGTCAAAAGAAATAGCGATGAGATTGATTTATATTTATTTAGGATTAACCTCACTTTGTGCCATTTCTTATTATTTTTTTGGTATGAATATATTTGATAGCTTAACACACTCAATGACTACAATAGCTACTGGTGGTTTTTCAAATTATAATGAGTCTATAGGTTTTTTTGATAATGCATTTATTGAAACATCGGCAATGATTTTCATAATATTAGGAAGTGTGCCCTTTATAGTTTATATAAAATTTTTAAATGGTAATAAAACGATATTTTTTAAGGACATCCAAATTCAAACTTTTTTAAAAATTATTTTTTTTTCAATAATTATTTTATCTGCTTATCTAATTTTAAATAAATCTGTCACATTTGAATTAAGATCAGTATTATTTAATATTATTTCAATATTAACAGGTACTGGTTATGTTAATGCACAATTTGATAATTGGGGTAGTTTTTCACTTGTTTTATTTTTAATATTAATGTTCATAGGCGGTTGTGCTGGATCTACAACATGTGGTGTAAAAATTTTTAGAATTCAAATTTTGTATTCTTTTATAATTAATAATT
>CACFGT010000014.1 GCA_902565935.1 uncultured Pelagibacteraceae bacterium
TTGTTCCAGATCTTGGCATGCCAACTATAAAAATAATTTTTTCCTCTAAAGGTTTAATATTCTCCATTTTTATTGTTTCAAAAATTCTTTTTATTTCTAAAAAAAGTTTTTTATCATTTTCAACATTGTATTGTATCTGCTTATCCGTTATTAAGTTTCCTAGACTTAAATATTTAAATGCTTCCTGAAATTCCTTGAAATCCTCACAAGCTTTTCCTAGACCAAAATACAATGATTTAAGATCGTTTTGATCCTCTATTTTATCTATCTTATTTTTCATTGATAAAAAATGAGGATCATTCGCATTTTCATATTTATGAATTGTGCTAATAGCCTTATCTGCAGAGGTGTTTTGTGGATTTAATTTATTGACAATTTTATAGTTTTCTAAAGCTGCATCAAATTCCCCTATTTGTTGATTAAGGTTTCCTAAAGCCATATTTATTGTTTCATCTGCAGCAGATTGTTTACTAAGTTTTAATGCTTTAACATAATTTTCTTTGGCTTGTTCTATTTTACCTTCTTTAAGATTTAAATTTCCTAAATTGAGTAATGCATCTACAAAATTTGTATTAATCGATATGGCTTTCTCCAAGTATTCTCGTGAAATTTTATTCTTATTTAGATTTGAATTAATCAAACCAAGATTGTTTAGAACAAAAATATCATTTGGTCTCAGAATAAGTCCTTCTCTTAATATTCGGAGTGCTTCATCATTTTCACCTAAAGACGATAATGAAAGTGCGGTCGCATTGTAAAACATTAATTGGTTTGGAAATTTTTTTATTAAAATTTTCCCTTTTTGGACTGCTTCATCAAATTTTTTCGAATTATAAAGATTAACTAGAATTGAAGCTTGATTTTCTAAATACTTTCTATCCATTTATTTTTTAGCAAAGAATTGACTAAATTATCATCTAAATTTTAATTATATCTAATAAAAAAATTCAAGATATAATAAATTAATGACTATATATGCTCTCTCTAGCGGTTCTGGTGTATCTGGTATAGCTGTAATAAGGATTTCTGGAGAAAATACTTCAAACCTGTTAAAATTGCTCACAAAAGGCGGTATTCCAAAGCCAAGAGTCGCTACCCTAAAAAAAATAAACAATATCAAGACATCTGAATTGATTGATCAAGGGATTATATTATGGTTTCCTGGGCCTCAGAGCTACACAGGAGAAGATATGGCAGAAATTCATGTTCATGGTGGTAAGGCAGTAGTTCAATCGATTTTAGATAATCTTTCTACGTTAAAGGATTGTAGGCTAGCAGAGCCGGGTGAATTTACTAAACTTGCTTTTCAAAATGGAAAAATAGACTTGTTAAAAGCCGAAAGTATTTCTGATTTAATATCAGCAGAAACTGAAATTCAAAGATTGCAAGCATTAAGAGTAATGCAGGGATCATTTTCAAAAACATTTAATGTTTTGAGAGAAAAATTATTAAAAATCTTATCATTTGTTGAAGCAAAAATTGATTTTCCTGATGAAGATTTACCAGATAGAGAGTTAAATGAAATTAAAAAAGTTTCAGCTAGTGTTTTATTAAAAATTGAAAAAATTTTGAGTGATCAAAAAGTTGGTGAAATAATTCGTGAAGGTTTTAAAATTGCAATTGTAGGTCCAACGAATGCTGGAAAATCTAGTTTGTTAAATTATTTATCTAAAAGAGAGGCTGCTATTGTTTCAGAAACAGCCGGAACAACAAGAGACGTAATTGAAGTTCATTTAAACTTAGATGGTTACCCAGTTATAATTTCAGATACAGCTGGAATAAGAGACTCAAAAGATGATATCGAAAAAAAGGGTATAAAGTTAGCATTAAAAAAAGTGGAAAATGCTGATTTAAAATTAGTAGTTTTAGACGCAAAAAAGCCCAATTTAAGCGATTTTTTTAAAGATTTACTTAAAAAAGATGGGATCCTTGTAATTAACAAGTCAGATTTAATAGATAATAATTTAGATACTAGTTTTAAAAATATAAGCCATGTTTTGATTTCTCTTAAAGAAAATCGAAACTTAGATGTACTTATATCAAATATTAAAAAACACCTGAAAAATAAGTTTACTGATCAGGATGATGTTTTAATAACAAGGGAAAGACATAGACAACATTTAATTCAATGTGCAAAACATTTAAGAGATTTTGAAAAGAAACACGAAGTACAAGATTTTGATAAAGCCGCAGAAGATCTTCGTTTAGCTATCAAACATTTGGGCATGATAGTCGGTAAAGTTGATGTAGAAGAGATTTTAGGAAGTATTTTCAATGATTTTTGTATAGGTAAATAATAAAATTTATCGAATTTTATCGAATAATTTTCTATTTTCTTAGGAAATTTTCACCTTAAATAGAGCAACTCAATTCTTGTAAATATTATAATCGAATATAGATTTAGCTTATGAAAAAAGATCTATCATTTGATGTAGTTGTAATTGGTGGCGGTCACGCAGGATGTGAAGCTGCGGCAGCATCCGCAAGATTAGGCGTTAATACAGCATTGTTTACACACAACAGCAAAACTATTGGTGAAATGTCTTGTAATCCCGCAATTGGAGGCTTGGGAAAAGGTCACCTTGTTAGAGAAATAGATGCTTTAGATGGAGTAATGGGTGAAGTTGCTGATAAGTCAGGTATTCAATTTAAGTTATTAAATAGAAGCAGAGGACCTGCTGTAAGAGGTCCTAGAACTCAATCTGATAGATCACTTTATCGAAAATATATGCAAGAAAAACTTGTAAACTACTGTAATTTAAGCATTTTTTCTGATCCTGTAATAAAGTTTATTTTCAAAGAAAATCAAATAAATGGCTTGATTACTTTAAAAGGCAATAAAGTAAAATGTAATAAATTAATTTTAACAACGGGCACTTTTTTGAATGGTCTCATTCATATCGGTGAACAAAGAACTCCTGCTGGTCGATTTAATGAAAAACCAAGCACAGGTTTAAGTGAACAATTAAGATTATATAAATTTAAAATGGGCAGATTAAAAACTGGAACACCTCCTAGATTAGATTCAAGGTCCATAAATTTTAAAAATTTGGAAAAACAATCTGCAGATGATGACCCATATTTTTTTTCCTTTTTAACAAAGAAAAATATTAATAAGCAAGTCACTTGCGCAATGACTTATACAAATGAAAGAGTTCACAAAATAATCGAAAAGAATTTATCTAAAAGTGCAATGTACTCAGGTAGCATTCAAGGTGTTGGCCCTAGGTATTGTCCATCAATTGAAGACAAAATAGTAAAATTTGCTGATAAGACTAGGCATCAGATATTTTTAGAGCCAGAAGGGCTTAATGACCATACAATTTACCCTAATGGCATATCTACTTCTCTACCTGAGGTAGTACAGTGTGAAATACTCAACAATATCAATGGTTTAGAAAATGTAAAAGTCTTAAGACCCGGATATGCAATTGAATATGACTATATAGACCCAAGAGAACTTTTCCTGACCCTCGAAACAAAAAAAATAAAAAATTTATATTTGGCTGGTCAGATTAATGGAACTACTGGATATGAAGAAGCTGCTGCCCAAGGTCTAATTGCTGGAATTAACGCTGCTCTAGCTATAAAAAAAATGGAACCTTTCATTCTTGATAGATCAGATGCCTATATTGGAGTGATGATCGATGATTTGGTTACAAAAGGTGTTGCAGAGCCCTATAGAATGTTTACATCTAGAGCTGAATATAGACTCAGTTTGAGATCTGATAATGCGGATCTAAGGCTCACTCACAAAGGAATAAAGATCGGTCTTGTTTCAAATCAGAGAAAAGAGCTATTTGAGGATAAATTTCAAAAATTGAGCAAAATTTCACTACAAATGGCAAATTCTAATATTTCACCATCTAAAGCTGAAACATTTGGAGTAAAAATTGCAAAGGATGGTATTTTTAGGTCAGCTGAGGAAGTTTTAACACAACAAGATGTTAATATGAGAAAAATTAGAGAAATATGGCCAGAAATTCCATTCTTTGGTAGTGAAATTGATGAACAAATTGAAATTAATTCACATTATAGAGGATATTTAAAAAAGCAAAGAGCTGATATTTTAGCATTTAAGAGGGATGAAAATCTATCGATACCAGATGACATTAATTATGACCAATTTTCAGGATTATCTAATGAAGTTAAAGCTAAATTTAAAGAAATAAGGCCAAAAACCATGGGTCAAGCATTAAGAATTGATGGAATTACACCTGCTGCTGTATATATTTTGTTGTCACACGTTAAAAGAAAGTCTATTAAGCATATAGCTTAATGGATAACGTAATTTTAGATTATTACTCAAAAATCACAAACTTGAATGTTTCACGTGAAACTTGTAATGAGCTTGAAAGTTTAATCTCAATGATTTTAGAAAAAAACAAGCAAATTAACATAATAAGCAAAAAAACATGTGAAAAAGATGCAGTAAGAGAACGTCATATAATTGATTCTGCACAAATTGTTGATTTTGTTGATTTAAATAGCGATACAACTACAGATTTAGGAACTGGAGGTGGAATGCCTGGGTTAATAGTAGCTATTATTATGAAAAAATTAAAAAAAAGCATGAAAATTAATCTTTATGAAAAAAGCTATCACAAATGCGTTTTTCTTAAAGAAGTCTCGAAAAAATTAAAACTTAATACAGAGGTAATTCAAAAAGATATTTTTAAATTAAATAATATTGAAACAGGAACAGTAATGTCAAGAGCGTTTAAACCAATGCCAATTATTTTAAACTTAGTGTGTCAAAATTTTAAAAAATATAAAAATGTAATTCTTTTCATGGGTGATAAAGGAAGAAAAATTTTTAATGATGCACTTCAAGAGTGGGAATTAGATTATGAAGAAAAAAAAAGCTTAACAAACAACGACTCGTTTATACTAAATATTAAAAATATAAAAAAAAAAAAATTGATGAAAATTATTTCAATTATAAATCAAAAAGGTGGAGTTGGTAAAACAACAACAGTTATCAATTTAGCTTCTGCATTATCACAACAAGGTAAAAAAATTTTAGTTATAGATTTAGATCCACAAGGAAATGCCACTACTGGTTTAGGGTTGTCTAATACCGAGCAATCAGATCAAACTATTTACGGAATTCTAAATGGGACAATGTCGATTTCAAACGTAATTAAAAAAACAAAATTTGAAAATTTAGATTTAATTACATCAAATGTTGATCTGTCTGGACTAGAAGTCGAAACCGCAGGAGACAACGATAGAGCTTTTATTTTAAAGGCTAAATTAACCGCATATTTAAACGATTCTAGAGGAATATACGATTATATCTTAATTGACTGTCCGCCTTCCTTAAGTTTACTAACTGTAATGGCGTTAGTATCTTCAAATTCTTTATTAGTACCTCTACAAACAGAATTTTTTGCTCTAGAGGGCTTAACTCAATTGATGAAAACTATTGAAAGAATAAAAGTTAACTTAAATCCGCAATTAGAAATTCAAGGAATACTTTTAACAATGTATGATCGAAGAAATAAGTTATCATCCCAAGTAGAACAAGAAGCTAGAGATTATTTTAAAGATAAAGTTTATCAAACTGTAATACCAAGAAATGTACGATTATCTGAAGCCCCATCACATGGTGTACCAGTTTTAATATATGATAAAAATTGTCCAGGAAGTAAATCTTATTATAGTTTTACAGATGAATTTATTTCTCAAGAAAATAAAATTGGGAGTGCTGCATAATGAACAAAATTAAAAAAGGCCTTGGACGAGGACTGTCTTCTTTGATTGGCGAAACAAAAGTAGAAACTAAAACAAATAAATTGCCACTAGGCGAAATTCAACCAAATAAATTTCAACCCAGAAAAAATTTTGACGAAGAAAGTTTAAATGATTTAACAAATTCGATCCGAGAAAGAGGAGTAATTCAGCCTATAATTGTTAGAAAATTAAATAAAAATGACAAGTATGAAATAATTGCTGGTGAAAGAAGATGGTTGTCAGCAAGAAAAGCAGGACTTCATGAAATTCCAGTGGTTGTAACAGATGCAGATGACTTAAAATCTTTGGAGTTTGCCATTGTTGAAAATGTTCAAAGGAACGACCTGAATCCTTTAGAGGAAGCGTTAGGCTACAAAAGATTGATTGATGAGTTTTCTTACGACCAAGAAAAGGTATCAAAATTTATTGGTAAAAGCCGAAGCTATATTACTAATACATTGCGTTTGTTAAATTTACCATCAGATGTTCTGAAGTTCGTTGAAGAAAAAAAAATAACAGCTGGACATGCTAAAATTTTGGTTGGTTTGGATAATGCATCATTTATAGCTAGTAAAATTATTGAAAAAAAATTATCTGTTCGACAAACAGAAAATTTTGTTAAAATTTTCAAAAAAAAGTCTTATAAAAAAACTATATCCAAAGATCCTAATATTAAGCACCTAGAAGAGACTTTAATAAATAAAATTGGTCTTAATGTCTCTATAAAAAATGATAGAAGAAATAAAGGCACAATTACTTTTTCCTATCATGATATGGACCAACTTAATAAAATAATTGATATTATTAAGCTTAATTATTAAAAGTTTTTGAACTTTCAAAGATAAAGTTTAAAAGTAAACTTTGAGAAATTTGACTATTTTTTTTTGAAAGTAGTTCAATTTCATTTATATCATTGATTAATTTTTTAAGTTCTGTGGCCGACCAATTAATTAGCTGTTTTTTAACATAAGGCTTTTCTTTCCAAAATATTGGTGGTTTGAACTTAGATATTGCTTCATCAAAGTTTTTGTCTGGTTTGGAATTAATAGCAAGATTAAGTAATCTTTTAGTTTTTATTAAAAAAATTCTTAAAATTAGTATTACATCCTCATTTGAAAAATGATTTTCATTCATGATTTTTAATAACTTATTTTGATTTTTTGCAAGGCACGTTTCAACTAGCTCAGATATTTCATAGTTTTTGCCTAGATTGGTAAGTTTAATTATATCAACATCTTTAATCTCTTTTTTATTAAGTGCAAAATTTTCAATTTTTTGTAATTCATTATTGAGATGCTGTCGACTTTGATTAGCTCTATCTATTATTAAGTTAATTGTTTGTTGAGAAATTTTAATATCTTTTTTTTTAAAAAAATTATTTGCGATCATATTCAAATCTTTGTGCTCATCTGGATAGAATGGAATACATATTACATTGTTTGTTTTTTCAAAAAAATTTCTCAGTTTCGATTTTTTATCTAATAAATCAGAAATTAAGATTACAGTTATATCTGGGTTTTGTAATTCATAAATGTCATTAATCATTTCTTTGAGTTTGTCTGTTGCATTTTTGATAACTATAATTTTTTCATTCTCAAAAAAAGATTTAGTTGAAATTGAGTTAAGAAAGTTTTCTGTGTTAGATAGAACTTCTTTTTCAAAGTATAATGTTTTTTTTAAATCCTTTTGTTGGCAAACTTTTTCTACAATCTCGTCTTTAAAACCTTGATTGTCACCATAAAATAAGAATAAATTGAAATTTTTTATATTTATCTTATCAAGCTCGAAGTTTTTTATTATCATTAATTATATTGCTCTAAGTTCTAGAATTAAATTTTCAAATATTTTATTTATTAAATTTGTTTCCGTGTTTTTTTTGTATTGATTTAATTCAAATTTATTAGATTGGTTGTTAAAGGTAAAATTTTCCCTAAAATTTAACTTGTTAGTACCATCCTTTGTAACAACATCCACATTTAGTTCAATTTTAATTTCGTAGCTAGCAGGGTCACCTTTTGCATCTTTCATAATTACATTTTCTTGTTTATTTAAATTTAATTTGAGAGTGATGCTTTGTTTTCCATTCTCTACTGAAAAAGGCTTAAGACTTTTAATAAGTTTTCTTACAAGTTTGTTATCATTCGATATTTCAATTTTCTCAATATAAAAGTTAGTCTGATCAGAGGTAAATAATGGTTTGTAACCAGCACAATTATTTAAGAATATTATAAGAGTAATTAAGATTATTTTTTTCATTTAATAATATAGTTAATAATTTTATTTTTAACATAAATATGCTTTATAATTTCTTTATTTTCAAAATATTTTTTTAGATCTTTATTTTCATTAACAATTTCAATTAATTTGCTTTCTTCAATATCTTTTTTGCATTTGATCAAATTTCTTTTTTTCCCGTTAATTTGAATAACTATATTTACAAATTCTTCCTCTAAATATTTTTTATTTATTTCTGGCCAAATATTTGTATTTTTTTCATTAAAATTAAATAAACATTCTGTTACTAAATGAGGTAACACAGGTTTCATTGCATATAAAATTTTTATATAATTTTTTCTTAAATTATCAGAGTTCCATGTATCAGTTTGATTTATCTTGCTAAAAAAATTATAAATTTCATGAAAATTTGCAATTATTACGTTGTAGTGAAAATTTTCTAAATTAGTTGTGATTTTATTAATTATTTGATTTGTAAAAATTGAAATTTTATTATCCGTCTCTTTTTCTTTTAATGTTGAAAATTTATCCGACTTTATTTTTTCATTAAGCTCATGACTTAGACTCCAAAATTTTTGCACAAATTTAAATGAGGCTTGCATACCTTGGTCGGACCATTGAACATCTTTTTCAGGAGGACTATCAGATAAGATAAAAAAACGAACAGAATCAGCTCCATAATTTTCGATCATTTTCTCTGGATCTATAGTATTTTTTTTTGATTTTGACATAGACTCAGACGGTCCAACAGTTACTTTTTTCTTTAAGTCATTTTTTAAGAAAAAATCAGTACCGTTTTTTGTTATAACATCCTCGGGATTTAACCACTCTTTATCAAGCTTATAAGTCTCGTGACATACCATTCCTTGTGTAAACAATCCGCTGAAAGGCTCAGTGATTTTAAATTCATTATCCTTATAATTAAGCGCTTTTGTAAAAAATCTTGAATAAAGTAAATGTAATATCGCATGTTCAACACCACCAATATATTGATCAACTGGCATCCAATAATTTATATCTTCAATATCGAATCCTTCATTTTCATTTTTTGGAGAACAAAATCTTAAGAAATACCAAGAAGAGTCAACAAATGTATCTAATGTATCAGTCTCTAAAGTACATAACTCTCCATTAATTTCTATTTTCTTCCATTCTGTTTGATGGTCAAGAGGGTTTCCATTAACATCTAGATTTATTTTTTCAGGAAGTTTTATTGGTAAATTTGTGTAAGGAACTTTTATAATTTCATTTTTAGAATTATAAGCTATAGGTATTGGACAACCCCAATATCTTTGCCTTGAAACACCCCAATCCTTAAGTCTAAAATTAATTTTCTTTTTCCCAATCTTTTTTTTTTCTAATATTTCAATAGTTTTAATTATTGACTCATCAGGTACTTTTAAATTGTCTAGGAATTTTGAATTATAGATTACACCAGGACCGGTATAAGCAATTTTATCAATTTTAAAATCACCATTCTTTTCAGTTGGTTTAACTACTGGTTTTACTTTTAAACCATATTTTAAAGCAAAATCTAAATCTCTTTGATCATGGGCAGGACATCCAAATACTGCACCAAAACCATAGTCCATTAGAACAAAGTTTGCAAAATAAACGGGTACTTTAATTGTTTTGTCTAAAGGATTGACAGCTATTAAATTAGTTTTAAAACCTAACTTTTCAGCTTGTGCAATTGACTCTTCAGTTGTCCCCGTTTTTGAACAATCTTTTTTAAATTTTTCAAATTCTTTATTTTTTTTATAAAATTCAGCAATGGGGTGATCTACGGAGACGGCTAAAAAGGACATGCCAAATAATGTATCAGGTCTTGTTGTAAAACATTTTATTTTTTTTATTTCTTTGTTACCTGTAATTTCAAAATCTAGCTCACATCCAAAAGATTTACCTATCCAGTTCTTTTGCATAGTTTTTACTTTAGCTGGCCATTCTTTTAAATTCTCTAAATCTGAGAGAAGTTTATCAGCAAATTTATTAATATTGAAAAACCATTGACTTAATTTTTTTCTTTCAACAATTGCACCTGATCTCCAACCCTTGCCATTAATTACTTGTTCATTTGCCAAAACAGTTTCATCTACCGGATCCCAATTCACATAATTTTCTTTTCTATAAACAAGTCCCTTATCATATAAATCTAAAAAAAATTTTTGTTGGTGTTTGTAATACTCTGGAGAACAAGTTGAAATTTCACGATCCCAGTCAATAGAAAGTCCCAATTTTTGAAGTTGACCCTTCATTACTGCAATATTTTTTTCTGTCCAAATTTTCGGATCTAATTTATTTTGTCTTGCAGCATTTTCAGCAGGCATACCAAAAGAGTCCCAACCCATAGGATGAAGCACATTAAAGCCGTTTTGAATTTTATAACGAGACAATACATCTCCAATAGTATAATTTCTTACATGCCCCATATGAATTTTTCCTGATGGATAGGGAAACATTTCTAAACAGTAAAATTTTTTTTTATTTTTGTCTGTTTTGGCTGAAAAACTGTTATTTTTTTCCCAGAATTTTTGCCATTTTTCCTCAATTAGTTTGAAATTATATCTATTCACTGGAGTCTTATTTTAATTTAAAGTTTTAAAATCGTTCGTTTGTAACGTCGCTTTTAAATTTTTTCTTTTTTTTCTTCTCTTCTGCCGTTTTAACTAAAACTGCAGCTTTTTTTAATATTTTTTCTCTAATATTTGAAGTTAAATCAGTATCAATCTGCTTAACTACACAGTTTGAATTAACACAAGTTTTTTTATGAACTGAAATTTTTAAAGAGTCTACACGTACCTCATTTGCTAAAAATCTTACTGTAATTTTTATTGCCTCATTTGGATTATTATCTGAATACCAATCAGAAATTATCAAACCACCTGCATAATCTACTGAAGATATAACCATAAAATCTAAAGTGTCTAAAGTTGCTCTCCACAATGGGTTTGATGTTGCAAACTCAAAGTTTGTATTACCACCTTGATTTTTAAAAAGGCCTCCACCTAACCCTTTTCCGTCTAAAACATTTTGTCTAGCTCTTTTACGAGCTTCAGGCTCTATTGGTTCTTTTGGGTCAAAAGGATTTACTCCACAACTGTTCAAAAAGATTAGGATTAGTGCAAAAAAAGCAGTATTTTTGATATATGTGTTTAACTTAAAGTTATTCATCTAAAATGTTTTATATTGGTAAAATAGATAAATAAAACCTTAATTTTTTGTGTTGCTATTTTGCAACACTGATGAAAAAAAATCTTAAAAATTCGTTTAAAATAGCAATTTTAACAAAAAAAACGTTAAAAACTCATCATTCATATGAATATTTAAAAGAAAGGATAACTATGAATAATTTAAGAAAAATAGGGTTATCAGCTTTAGCTGGTTCTATGGCTCTTGCAACTTCTGCACAAGCATTTGATGCATCAGTATCAGTAGAATCACAAGTTGTTTTCTCTTCTGCTCAAGGTAATGAAAATGCCACTGAAGCAGCTAACGGTAAAGGTATTGGTGTTGATAATGACATCGCTTTTTCTGGTTCAGGTGAGTTAGACAATGGGTTCACAGTTAGCGTTTCACATGTATTAGATACAAATGATAACGTAACTAACTCTTCAACTCAATTAGCAGTAGGTATGGGTTCTTTTGGAACTTTACAAGTTAACCAATCAGGTGGTGCATCAACTAACGGTATCGATGACGTATTACCATTTGCTTACGAGGAGCCATGGGATGGAACTTCAGGAACTTCTGAATTTAACATCTTTGGATCTCAGTTACAAAATGGTTCACTTACATACAAGCTTCCAGCAATAGAAATGTTGGGTGCTACAGTAAGTGCTACAGTTGATTACGACCCACAAGCTAACGTTAACGCTCCAAGCCCAGGTGGTGTTGGAACTGACGGTGCTTCTGGTGAAGGTTTCACAATTGCAATCGCTCATGAGAGTGGTGTAACAATTGGTGGTGGTGCTACTAAAGTAGGTAACACTAATGCTAGAACTGGTGAAAAAGGTGCTACTGGATACGTGAAATACTCAAATGGTCCATTAACAGTCGCTTACCAAGAGTTCTATCATAATGCTTCAAGAGCAACTGCTGGAACAACTACTAGAGGTCAAGACAGTGATGGTGACGGTTATGCAATCGCTTATTCAGCGGGTGATATGACTTTCTCATACTCAGTACAAACTGAGCAAACAAACGCTGTTGGTGCAACTGCTGCATTAGAAGAAGAAGAAATGTCAGCTGTTCAAGCTGCCTATTCAATGGGTGGTATGACAATAGCTGCTTCTATGTATGAGTCAGACAACGTAGAAGGTGTTGCTGCTGTGAAATACGAAGAGACAGAGTTATCTGTATCTTTCGCGTTTTAATATAGCATAGTAATTTATTTAAACCGGCCTAATTATATTAGGCCGGTTTTTTTTATGCCTGAAATACCGGCATATCCCTTAGATTTTGTACACAAAAGTCTTTTAATATTGTTTTGATTAATCCCCCCAAGAGCAATAATTTTTTGGTTTGATGTTAAAGCTAAGTTGTTAAATCTTATGACACCTAAAAAGGATTTATTTTTTTTATTAAAGAAAATAGGACTTATAAAAATTTCCTCACACCCTTGTTTTTCTTTTATTAAAATTTCTTGATAGTTGTGTGCAGAACCAATTATTTTGAAATTAATTTTTTTTTTGAACTTTTGAGAATATTCAAACTTGTTGAAAGCAGGAATATATAGACCATCAAAATTATATTTAAAAGCTAAATTAACTTCATTTGAGATAAAAATTTTTCTGTTGTTTTTTTTACAGAACTTAACTAATTTTTTAATTGTAAGTTCATGATTTCCCTTTGAATAATTTCTATAAATAATATGTATTTTTTTATTTAAACTTTGAATTTCACTTTTTTCAAATTTATCTGTAAAGTAATAAATATCCATGGATCAAAAAATAATAAATAATCTTAACATTATTAAAAGTGAAATTGAATCAAAGAAAAAAAAAGTAGATATAATTGCAGTTTCAAAAACTTTTCCATTAAATACAATTACTCCTTTAATAAATAACGGCCATGTACATTATGGAGAAAATAAAGTGCAGGAAGCAGTTGTGAAATGGAGCTCTATTAAAAATGACTTTAAACTGATTAAATTACATCTTATTGGTAAACTTCAAACAAATAAAGTGAAGCTTGTTTTACCATTGTTTGATTTCATTCACTCACTAGATAGTATGAAATTAGCTGAAAAAATTTCTTTGGAGCAAAAAAAAAAGAATTTTAAACCAAAAATATTTGTACAGGTAAACATTGGAAACGAAGTTCAAAAAAATGGTATCGATAAAGAAAATTTAGCTCCCTTTTTGGCTTCATGTAAAAAGAATTTTGATTTAGATATTATTGGATTAATGTGCATACCCCCAAATGATGATAAGACAGAGTTATATTTTAGAGAAATGCAAGAACTAAATAAAAAGTTTGGATTTAGTGATCTAAGTATGGGTATGTCATCCGACTATATTTCAGCTATTGACCATGGAGCAACTTACATAAGAGTGGGTTCCAAGATTTTTGGTGAAAGATCTAAGTAATCTTAATTTTCGTATTCTTATTAATTAACTTTATTAAGATTAATAAATCGCTTTTTTTCAGCGCAATACATCCTGCTGTGTGCTTGTAATTTTTTGTTAAGTGAATAAAAATTGCACTGCCTTTCCCTAGTTTTGTTTTTTTAAAATTAAATTTGATTGGAATTACCAAATCATAAATATTGTCTTTTCGGTACATTTTCTCATGCATTATTTTATTTTTCTTATTTATATTTATTAATTTGTTATAATTTTTTTTATTATTAGTATCATCACACCATCCCATACTTTTTATTATTGGAGTACATTTTAGTTTTGTTTTAGGTCTTTTTAACCGGTCCTTTCGATAATATAATTTATCTAAATTAAATACACCTTTAGGTGTTTTTTTATCTCCCTCTTTTTTGTTGGAAGTAAGACCATTTTTACCTATAGCACATCTAAAAAAAAAATTTTTGTAGTGAAGAGTATCT
The DNA here is from genome assembly GCA_902565935.1 of uncultured Pelagibacteraceae bacterium. GTDB lineage: Bacteria > Pseudomonadota > Alphaproteobacteria > Pelagibacterales > Pelagibacteraceae > Pelagibacter. Next base: position 14,033 of record CACFGT010000014.1, read on the forward strand.
TTATTTTTAAGAGTAATTATCATATCTTTAGTAGCATGAGTCTAAAAAAATTAATTATTTTTGAACATTCTTTATTATTTAACATTTTAAGTGAAATTAGTGAAGTTTTGAATTTTGATTTAATTCAAGCAGATCGAAATAATCTTAATGATATCAAAAAAAGATTGGCAGGAGATTTTTTAATAATTTCTAAAGATCAGAATGCAATTGAATCTCATTACTCGGTTTTAAAAAATTTACCTTTGAAAATATCTAAATTAATCGAAACAATTAACATAGAATTTTTGAAAAAAAAATTTGACCTTCAGTCTGATTTAACTATTGGACCTTATAATTTGAATTTAAATTCAAGGCAAATTTCAAAGAAAAATGTGAAGCTAAATTTAACAGAAAGGGAAGGAAATTTGATTATTTTTTTAAACAAATCAACCTCACCTGTTTCAGTTGAAACACTTCAAAAAGAAGTTTGGGATTATGGATCGGAATTAGAAACTCATACTGTCGAAACGCATATTTATAGACTTAGAAAAAAAATTAAAGATAAATTTAATGATAATAGTTTTATTATTAGTTCAAAGGAAGGTTACATTATTAATTGAAAAAAAAAAATGTAATAGCTAAAGATTTATTTACAAAAAAATATAAGCCTAGAATTATAAAACCTAAAAAAGGCAAAGGTAGTTTTAAAAGAAGAAAAAAATAAATTTTATTTTTTACTAGGTAATATGCTCACATTAAAGCTTATTACAATTCTATCTTCATTTGATAAGCTCTTACCAACATCATGATAAAGGTAAGATGGAAATATTAATAAATTTCCCTCCTCTGGTTTAATACTAAAACCAGTACTGCTAAGCTCAGTCATTTTTTCAACCGGTGGAGTTTGAAATTTTTTAACTTCATTAGGTTCATAAAAATGAATATTTCCACAATTTTCTGGAGCTTTAACGTAATATGCAGCACTCAAGTATGATCCTGGATGATTGTGTGATTGATTAAATGTTCCTTTTTTATTTATGATTGCCCAGATTTCAGAAATACCAACTTTTTCAGGAATATATTTCCAACCATAACCATCAACAATTACTTCTTTTACATGCTCATGTATTGCTTTAACGAAATTGTAAGGCACATTATCTTTTTCAATTATAAAATTTTTTGAGTGCCAACCATTTACATTTGATCTTTGTATTCCTTTTTCATCATCTTTTTTAAGTCCATAGATATAATCAGAGAGCTGCTTATTAAGATTTTCAAAATTGTCTATTTTAAATTGAAACACTGGAGAAGGGAATAGTCTATGTATTATTTTGCTCATAACTTTAAAGTCTAGCTCCCATTTTTTGAATTATTTTTGAAGATAATTCAGTGCCCTTTTCTAAACTGTCTTTTGTTTGAAGTCCATTTATATATCCATGAAGAAAACCAGCAGCAAATAAATCACCCGCACCAGTTAAATCTATAATGTTTAAATTTTTTTTTACATTTACCTCTATGGTTTTTTCACCAAATATTGCAATTGCTCCTTTTTCACCTCTTGTAATTACAATTAATTTTTTTATCTGCTTTGCAAAAGTAACTACATCTTGAAAATTTTTAGCTTCTATTAAGGAAATCATCTCTTGCTCGTTTGCAAAAGTAATATCTAATTTATTTCTTACCAATTCTAAAAAATTTACTCTGTGTCTATCAACACAGAACTTATCAGATAAAGTCATGGCGATTTTGTTTGAGTATTTTATAGCTTTATTAAAGGCTTTTTGTGGTTCACCTTCATCCCATAAATAACCTTCTAAAAAAATCATATCGCTCTCTTGTAAAGTTTTTTCATTAATATCAATATCATTAATTTTCCCAGCTATCCCAAGATAGGTAAACATAGTTCGTTCAGAGTCTGGAGTTATTAATATCAAGCAAGTTCCAGTAGGAAGTAATTCTTTTTTTTTAGAGTAAAAATAGGTTACTTTTTCTTTTTCTAGACCCTCCTGATATTTATTTCCAAGTTCATCATCATTAATTTTACCAATAAACCCAACTTTATTATTTAATTGTGAAAGACCTACAATAGAATTAGCTACTGAACCACCCGCAACAGTTTTTTCAATTTTCAGTTTTAAAAGCAAGGTTTTAAATTCATTTTCGTCAAAAGTAAGCTTCATTGTTCCTTTAGTAAGATTATTTTTAAAGAGAAAATCCTCGTTAACTTTACAGATCACATCTACAATTGCATTACCTATACCTATAATTTTCATTTATGCTTTTTTTGTTTTTATTGGTTTTTTTCTATTAGGATAACAAGAGGTACAAATTTTACAAGTTATTCCAAAACAGTCTCTTGCTTTACAATATTCCCGGCCATAAAATATAATTTGTAAGTGAAGTTTATTCCAATTTTTTTTTGGAAATATTCTTTTTAAATCTTTTTCTGTTTGTACAACGTTTTTACCATTAGTAAGTCCCCATCTTTGAGCAAGTCTGTGAATATGAGTATCAATTGGAAACGCTGGATGTCCGAAACCTTGAGACATAACAACACTAGCAGTTTTATGGCCTACACCTGGCAATTTTTCCAATTCCTCAAAAGTGTTGGGTACTTTGCCCTTATATTGATTTATTAAAATTTTCGATAAATTGTAAATACTTTTAGCCTTAATTCTAAAAATACCAATTTTTTTAATTAATTTTTCAATTTTTTTTCTTCCTAATTTTACAAAGTGATAAGGTTTATAATATTTTGGATAAATATTTTTAGTTACATTATTTACATTTACATCGGTACACTGTGCAGATAACAGAACAGAGATTAAGAGTGTAAAAACATTTCGACTTTTTAGAGGAACTTTAATTTTTGGATATGTTTGATTTAAAATTTTAGAAATTATTTTGCCTTTTTGAATTTCATTCATTATTTGAAATTCATTAAATCACGCATGGAATAAAGTCCTGATTTTTTTCTCATAATCCATTTTGCTGCTGATAGAGCTCCTTCAGAATATAATGCTCTGTCAAAAGCCTCATGATTCAAGGTAATAATCTCTTTTCCACTTGAAAACTTTACTTCATGTTCACCAATAATTTCCCCTTTTCTAAGAGAATTAAAATTAATCTTATTAGAATATGGAAATGTTTTTTTATTCAAATATTTCTTTCCTAATAAACTATAAAAATTTTTATTTCTTCCAACAGCTATACCTTTTCCTAACATAAGAGCAGTACCTGATGGAAAATCTTTTTTATGTTTATGATGAACTTCAAATACTTTACTTAAAAAATTTTTACCTAACGATTTTGACGCAATTTCAGTTAGATACATTAGTAGATTAATTCCTAAGCTCATATTCCCAGCTTTTAAAATTGAAATTTTCTTTGAAAATTTTTTTATTAAATTTTCCTCTTTTTTAGTAAAACCAGTTGTTCCAATTACAACTTTTTTATTTAATTTTGACGCAATTTTTAAAACTTCAAAAGTACATTTTGGTATTGAAAAATCTATTATTACATTTGCCTTTTTAAAGGTTTCAAGAGTATTTTGAGAAATTCTTACATTATTGATTTTTTTATTTGATTTCTTCATTTCTGTTAAAGCAACAATTCTAAAATTTTTATCAGATCTTACAGAAGAAATGATCTGCTTACCCATTCTACCCATACATCCAGTGATAGCTAAGTTTATTTTTTTCATTAGAAGAGTAGATACAAAAGTATCACAAGAAATAAAACAATAATAGTCCAAATACTCAGATTTTTGAAAAATGTTTTTTTTTCTAAATTAGTTTCAATAAAACTTGGTAGCACTAATATTAACACTGCAATTAAAGCAATCGCTGGAATTATTTGATCTAAATTCATTCATTAGTTTTTCCAAAAGCTTTTAGCTTTTTGAAAAAATTTTTTTATACTAGGATTTGATCTTTCATTATCTATTTTTCTAAATTTTTCTAATAGTTCTTTTTGCTCTTTATTTAATGATACAGGTATTTCAGTTTTTACTTGCACGTAAAGATCTCCAAAATCGCCTCTTCTCATAAAAGGCATTCCTTTCCCTTTTAACCTAAATTGTTTGCCATTTTGTGTGCCATCAGGTATTTTGATTTTTGCTTTTCCTCCATCAATAGTTGGTATTTCAATTGTTGTTCCTAGCGCAGCATCTGCAATAGAAATTGGAAATTCATAAAATAAATTTACATCAGATCTTTTAAAAACATCATGAGATTCTACATTTATAAACAAATATAAATCTCCAGTAGTACCACCTCTTACACCTGCTTCTCCTTTACCGGCTAGTCTTATTCTTGTTCCATCGTCTACACCTTTAGGAATTGTAACAGATATTTTTTTAGAAGTTTGTTTGTTTCCCTGACCACTACAATCACTACATGGATTTGTTATTTCTTCTCCACTACCAGCGCACTGAGGGCAAGTTTGTTGAACTGTAAAAAAACCTTGATTTGAACGAACTCTGCCATTTCCTCCACAATAAGTACACCTATCAGGACTATAACCAGGTTTCGATCCATTACCTTTACATGTGTTACATTTTTCAGTTGTAGAAAATTGAATATTTTGTTTTTTTCCTGTGTAAGCTTCTTCTAAAGATATTGATAAATCATATCTGAGGTCTGAACCTCTATTGTTAGAACTTTTTCTTGAACTTCGTCTACCCCCTCCACCAAAATCACCAAAGAAGTCCTCAAATATATCAGAAAAATCAGAATTACTAAAACCACCAAAACCACCAAAACCACCTTTTCCACCACCGCCATTTTCAAATGCAGCATGACCAAAATTATCGTAATTTTCCTTTTTTGATTTATCAGAGAGTATACCGTAGGCCTCACTTGCTTCTTTAAATTTGTCTTCAGCAGCCTTATCTCCAGGATTTTTATCAGGATGATACTTTACAGCTAATTTTCTGTAAGCAGATTTTAACTCATCAGCAGAAGCATTTCTATTTACGCCGAGAACGTCGTAATAATCTCTTTTAGCCATTTATTTAACCTGGACAAATAGATGTCAGTTAAGCGCTTTTCTCTTTATTCTCGTCTTTTACTTCTTCAAAATCCGCATCAACAACATTATCGTCTTTTTTTTCCTTATTATCATTACCATCATCTTTATTTGAGTCTGGTTTTTTATTTTGTTGGGATTTATATATCGCTTCTCCAAGTTTCATTGATGACTGAACCAAAGCTTCTGTTTTCTTCTTTATGTCTTCAATGTTTTCACCTTTAAGAGCTTCTTTAAGTGCAGAAGAATTATCTTCAATAGCTTTTTTCTCCTCATCAGAAATTTTAGAACCATGTTCTTTAAGATTTTTATCAGTTGAATGAATTAAAGTATCTGCTTGATTTCTAACCTCTACGGCTTCTCTTTTCTTTTTATCAGCTTCTTTATTTGCTTCTGCATCCTTAACCATTTTTTCTATTTCCTCGTCACTTAGACCTCCAGATGCTTGAATTTGAATTTTTTGCTCTTTTCCAGTACCTTTATCCTTCGCAGATACATTTACGATACCATTTGCGTCTATATCGAACGTCACCTCGATTTGAGGGACCCCTCTAGGCGCAGGCGCTATACCTATAAGTTCAAAGTTACCTAATAATTTATTGTCTGTCGCCATTTCTCTTTCACCCTGAAGAACTCTAATGGATACAGCTGGCTGATTATCCTCTGCTGTTGAAAAAACCTGACTCTTTTTCGTAGGTATAGTAGTATTTTTTTCGATGAGCTTTGTTGATACTCCACCTAAAGTTTCTATACCAAGTGATAATGGCGTTACATCAAGCAATAAAACATCTTTAACATCTCCTTGTAAAACACCAGCCTGAATTGCAGCCCCCATTGCTACCACTTCATCAGGATTGACACTTTTATTTGGATCTTTACCAAAGAAATTTTTTACTTCCTCGATAACTTTTGGCATTCTGGTCATTCCTCCAACCATAACAACTTCATCAATTTCATTGGCTGTTATCCCTGCGTCTTTTAAAGCAGTTTTACATGGTGGTAAAGTTTTAGCGATTAAGTCTTCTACTAAAGCTTCAAGTTTTGCTCTAGTCATCTTTAAGTTTATGTGTTTAGGGCCAGTTTTATCAGCTGTGATAAAAGGTAAATTTATATCAGTTTGTTCTGCAGCAGACAGTTCGATCTTAGCTTTTTCTGCAGCTTCTTTTAATCTTTGTAGAGCAAGTTTATCTGATTTTAAATCTATTCCTGAATCTTTTTTAAATTCAGCAATTAAATACTCAACAATAGTATTATCAAAATCTTCACCACCTAAAAAAGTATCACCGTTAGTTGATTTTACCTCAAATACGCCATCACCCAATTCAAGTATTGATACGTCAAAAGTACCACCTCCTAAATCATAGACTGCAATTTTTTTATTTTGTTTTTTATCTAAACCATATGCAAGTGATGCAGCAGTTGGTTCGTTAATAATTCTCAAAACTTCTAATCCTGCAATTTTACCAGCGTCCTTAGTCGCTTGTCTTTGTGCATCATTAAAATATGCGGGCACAGTTATAACTGCTTTTGTTACCGCTTGACCTAAATATTTTTCAGCTGTTTCTTTCATTTTTTGAAGTATAAAAGCAGAAATTTGAGACGGAGAGTACTTGTTTCCTTTAGCTTCAATCCAGGCATCACCTTTTTCAGAATTTACAATTTTGAATGGTGCAGCCTGAATATCTTTTTTTACAGTTGGATCTTCAAAATTTCTTCCAATTAATCTTTTTACGGCAAATATAGTATTTTCGGGGTTAGTGACAGCCTGTCTTTTTGCAGGTTGGCCAATTAATTTTTCATTCTCCTCAGTAAAAGCTACAACGGATGGAGTTGTTCTTGCACCTTCCGCATTTTCTAAAACTTTAGCTTGGCTACCATCCATAATGGCAACACAAGAATTAGTCGTTCCAAGGTCTATTCCAATTATTTTACTCATATTGTTTTCTCTTAGCGTTCATATAGGGGTTAAATTCGATTCTACAAGCTGGTACAAACATTATTTCTTATCTAAATTTTCTTTATTTTTCTCAGGTTTTTCCTCTTTATTTGAGGTTTTTTTTGATACACCAACCAAAGAAGGTCTTAATAATCGATCTTTAATAGTGAAACCTTTTTGGATTTCTTGAACTATTGTTCCAGGTTCTTTGTTATCATCATCAATTTCCATCATAGCTTGATGGAAATTAGGATCTAATTTTTTACCTAAACTTTCTATAGGTTTGATATTATTTTTTAAAAAAATGGAAATCAAATCTTTATCAATTATTTCCAAATGTTCTAAAGTTTTCTTCAAAGCATCAGAATTTTTTAGACTTTCATCATTTTGTAAAATTTGTTTTGATCTCTCTAAATTGTCAATTAAAGATAAAGCTTCTTTGGCAAATGCAAACCCTCCATATTCATAAGCATCTTCTTTTTCTTTTTCATACCTTCGTCTTTGATTTTCCATTTCAGCAAAAGTTCTTGCTAATTTATCTTCAAGCTCAAGTATCTTTTGCTCTGGAGTTATTTCCGACTTCTCGTCAACTTTACTTTCTGTTTCACTCTCTGAATTTTTTGTCTCTTGTTCAGACGTGTTATCTTCATTTTGATTTTGAGAAGGTTTTGTGAAGTTTTCCTCTTTTTCCATAAGAGGATATATGGTAAGAAAATTTTATATTTCTAGATGGTAAAACAAAATATTAAGCAATTGCTAATAGGCACTAATAATAGTGGAAAACTTAAAGAAATAAGAGATTTATTACCTAAATACATAAAAACTTTTTCTACCCATGATTTTAAACTCAAAAGCCCAAAGGAAAACGGTAAAACTTTTGAGCAAAATTCACTTATCAAATCGAAATATTTTTCAAAAAGAACAGGCTTAATCTGTCTTGCTGACGACTCAGGTTTAGAAATAGATATTTTAAAAAAAAGACCTGGTATTTATTCTGCTCGATGGGGTGGTAAAAATGGAGATTTTAAGAAAGCTATCAAAAAAGTCTATATCGAATTAAAAAAAAAAAAGGTTAATTGGAAGAAAGACAAAATTAGAGCGAGATTTGTATGTGCATTATCTTTGAGCAATCTGAATAAAAAAATAGTTTGTGTTATTGGAAAAGTTGAAGGAACTATTTCTAGTAAACCAAAAGGATTAAATGGTTTTGGCTATGATCCAATTTTTATACCTTTAAAAAAAAATGAAACATTTGCTGAAATGAAGCCTTCAAAAAAATATAAATTAGATCACCGTTATAAAGCTTTTAAAAAAATTAAAAAATTTCTATAAGATCACCATCTTTGATTTGGTAAAAGTTGAGTCTATGATAAATTTTATTATCTTTTATGTCAAAGATACCTATTTTTCCTTTAAATGAATTTTTCTTTTTAAAAAGTTTATTTAAATCTGTTATTTCATTATTTAAGGATAAGAAATATATAAGTCCCACTAAATCATAACTTAGAAGAGACAAATGATTTGGTTTTCTTTTAAACTCCTTAAAGAATTTATTTTCAAAATCTATCAAATTTTTATTACTTATCGATGGATAGCTTATGGGTTGTATGGCTTTTTCTTTGAATAAACTTTCATCAAACCATTGATTAAATGTAATAATATATTTATCTTCTGGGGAAACATCTGTATATAAAAGAGAGGTAATTACACTTTTTAAACTTTCACTAAAGTCAGATATTATTACAGAGTCAAAATTTACATTTCCAATAGTATATCTTTTTTCTAATTTTTCTAATTGCTTTTCTTTATCAACAAGATCTGACTCTTCTACCCTTTTTATTTCGTCTGCTAGATTTTGTTTTCTTATTTTATAATTTGTAATTTCTTCTATCTGTGCAGTTAATTTAGTTGGTTCTGTATCATAAATATAATGTTTAAAGATTTTGATTTTTGACTCTCTCAATGCCTTTTTAATTTCTATTTTATAATCTATATTTGGTGTGAGTAAGATGGTTTTTTTAATCTCATTTTCCTCAATAAATTTTTTGATGGTATTTAATTGTGATGTAGCATTAACTCCAGTGCTTATAACGTTATTTGGCAAATTTAATGTTTTGTTTGTCAGTGATAAAAAAGTCATACTTTGTAATTCATTCAAATAGACTAAATTTTTATAAAAGATAGGCCCAATGACTATTTGTACTCCTAATTCTTTTAACTCTATTGCTGAAGCTAAAGTTTTTTTTGGGTCTGAGGCTGTGTCTCGAGGATAAATTTCCACTTTATCACTTCCAATGTCCTCAAGTGCTATTTGGGTTGATTGAACTAATAGTTTACCTAAAAGTTTATCTTCCCCGGTTAATGGTATTAAAAGCCCTATTTTGATTTTTTCGTTTGAAGCATTAGATGTCTTGTAAATAGTTAAGAAACTTAAACACAATAATAAAACAATTTTAAAAATTTTATTCATATTTATTATATTATATTATTAAACTAAAATTATGTCTGAAAATGTGCCATCATCAAAAATAGATACAAAACAAGGACTATACTTAATATCTACTCCTATAGGAAATCTTAATGATATTACATTTAGAGCAATTGATGTTTTAAGGAAATCTAATTTTATACTTTGTGAGGATACCCGAGTATCAAAAAAATTACTTAATAAATATAAGATTCATGCAGAATTAATCTCAAATCACAAATTTAATGAAAAAAAAAATCTTACTAAAATAATACAATTGTTAAAATCAGGGTCAGTCGTATCATTAGTTTCTGATGCTGGAACTCCGAACATATCTGATCCTGGAGCAATTTTAGTTGATGAATGTAGAAAAAACGAAATTGATATCATTCCTATTCCTGGCCCTTCAGCAGTTACAACAGCAATTTCAGTTAGTGGTTTTTCAAATGAATTTTATTTTTATGGTTTTTTTCCAGAAAAAATTAAAGATTTGAAACAAGATATGATTAATCTATTTCAATTAAACTGCTCAATAATTTTTTTTATTTCATCAAATAAATTCAAAAAAATGATTTCAACTATTAAAGATATATTTCCAGGTAGACAAATTCTGATTTGTCGTGAAATGACAAAATTTTATGAGGAGTATATAAAAATTCCAGTTGAAAAATTAGATAAAATCAAAATAGAGATGAAAGGAGAATTAACAATAGTGATTTCTCCAAAAATTTTTAAAAAAAGTGCTTCACAAAAATTAGATGAATCAGATAAAAGGATAATAGATTTAATAATTAACAAATTAAGCATGAAAGAAATATCTAATCTAATTAATATTAAACATAAAGTTTCAAAAAAAGAGATTTATAATTATTGTTTAAAACTTAAAAATGAAAAATAAATTAATATTATTATTAATTGCAATAATTTTATCAGGTTGTGTTGGTGTTTCTTCTAGTGGCGTGTTTGGAACTGGGGTAAGTGTCGCTTTAGATCCAAGGTCTGTTGGAACCCAAATTGATGACTCAATTATGCAAAAAAACTTATCTGCAAGAATGATTTTATTAGATAAAAAATACCTATTGTCCGTAAAATCAAAAGTTTTAGATGGTAGAATTTTTTTAACTGGAAAAGTAGAAAACCCTGAGGACAAATTAAAATTAACTAAGATGGCTTGGGAAACAGAGGGTGTAAGATCTGTAAGGAATGATATTAAAGTTAAAGAGGATTTTGACTTTAAGCAGTCTGCAAAAGATCTTCTAATTACATCACAATTAAGAACTGCACTAATTCTGGATAAAGAAATTAAATCAACAAACTATCAAATTGATACTTATAAAAAGAAAATTTATATCTATGGTATCGCAATGACTTCAGATGAAAAAGATAAAGTTATTGATGAAGCAAAACAAGTTTTAGATGTAAAAGATGTTATTGCTAGCATTCTGCTTGTAGAAAATTTAAGAATACAAAAAAATTAATTCTTTTTATATTGAATTACATCTGCTGAGTATGCTGCTATTGAAGCTAGATTGATAATATCTGATGTTGAACTTCTTAGAGGAGCTATCTCTATTGGTTGTCCCAATCCAACTAACAAAGGCCCAATAACTTTTGCCCTACTCATAGATTTAATCATTTTGTAAGATATAGCGGCACTATGTTGACTTGGCATTATCAAAACGTTTGAACTTCCAACAATTTCAGAGAATGGATACAGTTCTTTATATACTTCTTCTAAGGCAACATCTGGCTGCATTTCACCATCAAATTTAAAATCTACATTATCTTTTTTTAAAATCTCAACAGCATCGCTTAATCTTTTTGTTCTATCGGTAGCTGGTTCACCAAAAGTAGAATGGGATAGGAATGCAATCTTAGGATCAAATCCAAAAAGTCTCACAACTCTAGCAGCAGATTTTGCCATCTCAGCTAATTGTTTTGCATCTGGATATTCTATAACTGATGTGTCGCAAAGAAAAATTGTTTTACCTCTATTAACAATTAAATTTAGACCAAACATAATTTCTCCTTGTCTAGGATCCACAACTTTGATTATTTTCTCAAGTGAAGAAGAATATCTCCTAGTGTTACCAGTCACCATCGCGTCTGCATCTTCACACGCAACCATACAAGATGCCCATATTACTCTATCGTTCCTAACCAGTCTGTCACAATCCCACTCTAACATACCTTTTTCTCTTTGAAGTTTTTTAAAAAGATATTTGACGTATTTATCTCTTTTAACTTTGTCTTTGGAATTCACAATTTCAATGTTAAAGTTTTCATTGAAACCAATTTTTTTTATTTGATTTTTAATTAACTCTTCTTTTCCAACCAATATAGGTATTCCTAATTTTGACTTTTTAAATGCAATAGCAGCTTTCAGCATATTTTCGTCCTCACCATCCGCAAAAACAACTCTTTTTTGTTTTTTTTTGATATAAGAATTTACACCCTGCATGATAGTAACAGTGGGATCTAATCTTTGTTTAAGTTGATCTTTATAGACTTCAAAATCATTTATTTTAATTCTTGCAACTCCAGTATCCATTGCTGCTTTAGCAACTGCTGCAGGTATGACACTTATTAGTCTTGGATCAAATGTAGATGGTATAATATAATCTTTACCATAATAAGGTCTTTCACCACCCATCGCCGCAACAACTTCGTCGGGCACACTCTCTTTTGCTAGGTTAGCAATCGCATGTGCAGCTGCAATTTTCATTTCATCATTAATAGTTTTAGCTCTTATATCTAATGCACCTCGAAAAATATAAGGAAAGCCAATTAAATTATTTACTTGATTTGGATAATCTGATCTTCCAGTTGCAATAATTGCATCATTTCTAACTTCTTCAATTTCTTCAGGTGTAATTTCTGGATCTGGATTTGCACATGCAAAAATTATTGGATTCTTAGACATTTTTTTTACCATGTCTTTTGTTAAAGCTCCTTTTGCTGACAAACCTAAAAAAACATCTGCATCTTTAATCGCATCATTTAAACTTCGATCTTTAGTGTCAATAGCATGACTAGATTTCCATTGATTTAGATTTTCTCTTCCTCTGAAAATTACACCTGTACGGTCAACCATTGTGATATTTTTTTGAGGAACACCACTTTTTTTAAATAAATTAGTACAGGCCATTGCAGAGGCCCCAGCACCATTAACTACAATTTTGACCTCATCTATTTTTTTTTTACTTATATCTAGCGCATTTATTAAAGCTGCAGTAGTTATAATTGCTGTGCCATGTTGATCATCGTGAAAAACAGGTATATCTAAAATTTCTTTTAATTTATCTTCAATGATGAAGCAATCAGGCGCAGCAATATCTTCAAGATTAATTCCACCGAAGCTAGGAGCAAAATTTTTAATACTATTAATTATTTCGTCTGGGTCTGATGAGTCAATTTCAAGATCTATAGAGTCTATATCCGCAAATCTTTTAAACAAAACTGCTTTACCCTCCATTACTGGTTTTGAAGCTAAAGCACCCAAGTTTCCCATACCGAGTATTGCTGAACCGTTACTAATCACTGCAACAAGATTTCCTTTGCTTGTATAATCAAATGCTGCTTCAGGATTTTCACTAATGGCTCGAACTGGAGCTGCTACACCTGGTGAATATGCTAAGGCAAGATCTCTTTTTGTTGTCATATTTTTTGAGGAAGATATTTCAATCTTGCCTGGTTTTTTATGACTATGAAATTCTAAAGCTTCTTTATCTGTATAATGATCAACTTTTGTTTTTTTCATTTTTATTAATTAGGTGTACAAATGGGGTAAAATTAAGACTAATATGATTTATGAACTTAATTAAGTCAACAGGGACTTTTGGTTTTTATACTATTATAAGTAGATTACTTGGTTATTTAAGAGATATTTTAATCGCAATTTTTCTTGGAACTAGTTTTGTAGCAGATGCATTTTTTGTTGCTTTTAGAATACCTAACACGTTTAGAAGATTGTTTGCAGAGGGAACATTTAATGCAGCTTTTGTACCAAGCTATACTTCTCAACTTGTTAAAGGAAAGACTAAATCCACAAATTTTGCTGGAGAAATTTTTAACTTATTATTTTTAGGCTTATTATTTCTAGTTTTTGTTATTGAGTTATTTATGCCAACATTTGTAGGTTTTATTGCGCCAGGATTTATAAATGACATAAAAAAAATTGAATTAGCAACTGATTTAACAAGAATTACTTTTCCATTTTTATTGTTTGTTAGTCTGGCCTCATTTTTTGCCGCTATTTTAAATTCTCATAATAAGTTTGCAGCTGCATCTGCAGCTCCAATTATTCTTAATATAATTTTAATAGGAGTATTAATTTTTTCAAAAGTACTTAACGATCAACTTGTGTATTATCTTTCATATGGTGTCTCTATTGCTGGTTTTTTACAATTAATTTTCTTATACAGATTTGTAAAAAAATTTTACAAAATACGTTTTAAGTTTAAATTTCAATTTACAAAAGAAGTAAAAACTTTTTTTAAAAAACTTTTACCAAGTATTTTTTCCTCTGGTGTAACCCAAATAAATATTCTTGTGGGAACAATAATTGCCTCCTTTCAAGCTAGTGCAGTATCGTATTTGTATTATGCTGATAGAATTTATCAGATTAATCTTGCAATTGCAGGAATAGCTATTGGAATTGTAATTCTCCCACAATTATCAAAATATGTTCATCTCAAAAAAAAAGACAAGATTGTTTTAATTCAAAATAAAGCACTAGAATTGAGTATGTTTTTAAGTGTACCAGCTACTATTGCTTTATTAATTGGATCACAAGAAATTATTTCAGCATTATTTGGCTACGGTTCTTTTTCAGAAGAAGGAGTATCAAATTCTGCAAAAGCCTTATATTATTTTGGATATGGTCTACCAGCTTTTGCGTTGATAAAAGTTTTTTCTAGTTTCTTTTTTGCAAATCATGATACGAAAACACCTTTTTATATTTCATTTGCATCAGTTATTCTAAATATTTTTATCAGTGTTTATTATTTTAAAGATATCGGTTTTATAATCATACCTATCGCTACATCTATATCATCATGGTTTAATGCAATTATTCTATTTATTTTTTTGAAAAATAAAAATTTATTCTCCTTTAATAATATATTTATAATTAAATTTATAAAAATTATTTTAACTTCAATTTTAATGGGAATATTATTTATGTATCTGATATCAATTTTTGAAAATCAATTAGTTTATGATTATAATTTAAAATCCTTTTTTATGATTTTTTCAGTGATTTTATGTATAATATTTTATTTAGTTGCATCCTATTTTATCAAAGCTTTTAATTATAATGATCTTAAATTAAAGTATTAGATTATGAAAAAAATAATTTTTTCTGGCGTCCAACCTACTGGTAATTTACATTTAGGCAATTATCTTGGTGCTATAAAAAATTTTGTAAAACTAAATAACGATGTTAGTAATAATTGTATATTTTGTGTTGTTGATCTTCATGCTATTACAACTAAACAAAACCCAAAAGAGTTAAAAGAAAATACTCTCGAAACTATAGCAACCTTTATTGCTTGTGGAATTGATCCAAAAAAAAGCATTTTATTTAATCAATCTCAAGTACCTGCTCATTCAGAAACTGCTTGGATTTTAAGTTGTGTTGCAAGGATGGGATGGTTAAATAGAATGACTCAATTTAAAGAAAAGGCTGGAAAGGATAAAGAAAAAGCTAGCATAGGATTATATTCTTATCCAATTTTAATGGCTGCAGATATATTACTTTATGATGCATCTCATGTTCCAGTTGGAGACGATCAAAAGCAACATTTAGAACTTTGTAGGGATATAGCCCAAAAATTTAATAAAGATTTTAATGTTGAGGATTTTTTTAAAGTACCTGAACCTTTAATACAAAAAGAATTTTCAAGAATTATGAGTCTCAAAGATGGTCAAAAAAAAATGAGTAAATCAGAGTTATCAGATTTAAGCAGAATAAATTTAACAGACACAAAAGATCAGATTGTAAACAAAATTAAAAAAGCCAAAACAGATACTTTGCCAATGCCATCGAGTATTGATGAATTAAGAAAAAGGCCGGAAGTAAATAATTTGCTTGGAATATATTCGAGTTTGTCGGAAGAAAGTTTGGAAAAGATTATAAATACTTTTTCTGGAAAAAATTTTTCTGAATTCAAAGATTTTTTGTCACAATTATTAGTTGATTGTTTAGATCCAATATCGAATGAAATTAAAAAATTAAAAAATGATAAAGAATATTTAAATCAAATACTTTTCGATGGATCTAAAAAAGCTAACGAAATAGCCAGTAAAAAAATTAAAAAAATTCATGAATTAGTGGGTTTTTGAAAAAATATTATCTAGTTTAAATTTTTTAATTTTGAACTATATATTAATCATGTTTGTTCAAACTGAAAATACACCTAATCCCAACTCGTTAAAATTTTTGCCAGGAAAGACTGTTTCAAATCAAGGGTCATTTGAAATAACTAGTAAAGATGAGACTAATAATGAATTAGTAAGAAACTTATTATCTGTAAACGGAGTTGAGGGAATTTTTTTAGGCAAAGATTTTATTTCGATAAACAAATATGACGATGTCTCATGGGATGAAATCAAACATATAGTAATTTCTTTAATTAATGACTTTTATTCAAGTGGTAAAGAATATGTAATTAATAAAAGCCTTAATGAAGATAAAAAAGATTTAAAAGAAATAGAAAAAAAAATTATTCAAATTTTAGATCAGAAAATTAGACCAGCTGTTGCAAAGGATGGAGGAGACATTAAATTTAAAAATTTTGAAAATGGTGTTGTGAGAGTTCAGTTACAAGGAAGTTGTTCTGGTTGTCCAAGTTCAAAAATGACACTAAAACAAGGTGTAGAAAATTTATTATGTCATTATATTCCTGAAATAAAGCAGGTTGAGGCAGAATAAGATTATGAAGAGAAGATTATATAATAGTCGCAATATTAAATTTCTAAGATTTTTTGATCAAAGAAATTTAGGTTCTCTTCCTAGGGTTTTAATTTGCTCAATTATTTTAATATCTTTTTTTTATTCGATACCACAGATTATAGATTTTACTAAAAATGAAAATGTAGAATATCAAAATAATTCAAAAACAATTTTAGCTTACACTCTAAACAATAAAATTGTTAACCAAGATAGTGACCAAGTTTTAAACGAAAATGATTTATTGGTTGATATTTTTAGTTTAAATGAACTTGAAACTGATACTGTAAGACTAAATGCAGCCACTATTAAGCAGCTTTTTGAGGATACCAATTATACTCTTGAGGATGTGAGAAAAAAAAAATTAGTAAAACCTGTTGCATTAACTTTATTACCCAATGAAATTAAAAAAATTGAAAATTCAAAAAAAAGAAAAGAATTTTTTATTCAAATAGTTTTACCTCTTATTCTAAAAGAAAATAATAACATCAGATTAGACCGTAAGAGATTATTTTCTATTATTAATAAAAGTAATAATACAAATTTAGAGAAAAAATGGCTTGAAAAAAAATATAAACAATACGGAATCCCATCAAAAGACTTATCTGTTTTAAAAATAAGAATGGATGAAGTGCCTGTTTCATTAGCATTAGCACAAGCAGCAAAGGAGACAGGATGGGGTACATCAAGGTTTGCTCAAGAGGGTAATGCTTTATTTGGTCAATGGACTTGGTCAGGTGAAGGGTTAAAACCTAAAGACTCAGATAAAAATGAAGGACACAAAGTTATGAAATTTAATGTTTTACAAGCTTCAGTAAGAGCTTATCAGAGAAATTTAAATACTCATTCTTCTTATAAAGCTTTTAGAAAAGCAAGAGCAAAATTAAGAGATGCAGGAAAAAATTTAGATAGTCTTATTTTATCAAAATTCTTAGACGAATATGCCCAAACGGGTGAAAAATATGTCGAAGTTCTTCAACAAATTATCAAACAAAATAATCTAAAAGATTTTGATGATGCTAAGCTTTTACCATCTAGTATAGAGTTAGAAAGTTTGATTTAATTATTAACTATTGTAAACTGAGTTCCAAACCATCGCCATTTTCCTTTGTCATTAAGAGAACAATTTATTCTACCTCGTCTTGGAACAAAAGGTTCTCTAAATTCAATAGATAAAATATTATTTTTAAAAGTTGTTTTGGATTTTTCCCATCTATCACCTTCGTTCGAATAACAATTAATATTTTCGATATTTTCTTGTTCAGGAAAAAATTCTACAGAAAACTTTGGTGGATTGATTTTTTTATTTAATTTTTTTTCTTCAGGATTTAAATTCTTATATTGCAAGGGATAATAGTTAATAAGTGATTTAAACCTTTTTAGATCACCATATTTTTCATTAATTGGGAATCTTGGTAGTTCAAACTTATCTTTATTTAAATCTATAATTCCCGAATGCTGTCCAAATCCTAATTCAAAATTTTTTGAAATATAATTTTTCATAAATAATGAATATTCCCCAAATGGGTATGAAAAAATTGATGGCACATAGCCTAGCTCATTTTTAAAAATTTTAGTTGCCGTTTCAATATCTTTGATAAAGTTTTTATTATTCATTTCTATGAGATATTCATGAGTGTGAGAATGATGCCCCACATATCCAAAACTAGATTTATCAATCTCCTTTATTTCATCCCAAGACATATATCCTCTTTTACCGACAGGCTCTGTTGAAATAAAAAGTATGAATGGTATTTTGTTTTTTTTCAAAAAAGGCCATGCCTCATTGTAAAAAGATTTAAATCCATCATCGATTGTAATTAAGATTTTTTTAGTGTTTTTTGGTTTATCATACTCTTCAATTAAATTTTTTGGATCTAAAAAGTCGTACCCTAAATTTTTGATTGTTTCCATTTGCTTTTTGAAAATTTCCATTCTTATATTTGTTGATGGATACTTATTTTCATTAAATCTATGATACATTAAAGATAAAATACCATTATCGTTTGGATAATATTTGCTATTATTGGTTTGTGAATTAGAATTAGTTAAAAAATAAAATTGTAAAATGACTAAGCTAATAATAGATGCCACAAAGGATAAAATTTTACTCATGATAATTGATTATAATACCAATTATAATATTACATATGAAAATAGTAAAAGTAATTATGAAAAATTAGCTTTATACATTAATAAATTTTTATTTTCGAAAAATTTAGATCTTAGTAAAGTCTTAGAAATTTATGTTAATAGAGGCCCTGGTAGCTTTGCTGGAATAAGGAATTCACTTTCAGTTGTTAAGGCAGTTCATTTAGTCAATAAAACTGATTATTATTGTTTTAGTTTTGAGGATTTTGAGCAAAAAAATGATTGTAAATATGAAAATATACCTGATCTTTGTAAAAAATTTAAAATTAAAAAAAATTTGATTAATCCTCTTTATTTGAGTTAAAATTAGTTATGTCAGAAACAATAGAACAAAAGTGTTTAAACAAGGGTGTAAAGCTTACTGATCAAAGACGTATAATTGCAAAAGTCATGTCAGAGTCAAATGATCATCCAGATGTTGATGAGCTTTATAAAAGGGTATCAAAAATCGATCCAAAAATCAGTATTGCTACAGTTTACAGAACAGTGAAGTTATTTGAAGAGTCTGGAATTCTGACAAAGCATGAATTCAAAGGAGGAAAAGCAAGATATGAAGAATTGAATGAGGGTCACCATGATCATTTAATTGATATTAAAACTGGTGAAATTATAGAATTCGTAGACGATGAAATAGAAAAACTCCAAAAAAAGGTTGCTGAAAAACATGGGTATAAATTAGTAGATCATAAACTTGAATTATATGGTGTAAAGATTAACTCAAACAATGAGTAAAAAAATATTTATTAAAACTTTTGGTTGTCAAATGAATGAATACGATTCAAATCGTATTTTTGATACTGTTAAAAAAATTGGTTTTGCAAAAACACATAACATTGATGAAGCAAACTGTTATTTATTAAACACATGTCACATCAGAGATAAAGCTAAAGAAAAAGTTTATCATGAGATTGGAAGGGTAAAAAAAAAATTTAAATCAAAACAAAAGCCCATGGTTATAGTTGCTGGTTGTGTTGCTCAAGCAGAAAATGAGGAAATGCTAAAAAGAGAGCCATATATTGATTTAGTTATTGGTCCTCAAGCCTATCACAAGATAAATAATAAGATTGAAGAATTTTTAGAAAATCAAAAAAGACTAGATGAAACTGAATTTGACGCCATTTCAAAATTTAATTTTTTTGAAAAAATTAAAAACTCTTCACAAAAAATATCATCTTTTTTAACCATCCAAGAAGGTTGTGATAAATTTTGTCATTTTTGCGTTGTTCCTTACACACGTGGGCCAGAATATTCAAGACCGTTCGAAAAAATTATGAGTGAAGCAAAAATATTAGCAAATAATGGAGTTAAAGAAATTATTCTTCTTGGACAAAATGTAAATGCATACAACAATAAAAATTACAGATTATCAGACTTAATTATTGAAATTGAAAAAATTCCAGAAATTTTAAGAATTAGATATACTACATCACATCCAAGAGATATGACAGATGACCTAATTAAAACATATGGGAAATCTAAAAAATTAATGCCATTAGTTCATTTACCAGTTCAAAGTGGTTCTAATAGAGTTTTGGAATTAATGAATAGAAAGCATATTATCGAGGATTACATAGAAGTTTACCATAAGCTAAAAGAAATTAATTCCTCAATAAAATTTTCAAGTGATTTTATTATTGGTTATCCAGGAGAAAATGAAAATGATTTTTATGACACACTTAATTTAATTAAAAGAATGAAATTTATAAATTCTTATTCTTTTATATTTAGTCCTAGACCAGGAACTACCGCCTCAAAATTAAAATTAATCGACAGAAAAATATCTTTAAAGAGACTTGAGACAATTCAAAAAGAATTATTTTGTCAACAAATTGAAATGAATAAATCATTAGAGAATAGTATTATTGATGTTTTAGTTGAAAATAAAACCGAAGAAAATGGTAAATTTTTCGGTAGATCAGAATATATGACTTCAGTTATATTTAATGCTAATGATGACGATGTGGGTAAGATCGTGAAAGTAAAAATAAACAAAAGTAACCAAAATACACTTTTTGGTGAGATTATAAGAAATATAAAATTGAAAGTAGCTTAAATTTGAGTGGTACAGTAAAAAAAAATATTCAAACAAGCTTAAAATTTGTTTATTCGGAAAATAATACTTTAAGTGTCATATTTCATGATAATAATTTATTAATGGGAATTGTAGGAGAGTTTAATAAAAATCTGAAAGAGTTAGAGAAAATTACTGGTGCTAGTCTTTATTCTAGAGGAAATTCAATTTTAATTAAATCTACGACTGAAAAAAATGAAATTGTGAAAAATGCAATTCAATTTTTAGTCAATCAATTTTTAAATAATGGTAGTATAGAAAATAAGGATGTTCTCTCATCGATTGATCAATTTATGATAAATGAAAAAGTAAAAAATACAAATGTTACAGATATCATTAAAACTCCAAAAAAATCTATTATACCAAGATCTGAAAAACAGAAAGAATATGTCAGAGCTTTAAGAGAAAAAGAGATTATCATTTCAGCAGGACCCGCAGGAACGGGCAAAACTTTTCTGGCTGTTGCAATTGGTCTAACAATGTTACTTGAAAAAAAAATAGAAAGAATAATTTTATCTAGACCTGCAGTGGAAGCTGGTGAGAGACTAGGTTTTCTTCCAGGTGATATGAAAGAAAAAGTTGATCCATATTTAAGACCTTTGTACGACTCATTGTATGATTTATTTCACTTTGAAAAAATTCAAAGGATGATTGAAATTGGTGATATTGAAATTGCTCCTCTGGCATTTATGAGAGGTAGAACTTTAAAGAATTCATTTGCAATTCTTGACGAAGCTCAAAACGCTACAGATACCCAAATTAAGATGTTTTTAACAAGAATTGGAGAAAACTCTAAAATTGTGGTGAATGGTGATCCTTCCCAAATTGATTTACCTAATAAAAATGCATCAGGTTTAGAAAGAGCAAAAAAACTACTTGCTCATTTAAATGAAATTTCAGTTGTAGACTTTGACCATTCAGATGTTGTTAGACATCCTTTAGTATCAAAAATCGTCAAAGCATATTCTAACAGTAATGATCAAAATTAATGTACTTTCAGAGGATAATTCTTGGTCAAAGAAATTAAAAAAAAAAGAAATTTTTTTTAATCAAATCTGTAAATATTTTCCTAAAAAGTTTCAATTTATTAATAAAAAAGTTTATTTAACTCTCTTACTTTCCAATAATATGAATATTAAAAGACTGAACAGAATATTTAGAAATAAGAATAATCATACAGATATTTTATCATTTCCATTTCATCAAAAAAAAAAAGCTAAGGAGATTTATTTAGGAGATATTATAATTAGTTATAATTATATGAATAAACCCAAAAAATTAAGCACATATCTTTTTAAAGAGAAAGTTATTAAAATTTTTATTCATGGTTTTTTACACTTATTAGATTTTGATCATATCAAAAAAAATGATTATATAAAAATGCAAAATGAAGAACAAAAAATTTTTAAATCTGTTCAAAAGTTTATAAATTAAATTGAAGAAAAAATTTATATTTGATGTTTTAATATTATCTTCTCTGGGAGCATTAAGCTCCTTGAGTCTTCCTCCATTAAATTTTTTTATAATTAATTTCTTTACATTTAGCATTTTTTTTATTTTTTTATTTAAAAGATCAGTTATTAAAAATAGAAAAAAATTTTTTTTCTTATATGGATGGTTGTTTGGTTTTGGATATTTTCTAACAAATGTATATTGGATAACTATTTCTTTGACATTTGATGAAAATTTCAATTTTTTAATACCAATTGCACTTATAGTAATTCCTGTTTTTTTAGGGTTATTTTATGGGCTAGTTACACTTGTTTTTTATATTTTTAATTTTAGAGATGTAACAAGCGCCTTCTTTCTTTTTTCACTTTTATTTGGATTGACTGAGTATGCTAGAGGAAATGTATTAACTGGTTTTCCTTGGAATTTAAT
>CACFGT010000015.1 GCA_902565935.1 uncultured Pelagibacteraceae bacterium
TGTGATCGCATTGATGATAAGAAAAGAAGTATTTTTTGTTTATGATGTTTTTCATAAGTACATAGTTGGTAATCTTCAGCCATAAAAAACAGGTGGTCTTTTTTGAAGCGGTCCAAGTATTTTGATGGAAATAATTGATTACCCAGTATAAAAAATAACTTCATAATTAAATATAACTAATAAAATTTTTTATGTCAGAAAAATATCTCATTTTTGGTGCGACAGGTTCAATCGGATCGAGCTTAGCTGAACAATTGGTAAACTCAGGAAATTCTGTTCATTTAGTTGGAAGAAATCAAAATGAAACAAAAAGTATTTCAGAAAAGCTTGGTTGTGCTTTTACCATTGCTGATGTTTTAGAAGATAGATTTATAGAAAAGGTAAAAAATGACATTTCAGATATTAAAGGTGTTGCTTACTGTGTTGGCTCAATAGATTTAAAACCTTTGAGAATGGTTAATGAGCAAGATTTTAATAAATGTATGAAACTAAATCTTTATTCTGCTGTGGAAGTTATTAAGGGTTATCAAGAAAGTTTAAAAAAAAATAAAGGATCTGTTGTTTTATTCTCTACGGTTGCAGCACAAAGAGGATTTACAAATCATGCAATAATTGCTTCTGCTAAAGCTGCAGTTGAAGGTTTAACAGTTTCCCTAGCAGCTGAATTTGCACCAAACATCAGAGTTAATTGTATTGCACCAAGCTTAACTAATTCGAAGATTGCGGAACCAATGCTGAAAAACAAAGCATTAGCAGATGGAATAGCAAAAGCTCACCCATTAAAAAGATTGGGCGAAGGAAAAGACTCAGCTTCACTTGCAAAATTTCTAATTACTGATGACAGCTCTTGGGTTACAGGTCAAATTATTGCTGTTGACGGTGGTAGGTCAAAACTATCTTGAAGTGAAAAAATTTTTTATTTCAGTAATCCTCTTTTTAATTTCTATTAAGGTCTCTTTTGCAGGAAATTTTAATTTTAAAAAAATTGTAGATTTAAATGATCCGTGGAGTTCTACATTTATCAACAATAATGAATTATTAATCACTGAAAAGAGTGGGAAAATAAAGTTGGTTAATTTTAATTCCAAAAAAGTTTTAGAAATTAAACATAATCTTAATTATCTGGAGCACGGTCAAGGTGGATTATTAGATATTCTTTTTAAGGATGATTATGTTTATATTTCTTACACAGAAAATAGAGGAGATGGTAAAACAAGTACATCAATAGCTAAAGGTGAATTTAACAAAAATAATTTAATATTTAAAAATATTTTTCAAGCAAACCCACCAATCGACTCTGGTTATCATTTCGGATCTCGTCTAGCTATAAAAGATAATTTTCTTTTTGCATCAGCTGGTGAAAGAGGGCAAGGGATGATAGCACAAGATCCAACTCAACATCCTGGTAGTATAATCAGAATAAATATTGATGGTACTATTCCAAAAGATAATCCAAAATTTCAGGGTAAATCAGATTGGCTTCCAGAAATTTATCAAATTGGAGTCAGAAATCCACAAGGCCTTACATTATCGCCCTTTGATAATAAAATTTATTTAAGTAACCATGGGGCAAGAGGTGGGGATTGGTTTGGTGAAGCAAAAAAAGGAGAGAACTATGGATGGAAAATTTTAGGATGGGGAGGAACTAATTATTCAGGCATCCCTATTGGCCCAAAGTGGAAACCAGGCTTTACAAAAGCGATACACTATTGGGTACCCTCAATAGCAACAAGTGCGATAACTATTTATAAAGGTGAAGAATTCAACGAATGGAATGGACATGCTTTAATTACTTCTCTTAAAGATCAATCTCTGAGAAAATTAGTATTCAATGACTTATCAAATGTTAAGGAAGATATAATTTTTAAAGGTAAAATTGGAAGAATAAGGGATATACAAGTTGATCCAAATAATGGAAAAATTTATTTTTTAGCAGGAGATAGTTTGTGGTCGATGGAAAAAAATTAATACATATTTCATTAATTTTAATTGGAATTTTTTTTTATAATTGTTTAAGTATTGCAATGGAAAAGCCCTATCATCATTTGCCAGATGGAACTTTTAGAAATCCAGAAGGTTCTCCAAAAAGAGATCCAAATATTAAGTGGTCTTATAAAATATTTAATCAGGAGAAAAAGAAGCTTGATATGACAGTGCCTAAAGAGCACGTTGTAGAAAGAGAAAAGGTTTTATCAGATTTAAAAAAATATCAGGATGATGATTATATAGCTTGGATAGGTCATGCTACTTTTCTAATAAAGCTTGGAGAAACTACAATAATTACTGATCCCGTATTTTCAAAGAATGCAGGTCCATTAATCTTTGGACCAGATAGATTTACCGAACCAGCTTTAAAACTTAAAGAAATTCCAAAAATAGATTTATTTTTACTAACACATAATCATTATGATCATCAAGACATGTCTACTATTAGAAAGTTTCCATATAAAAATGCAAAAGTTTTGCTCCCTCTTAAACTAAGTAAATATTTTAAAAGATATAAAGATGTTAATGAAATGGATTGGTATGATGAGATTGAAATTAATGATAATTTAAAAGTTACATTCTTACCTGCTGTTCACTGGTCTAAAAGAAGTTTAACAGATACAAACAAATCATTGTGGGGAAATTTTTTGATTGAATATAATGGAAAAAAAATTTTATTCACATGTGACACCGGAATTGGAAATATTTATAAAGATATAGGTAATAATTATGGTCCAATTGATCTTACGTTTATAAATATTGGAGCCTATAATTTTTATCCAATAATGCCTTACAAAGATAAATCAGTTTATCACACCAACCCTGAAGAAGCTTTGGAAATTGCTAAAAACCTAAAAAGTAAAAAAGTGATTGGAATGCATTGGGGAACTTTCGTCCTCTCTCTAGAGCCAATTATGGAACCTCCAAAAAGGTTTAAAGCTGGTGCAGAAAAATATGGTTTTAAAAATGAAGACGTAATTGTTTATAAAATAGGTGAGTTTGGATCATTGAAAAAATTACTGAATTACAATTAATTATCTAGTAGTTTTTTTTTTGCTTTTTCAAATTCCTCTTGAGTTAAAACTCCATCTTTTAAAAGTTGATTTAATTTTTCAATTTCATCACTAAGTTTATTTTCATCGCTTGGAAGTTCACTACCATTTTCATTTTCTATATTTTCATTTGATTTATTTGCACTTTTAGCACTAAAGCCCTTCATAATGGCTGTGGCTCCTAAATATAATACAAATCCAAGAATCGGGATTACTAAACCAAAAAAAATAATTTTTTCCATTAATTAATCTTCATCTTCCTCTCTCCATTTTTTTTCATACATTAACCATGCAGCAAATATGACTGAAAATGTTCCTACGATCATACCATAATCGAATCCAGTTTGTTGATCATAAAAATACCAACCTAATTGCGTTGCCCCAATTGGAGGAATTGTAAGTATAGCCATAAGGATTGCTATTCTATAAGGATACTTAGGTTTTTTCATAACCTAACTTATCAAAGATTGTTAAATGGATTAAATATTAAATTTGCGATCTTTTGAAACAGTCAATCGTATTTTTAAGCAAACACGCAATAGTCATTGGTCCCACACCACCAGGAACAGGGGTTAAAGCTTTTGCATTTTTTGAAACCTCTTCAAATGCAACATCACCTACTATTCCTTTGTCTGTTTTATTAATACCCACATCGATTACAATTGTATCCTTTTTTACCCAATCTCCTTTAACCAGTTCTGGTATACCAACTGCTGCAATAATTATATCGGCCTCTAAACATTCTGCTTTCAAATCCTTAGTTCTTGAATGAGTAATTGTAACTGTACAATTTTCTTTCAATAAAAGTTGTGTCATTGGTTTACCATTTAGATTAGATCTACCAACTACTACAGCTTTCTTTCCACTTAAATTTGGCTCTATTTTCTTTATTAAAAGATAACATCCTAATGGCGTGCATGGAACTGAACTTTCATACCCTGATGAAAGATTCCCTACATTCATAGGATGAAAACCATCTACATCTTTAGAAGGATCAATGGTCTCAATAACTTTTTGTTTATCGATATGTTTTGGAAGTGGCAATTGTACCAAAATACCTGAGACTGAAATATCTTTATTTAATTCTTTAATTTTATCTAAAACAATTTTTTCCTCCACATTATCAGGATATTTTATAACCTCTGATTTAAGACCGACTTCATTTGCTGATTTTTCTTTGTTTCGAACATAAATTTGACTCGGAGTTAAATCACCAACTAAAATCACAGTTAACCCAGGAACTTTATTATATTTTGTTTTTAAGCTTGAGACTTCTTTTTTAAGTTCTTCTCTTAGAAGTGCGGCCTCTTTTTTTCCATCAATTAAAATCATAAATTTTTAAAATATCATTGGTGCAATGTAAAGCTTCATACACATTTCTATGAACCAAATCAATAGAAGTAAAATTATTGGTGATATATCTAAAGCACCTAAATTGGGAAGAAATCTTCTTATTCTGTTTAAAAAAGGCTCCGTAAGTCTATAAGTAAAATCTAAAATTACATACACAAATCTATTTTGAGTATTCAAAATATTAAAAGCAATCAACCAACTTATAATAACATTTGCAATAACGACATAAGAATAAAGTTTTAATAATTGTAAAACCAAATAAAAGATGGCAATCATTTTTTTTCTACATAAATAGATTGACTTGGAAAAGCAAACGAGGCCTTATTGTTTTCGACTATCTGTTTAATTGCTATAGCTAAACGCTCTTTTACTGCCAACCATTCGTTCCAACTATCTGTTTTTGTAAAACATCTTACGTACATATCTATCGAACTATCTGAAAATTTATCAACCCTTACAGCAACCCCAATACTTGTATTGAAATCTTCACTTTTATTTACATGATTTTCTATTTGATCTCTTATGATTTTTAATTGATCAACTGTGGTATCGTATTGAAGAGTTATTATCCAGCTAATTAACCAATTAGAAGTTTCACTAACATTAATAACCGCATTTTCAGCAAACTGAAAATTTGGAATAATAGCCAAAGATTTATCAAATTTTCTTATTGTGGTTGATCTAAAACCAATTTTTTCAACAATACCCTCTATTATTCCTTCAACTAAAATCCAATCACCAATTTTAAATCTTTTTTCAACAAGAACTAAAATTCCTGAAATTAAATTTTTAAATAAATCTTGAGCACCTAGTGCTACGGCGACACCAAATAAACCTAGTCCTGCAATTATTGGCCCAATTTTTATTCCCCATAATTCTAAAACTGCAGCTAAACCTAAAATAAATATAAGTATTTTTAATGATTTTATGATCCACCCAATTAGTTCTCTAGTTAAAAGCTTATCGAGACCACTTAAAATATAAGAGACTGGTTCTATAATTTGGTGAATGACCCAAAAAATTAAAATTGTAATTAAAGTTCTATTTATTGTATCAACTATTTCTCTTCCTTCAGTCGAGAATGTCATATAATAACTTGCAATAAAAAAACCTAAAACAATTGGAATAAACCTTGCAGGACCTACAAGTGAACTTACAAATGTGTCATCTAATTTATTTGTAGTTCTTTTTGAAATTACCTCTAATTTTTTGATTATTAATTTACTTATCAAACCCCTAAAAATAAGAAATATTAAAAAAATTCCTATACCAATTAATATTTGAAAAATATCTACACCTAGAATACCTTTATTCCATACCGACAAAAATGTTTCTGAAAAATTTTTTAACATTTCCATAATTAAATTTTATATAACAAAAACTCCTCTTCACCAGGATTAAAAAGAAATATTTTTTTCCATTTAATCTCGTTTAATATAGATGATGTTTTTTCACCAATACACATTAAATTCGTATTCATCCATAAGCTCTCTGATTGATAATTCTTTATAAAATTCAAAAAACTTGCTGCTGAATTTTGAGAGTAAACGTAAACTATATCTGGAATCTGTAATTTTAATTTTTCAACAAATTTTTCATCAAATGTTTCATTGTGGATAGTTTTGTAATTAACAATTCTTTTTAAGTTATAGCCCTCTTTAATCAATTGATTATCCAAGTCGCTAGATAGAAGTTCTCCACTAATATAAAGAATCTTCCCATCTGATGAGTTAAAATTCTGAAAAATTATTTCTTTTAAATTAGAAACATTTCCATCTGCTGTAAAAACATTTTGAAATCCTGCACTTCTTGCTTTTTTCTCTGTTGCGTTACCTACGCAAAAACAAGGAATATCTTTATCGAAATCTTTTGAATTAAGATACTTAATAGCATTAGCACTAGTAAAAATCATTGCATTAAAATCAGTCAAATTAATTTTTTCATACTGAACAGCCTCTATCTTTAAAAGTGGTAAATGTGAAATTTGATGACCTAAATTCTTTAATTTTAAAATCATTTCAGAACAATCTTCTAAAGGTCTCGTTAATAAAATATGCATGTTATTTTTTATATAAATTACCAGATTTTTTTTTTAAATTTATTCCAACTTCCTGTCCTAATTTCTCAGCAGACTCAAGTGTACCAATTTTTTTTTCATTATATCTTTTTGTACCATCTAATGAAAAAAGTTCAGCATCTAACTCTATTTCATTATAATTGATTTTAGCATGAACACCGACTGCTGTTTCACAATCTCCCTCTAAAATTTTCAAAACATTCCTTTCAGCTAAAGCACAAAAATGAGTATGCTTATGATTAATTTTTTTTAATAATTCGATCATGTCATTATCACTTTTTCTACATTGCAAGGCTATTATTCCTTGACCAGCACTAGGAATTATCTCTGAAGTTGAAAAAAATTGAGTTATTTTATTTTCTAAATCTAAAGATTTTATTCCTGCACTAGCAAGTAATATCGCATCATATTCTCCTTCATTTAATTTGTTGATACGAGTATCGACGTTACCTCTAATTAATTTAGTGTTAAGATCTTTTCTTAATTTTTTTAACTGAAATTCTCTTCTTAATGATGAGGTTCCAATAATTGAATTTTTATCTAGTTCACTCAATTTTTTATTTTGAGAACTAATTAAAATCTCTCTAGGATCATTTCTCTCTAAAAAACAATTAGTTATTAATCCTTTTGTTTCTATAGCTGGCATATCTTTTAAAGCATGTATGGCAATATCAATTTTTTTTTCAATTAATTCATTTTCTATATTTTTTGAAAATAATCCTTTTCCACCCAAGTCAGATAATCTTTTATCTTTAACTTCATCACCCGTTGTAACAATTTCTTTTATTATGATTTGTTCATCGTTGTAATCATTTAAATATTTTAACAATTCTTCTTTAGCTTTTTTTGCATAAATTAAAGCTAATTTACTTCCCCTTGAGCCAATAATTATTTTTTTTTTCATTAAAAATTTATGTTTCTTGTATAAAGATTGTACTATTTAAAAAAAACTATTTGAATGATCAAAAAGCCTTTAATTCTTGGAATTGAGTCTAGCTGCGATGAAACTGCTGCATCAGTTATTACTCAAAATGAGCAAAATATTCCGATTATTCTATCTAATATCATATCAAGTCAGATTGACATACATAAAGAATTTGGAGGAGTAGTGCCTGAATTAGCAGCTCGATCACATATTGAAAAAATTGATTTGATAGTTGAAAAAGCAATAAAAGATAGTGGTATTCAAATTGAAAATTTAGATGCAATAGCATCTACCGCTGGACCTGGATTAATTGTTTGTCTTTCAGTGGGACTCGGTTTTGGTAAAGCTTTAGCAATATCACTTAACAAACCTTTTATAGCTGTAAATCATTTAGAGGGTCATGCTCTAAGTCCAAAACTTAATTGTAAACTAGATTATCCGTATCTTCTTTTGTTAATATCAGGTGGGCACTCTCAATATTTAAGTGTTGAAGGATTAGGAAAGTATAAAAGACTCGGCACGACAATAGATGATGCTTTAGGTGAAGCATTTGACAAAACAGCAAAAATTTTAGGTATAGAGTTCCCCGGAGGCCCGCAAGTTGAAATTCTTGCTTCTAAAGGAAATCCCAGAAAATTTGAACTGCCAAAACCAATATTTAACAAAGGTGGATGTAATCTGTCGTTCGCAGGTTTAAAAACAGCAGTGCTTAGAATTTCAAAAGATTTAAAATCAACCCAAGATAAGTATGATCTTGCAGCATCTTTTCAAAAAACAATTGAGGAAATACTTTATAAAAAAACTCAAATTGCTTTTAAAGAATTTGAAAAAGTAAATAAGATTAAAGCTGATAAATTTGTTGTAGCCGGAGGTGTTGCCGCAAATTCAAATATAAGAAAAATGTTAATCAATCTATGCAAGGAAAATGCTATTACACCAATATTTCCTAAGCAAGAATTATGTGGTGATAATGCAGCAATGATAGCCATGGTTGGATTAGAAAAATTTAAAAAGGGCGAGTTTAGTGAACTAAGTCATCCAGCAATTCCAAGATGGCCTCTAGATGAAAATGCAATTTTTCTTAAAGGGGCAGGAGTAAAATTATAATTAATGAAAAAATCTTATTGGTTATTAAAATCTGAACCAGATGTTTGGTCAATTGAACAACAAAAGAGAGCAGGTGATAAGGGTGCACCTTGGGATGGCGTAAGAAATTACCAAGCTGCAAAAAATTTAAAATCAATGAAGAAAGGAGATCAGTGTTTTTTTTACCATTCAAATATTGGAAAAGAAATTGTTGGCATAGTGGAGGTTATTCGAGAGGCTTACTTGGATAAAACTGACCAATCTGGTCGGTTTGTAGCTGTCACAGTGAAATATGTGAAAAAATTAAACAAACCAATTACCTTAGAAAACATAAAAAAAAACAAGGAATTAAGCCATTTATCTTTAATTAAACAAAGTCGACTTTCAGTAATGCCAATTGACTCTAAAAGCTGGAAAATTTTAAATAACATGAGTAAACTTTGAGAATTAAATATGCCTAAAAAAAAGAAAAAACCTAAAACAAAAAAGAAATTGTCCAAAATTAAAAGGAAAAAAGGTACATCAAAAAAAAGAGTTTCGAAAAGAAAAAAAGTTCTTACAAGAAAGAAAGTATCAAAAAATAAAACATCTAAAGTTAAAAATGATAACTCTACACAAGAAACTATTTTTAAGACAAGGCCCGACTGGTTAAAAAATAGTCTTGTAAATAAATCTCAATATCAAGCTAAATATAGTGAATCTATTAAAAATAATAATACATTTTGGAAAAAAGAAGGAAAGAGAATTACCTGGATAAAACCTTACAAAAAAATTAAGGATGTAAAGTATAGCAAAGAAGAAGTGAGAATTAAATGGTATGAAGATGGAACATTAAATGCGTCTGCTAATTGTGTTGATAGGCATCTAAAAGATAAAAAAGACAAAACCGCAATTATTTGGGTTGGGGATGACCCTAA
This sequence comes from uncultured Pelagibacteraceae bacterium, assembly GCA_902565935.1. Lineage (GTDB taxonomy): Bacteria > Pseudomonadota > Alphaproteobacteria > Pelagibacterales > Pelagibacteraceae > Pelagibacter. Next base: position 9,397 of record CACFGT010000015.1, read on the forward strand.
GGACTCTCAAAAGATTTCTTACAAACAACTACATCAAAAAGTTTCAAAAGCAGCTAACGGATTAAAAAAATTAGGTATCAAGAAAGGTGACAGAGTTACAATATATTTAACTATGATCCCAGAGTTAGCAGTATTAATGTTGGCTTGTGCAAGAATTGGTGCAATCCATTCAATTATCTTTGGAGGTTTTTCTGCAGAGTCTATAGCCGGTAGGGTAAATGATTGCGAGTCTGAATATATAATAACTGCGGATGAGGGTGTAAGAGGAGGAAAAACCATTCCTTTAAAAGCTACAACTGACGAAGCTCTTACCAATTGTCCAAATGTGAAGAAATGTATTGTTGTTAAAAGAACTGGAAATTATGTTTATTGGGATAATGATAGAGATGTTTGGTATCATGAATTAATCAAAGATGTTTCAAACATTTGCGAGCCAGAAGAGATGAATGCGGAAGATCCTTTATTCATCTTGTACACTTCTGGATCAACAGGAAAGCCAAAAGGAGTTTTGCATACTACGGGTGGTTACATGGTCTATGCATCAATGACTCATCAGTATATCTTTAATTATAAACCAAAGGATATATATTGGTGCACTGCTGATATTGGTTGGGTTACTGGACACAGCTATATTATTTATGGACCATTATCAAACGGAGCTACCACTATTATGTTTGAGGGTGTTCCAAATTATCCTGACAGTTCAAGATGGTGGCAGATTGTTGATAAATATAAAGTGAATACTTTCTACACAGCACCAACAGCAATCAGAGCACTAATGCGAGAAGGTGATCAGCCAGTAAATAAAACATCAAGAAAATCTTTAAAATTGTTAGGCACTGTTGGAGAGCCAATAAATCCTGAGGCCTGGATGTGGTATTTTAATACAGTTGGGAATTCAAAATGTCCAATTGTTGATACATGGTGGCAAACTGAAACTGGTGGAATTTTAATTGCACCACAAACTGGTGCTATTCCTTTAAAACCAGGTTCTGCTACTAAGCCTTTTTATGGTATTAAACCGGTCTTGGTAGACAAAGATGGAAAAGAAATAAAAGGGCAAGGAGAAGGTAGATTATGCATAGCTCAATCTTGGCCAGGTCAGATGAGAACAGTCTATGGAGACCATCAAAGATTTATAGATACTTATTTTTCTCAATTTGATGGTAAATATTTTACAGGTGATGGATGTAGACGAGATAAAGATGGTTACTATTGGATTACAGGTAGAGTCGACGATGTAATAATTGTATCAGGACATAACCTTGGTACTGCAGAGATAGAAAGTGCATTCGTTGCTCATCCTAAAGTTGCTGAAGCAGCTGTTGTTGGATATCCACATGATATAAAAGGAAATGGATTATATTGTTATGTAACTCTTAACGCAGGCGAGTCTGAAACTGGAGATCTTGAAAGAGAATTAAAACTTTGGGTTAGAAAACAAATTGGACCTTTGGCTACTCCTGATCTAATACATTTTACACCAGGACTTCCTAAAACAAGATCTGGAAAAATTATGAGGAGGATTTTAAGAAAGATTGCTGCTAATGAACACGGTCAATTAGGTGATACCACCACTTTAGCAGATCCAAGTGTGGTAGATAGTTTAGTTGATAATAGAAAAAATACCTAAAGATTAATTCTCTCTTTAAATTCTTTTTTAACAATATCCCATTTCAAAATAACTGAGTTTAGAACTATTTTTCGATCTAATACTTTTAATTCCTCAGCTATTGGGGCCCATTTATACAGTGATAGCGCACTTGGATTAAATGGTAAGTCACCATGATAAGTGTCCCAATTAATATCTTTTAGTCTTTCTTCAAAATTTTTTTTTGCTTCCTCAATTATATCATTTGGCATTTTATTAGAGATTTCATCATCTAGAATGTTCAAAAAAATTTCTTTAGCCTTTTCTATCCCATTGTAATTAAAATTTGTTTTTAAATATGAAAAAGTAAAAAAGGTAAGGTCTTGTAATGCCATTGCATAAATATTCCATTTGGCTAAGTTGACTGAAGCCATAAATTCATCATTTTCAAAATGAAGAACATACCTAGTTCCCATTCTGGTCTTTAAATATCCATATAATGTCACCTGCGTAACCCAGGCAGATTTTGTTTGGATAAAATTTTCAAGGGCGTTCAGATCTTTAATTTTTGATTTTGGGACAAAAGCCTTGAAAAGTGCAAAAAGGTAGATCTTAAAATCTCTCCAAGTTAAATCTTTCCAGGTAAGTTTGTATTTTCCCATAAAAACCCTCAATTTCTAGTATTTATACCTCAAAAACCCCCCTAATATGAACAATTTTAACACTTTAAATCTCTTTCATAATGGTTATGGTTTTGGCCAGTTATAACTAAAAAGAGAGAGGTATAAATGTCAAAACAAGCACAACACTGGGAAAAAACCAGGGGATTGTTAATGGTAACGTTAGCAATCTGGTTTGTATTCTCAATTGGCATCTTCCTTTTCGGAGCAGAGATGAACGAAGTAACAGGTCCATTTGGATACCCGTTAACTTACTGGTTCACTTGTCAAGGTTCTCTTGGAATTTTCGTAATCTTAATTTTCTGGTTTGCGAATAGACAAGAAAAAATTGATGAAGAGTTCGGCTTCAGTGAAAGAGGAGACGACTAATGATAAAAGGTAATTTTATAGACAATTTGCCTAAAGTTTATGGAATCTATACAGGTGGATTTTTAGCTTTCATAATCATTATGGCAATTGCTGAGCAGATGGGTATGTCAGCTAAAGCTATCGGAATTTGTTTCGTAGCATTTACAGTAGCCATCTACGCGATAATTGGATATCTATCACGTACAGCTCAAGCAGATGCGTATTACGTAGCTGGAAGACAAGTGCCTACCGTGTTCAATGGAATGGCGACTGCAGCAGACTGGATGTCTGGTGCATCGTTCGTTGCCATGGCGGGTGGTATCTACTTCAAAGGTTACGGCTATATGGCACTACTTGTTGGTTGGACTGGTGGATATGTGTTAGTTGCGTCTTTATTAGCACCATACCTAAGAAAGTTTGGCTGTTACACAGTTCCAGATTTCATTGGTACAAGATACGGTGGTAATTTAGCAAGGTTACTTGCAGTAATAGTTTTAACTGTTGCTTCATTTACTTATGTGACTGCACAAATTAACGCTACAGGTACTATTGCATCTGTTGCTCTTGATATTCCATTCCAATACGCAGTTTATGTTGGACTAATAAGTATCTTATTATGTTCAATGTTAGGTGGAATGAGAGGAGTAACTTGGACACAAGTAGCACAGTACATTGTACTAATTATAGCTTATTTACTTCCAGTATTCTGGATCAGTAACAAAATGGGTGCGGGTTTCTTCCCACACTTTATGTTAGCTGATGAAGTTTCTAGGATTGCTGAATTAGAAGCTCAGTTTGGTTTTGTAAAAAACTCAGCTGAAAATCTAAAGGAAGTACCTAAAGGCTTAGCTGGAATAACTAAAGCTCACTCAGCGGTTAATGCTACACCTTGGGCATTTATTTCATTAGCACTAGCGATGATGATGGGAACAGCTTCATTACCGCACGTGATGATGAGATATTTCACTACTCCAAGTGTAAAAGCAGCTAGAAAATCAGTAGGTTGGTCATTATTCTTTATCTTCCTACTTTATTCTTCTGCTCCAATGTTAGCTACGCTGTCTAAATTGTCATTGATTGATCCGTCATTACCAACTGGTATTATCGGTAAATCAATTGCAGAAGTTCAATCGATAGATTGGTATCAAAACTGGAACCAAGCAAACTTAATGTTTGTAAGCGACTTTAACGGAAATGGAACTCTTGAATTAAACGAGTTTTTCATGGGTGGTAAAGCCGTTGTGTTAGCAACTCCAGAAATAGCTGGATTACCATATGTAATCTCAGGTCTAGTTGCTGCTGGAGGTATGGCTGCTGCCATGTCTACAGCTGATGGTTTGATTCTAGCGATTGCAAATGCTTTATCTCATGACTTGTACTACAAGATCATTGATCCAAAAGCAGAAACTGCAAAACGACTAGTTGTTGCAAGGGTATTACTTGTAGTAATTGGTTTTGCTGGAGCAACTATTGCAGCAATGGAGATCCAAGGTATCTTAGGTTCGGTAATCTGGGCTTTTGACTTTGCGATGTCTGGATTGTTCTTCCCACTTGTACTAGGTGTATGGTGGAAGAGAGCTAACAGAGAAGGTGCTATAGCTGGTATGGCTTTAGGATTAATTTCTGGTGCTGGTTACCTAATTTGGGTAAGAAACGGCGGAAGTGGATTCTTAGGTATTACACAGTTAACGTTTGGTATCTTTGGTTCAGCTGTCAGCTTAGTAGCTATGGTAGTAGTAAGTTTAATTACTGCAGAGCCTAATGCTGCAACGCAAAAAATGGTTGATGAGGTTCGAGTACCATCTGGTAAATCGATCCTTGGTAAACAACACTAAATAAATCTTCTAAAGGGGCGATTAATTTCGCCCCTTTTATAATTCAGTTTTCAAGTATTTTTTTTAATGTCAGCTAACTTTCATCCTCTAGTTTATATAATTGATTATATATTGGGTGTAATCATGTGGACTTTAATTGGAAGAGTAGCAATGAATATATTTCAAAGAGAAGACTCACAATTTTTTTTCATGAAGGTATTTGTTAAATTTACAAATCCTTTAATTGTTTTGTTTAAACCAATAACTCCTTCATTTATAATTGGTCCTTTAGTTCCCTTATATGTGGCTTGGTTTTTTTTCATGATAAGATTTTATCTAATGCCTTGGGTTTTAGGATATTCTGTGATGGGAATGTTATCTTTTCCATTGGAAAGCGAAATTTCAAGACAAATTTATCAATTTTTTAATTCAATTAAATTTTAAAATTGATACTAGTAAATTTAGTTATCAATGAAAAAAATACAAATTTCACCTTCAATTTTATCTGCTGATTTTAGCAACTTAGGTGAAGAAATACGAAAATTAGAAAAAGCTGGTGCAGACATGATCCATGTGGATGTAATGGATGGTCATTTTGTTCCAAATCTTACTATTGGGCCTCCTGTAATTAAAGCTTTAAAAAAATATACTTCATTGATTTTTGATGTTCATTTAATGATTTCACCAGTGCATAAATACATAGAGGCTTACTCAGACTCAGGTGCAGATATCATTACTATACACCCTGAAGCAACAGACGATTTAAGCGCATCTATTTTAAAGATAAAAGAATTAAAAAAAAAGGTTGGTGTTTCTTTAAATCCTGAAACCAAAATTGATACAATTTTAAAGCACTTAAGCAAAATTGATTTAGTATTAATAATGAGTGTAAACCCAGGTTTTGGAGGTCAAAAATTTATGCCTGAAGTTTTAGATAAAGTAAAAAAGTTAAAAAAAATTAGAGATGAAAAGAAACTCAATTTTGATATTGAGATTGATGGTGGAATAAATTTTGAAAATTCAAAAACAGCTATAGAAGCAGGAGTAAATATTCTTGTATCAGGCACAACAATTTTTAAAAGCAATAATGGAGATATAAAAAAAAATATTGAGTTATTAAAATCTATATAACATAATGGTTTATATAAATCAGTTTTTTTCAAATATTTCAAATAATTTAAGGAAATTATATTTAAACTCAAATATTTATGACAAAAAAATTTCTAAAGAAATCAGTAATGATTTTTTTTATAAACCGAGTCCTTATTTGCTAACATCGCTAATTAAATATCAAAAAAAAAGATTCAAAATTGATAACTTATCCATTTCTAATCTTGACCAAAATAATTTAGATAAGAAAGAATTTGATAAATTCAATAGTTTCAACTGGTTTTTAAGTTTAGATTTAAAATCAGAGAAAGATACAATTCAATCTCTAATTTCAAAATGGATACAAATTAACTCTAAATTTAATTCAAAAAGTTGGAATTTTGATCTTACAGCAAAAAGAATAATTTCATGGTTATCATGTCATAGTCTTACTTTTGATAAAGGTAATGAAAACTATAAATTAAAATTTAATAGAATTATTCAAAAACAGACAAATCATTTAATGAACGAAATAGACAAAACAAAACAGATCGAAAATAAAATTATAGGAAGTGCTGCAATTATTCTTGTTGGACTTTGTTATAAAAATGGAAAAACTTATTTAAACTTCGGATTAGAAAGTCTAAAAAGAATTTCTAAAATATCTTTAAATAATTCTGGTTTTCCGAAATCTAGAAATACAAAACAATTAATATTTTATTTAAAATATTTCATACTTATAAGAGAATGGTTTAAAGAGTCTCAAAATCAAATTCCAGAACATGTTGATGAAACTATTTTTTATCTTGGTCAAGCATATGCTTTCATATGGCAAAATGTTAATTTAGATCTATTATTTAATGGAAATACAAACTCTAATAACGTCGATTTTGATAATTATTTGAAACGATTGGGTTATAAATTTAAAAATGATAATCATGACTATGGTGGATACGTTATTTTAAAAGATAAAAACACCCTTTTAACAATGGATGTTGGTTCAACTCCAAGTACAAAATACACTCAAGATTATCAATTAGGAGCTTTATCATTTGAAATCATTAGAAAGGGCAGAAAATTGATTAGTAATTGTGGTTACTATAATGATATTAATAAAAAACTAAACCGAATTTCAAAATCAACGGCATCACAAAGCACTTTAACTATCGATGATCACTCATCAGGTAGTATAAATAGGTTTTCTTTAATAGATAGAGGTTTAAAAGTAATAAAAAAAGAAACTATTTTTGAAAAGAATTATTGGAAGATTAATGCTGTACACGATGGCTACATTAAAAATTATGGATCATTACATGAAAGACAAATTGAATTTTATCCAGAAGAAATGAAATTTATAGGAAAAGATAAAATAATTAAAAAAAAAAAATATAATTATAAATTTGATATCAGATTTCATGTAGAACCGAATATTAAATTGATGAAAACACAAAACAATAAAACAATTTTAATTGAATTGGCCGATGAGGGATGGAAATTTACATGTGAAAACTATGATATTAATATTGATAATGGCTTGTATTTCGGTAATAAAAATTCTTATATTGAAAACCAAAATATTTTTATAACTGGGGTTACCAATCATCAAATAGAAAGTATAAATTGGGAGATTTCAAAAATATAATGAAAAAAATTAGATCTGCTTTAATCTCAGTTTCTGATAAAAAAAATTTAATACCATTATTAAAAGTACTACAAAAGAACAAAATAAAAATTATAAGCTCGGGAGGAACTTTTGAAAAAATTAAAAACCTGAAATTTAAATGTGTTGAAGTATCGAATTTTACTGGATTTAATGAAATACTTGGAGGTAGAGTAAAAACTCTACACCCGAAAATTCATGCTGGAATATTAAACAAAAGAAATAATAAAGTTCATCAAAATGATTTAAAAAGAAATCATTTTGAAAATATAGATTTAGTCATAGTTAATTTTTATCCATTCGAAAAAACTTTAAAAAAAACAAAAAAACACAGCGAGATAATAGAAAATATAGATATAGGCGGCCCAACAATGGTTCGAGCTGCAGCTAAGAATTATAATGATGTAACAGTAATAACTTCAAGTGACTATTATGATGATCTTATTAATGAATTAAAAAAAAATAAGGGATCAACTTCACTTAAATTTAGAAAAAAGATGTCCCAAAATGCCTTTTTAGAAACCGCTTATTATGACTCAGTGATATCCAAATATTTAAATAAATCATCAAATGTAAATTTTCCTCAAAAAAAGATCATAATTGGAAATCTTTTTGAAAAATTAAGATATGGTGAGAATCCACATCAAGAAAGCTCAATTTACACTATGAGTGGAGAATTGGGTTTAAAAAAACTTAATGGAAAAGAATTAAGTTATAATAACTTTAATGATATTTTTTCAGCTTTATCAATTTCCAAATCACTTCCAAAAAATATTGGTACTGTAATTGTAAAACATGCAAATCCATGTGGTGTTTCAATTAAAAAAGATAATTTAGATAGTTATAAAAGTGCATTATCATGTGATCCAATTAGTGCTTTTGGTGGTATTGTATCATGTAATTTTAAGATAAATCTGAAATTAGCTAAAGAACTTAAAAATATTTTTTTGGAGGTAATAATTGGAAATGGTTTTGAAAAAAAAGCATTGAAAGTTCTTAAATCAAAAAAAAATTTAAGATTGATCGATGCAACAAATTTTGAATTAACTGAAGACTTCAAATTTAACTCGATGAATAATGTAATTTTGTATCAATCTCAGGATCAAAAAAACTTTACAAAAAAAGATTTTAAAATTGTTTCGAAGAAAAAACCAACCAAATCTCAATTAGAAAACTTATTATTTGGTTTCAATGTTTGTAAATTTGTAAAATCAAATGCGATAGTTTTAGTAAATAACAAATCAACAATAGGTATTGGATCGGGTCAGCCAAGTCGACTAGACAGCTGTCAGATAGCTATAAATAAAATGAATAAATTCGGCAAGAACAAAGGTGATATTATTGCGGCCTCAGATGCTTTTTTTCCATTTGTGGATGGAATTGAAAAGTTAGTCCAATCGGGTGTATCAGCAATTATTCAACCTAAAGGATCAATAAGAGATAAAGATATAATTAAATTTGCTAATGATACAAATACAATATTAGTTTTCTCTAATACACGTCATTTTAAACATTAAAATGAAAAAAAAACTTTTTATAATTACACCCTGTTCTAGAAAAAAAAATCTTAAAGTTGTTTTCAAAAGTATAAATTTCAATGACAATATTGAGTGGATAATTGTTTACGATGCAAAAAAAATTGAAAAAAAAATTTTCTCACATAATAAAATTAAGGAATTTGCTTTTTTTGATGAAAAAAGTAAACACGGGAATTCACAAAGAAATTTTGCTATTGATTATTTAAGAAAAAAAAAAGACTTAAATTTTTTTATATACTTTTTAGATGATGACAATATTTTACATAAAGACTTTCAAAAATTTGTCAATAAACTCGAATATAAAAAAATCTATACTTTTGATCAAGATAAAATGTGTAAAATGTATTTAAACAAAAAATTTCAATTTGTTAAAGTTATTAGAGGAAATAAACCTTTACCAGGCAAAATTGATACTGCACAATTTTTATCTGATTTTTCTTTAATCAAAAATATAAAGTTTAAAACTTTAAAAAATGGAGATGATTGTGATGGTCGTTATATTCAGAAATGTGTATCAAAAAATAAAAAAAAATACAGGTATATTTCAAAAATACTTTGTCACTATAATTATCTAAACAGAAAAAATTTTGCTTCAAAAATTTTAGAGTTAAAGAATTTTATCAATTTTAGCTGCTAAGATAAAATCACTTTCTGCTAAACCTTGTATAGCATGAGTAAAAATCTTAATTTTGGCATAGCCCCAACCAAACCAAATATCTGGATGATGCCCCTCATTTTCAGCAATTTCCCCGACCTTATTTACAAAATTCTGACTGTTCAAAAAATTTTCAAATTTAAATTCTTTAATTAAGTAGTAATGAGATAAATCATCTTGTTTGACGTCCCAGCCATCAACTTTTTTTAAATAATTATGAATTTCAGAAACATCAAATGGGGGGATACCACCCTCGCATGGCATACATTTTTTTTTAGATAAATCATTCATAACTTTTTGGAGCGGGCAAAGGGGCTCGAACCCTCGACCTTCTCGTTGGCAACGAGACGCTCTACCACTGAGCTACGCCCGCATATGAAAATATTATAGATCATGACTATATTTAAGCAAGAATAATAAAAATAGATATTATAAATCATTTGTATAAAATATTGGTATAGTTCAATGGACAAATCTATTAATCAATTAATATCTGATACTAAAAATTTTTTGTCATTGAAAAAATTTGACGAGGCTCTTGAGAGTTTAAATTTAATTATTGTTAAAGACCCTAATAATATTAGCGCATTATCTACCATAGGAGATATTTACGTATTTAAAAAAAATTATGATGAAGCTATAAGGATATTTGATAAAATCATAAAAATAAATACGAAATTATCATTTATCTATAACAATAAAGGTTATTGTTTATTAAATAAAAAATCTTTTGAAGAGGCTATTAAAAATTTTAAAGAGGCAATTCAACACAATCAAAATTACCCTGAAGCATATAATAACTGTGGTTTAGCTTTAAATAAAGTTGGAAAAAAAAAAGAAGCTCTAAAATATTTCTTAAAAGCTACTCAAATTAAAAATGATTATATTCAAGCTTATAATAATCTTACTTTAATTTATCTTGAATTAAATAACGTTGATGAGGCTTTAAAAACATGTAACAAATCAATTAAAATCAATCCAACAAATATTGAAGCTTATAATTTTGCAGGTTTAATTCACCAAAGAAAAAATGAAATCAATAAATCTTTAGATAATTTTAAGCAAGCATTGAAAATTAAGTCAAATTATTTTCCATCGTTATTAAATATTGCAAAAAATTATCAAAAATCAAATGACTATGAAAATGCTAATAAATATTACATTAAAGCCTTAACTGTAGACTCTGAAAATATAAATGCATTATCAAGTTTTCTTCATTTTAAACTTGAGTTCATAGATTACTCAAATTTTAGAAATTTAAAAAAAAAATTATTTGATTTAATTAACAATAATGATCATAAACTAATACAACCATATTATATTCTTCTGTTAACGGATGATATTCAGTTTCAAAAAAAAATTACTCAAAAATGGTGTAATAAATTTTTACAAAATCCACAAACTTTGGAACTTAGAAATATAAATGACAAAATAAGACTTGGATATTTTTCCTCAGATTTCAAAAATCATCCAGTTATTAGCCTAATCAAAAACATATTTAAGTTTCACGATAAAGAAAAATTTGAATTATTTGGTTTTAATCTAAGTATGGAAAACTATAAAAAAGACATTGATGAAAATTTAATTGATCATTTTAATGAATTTTTTGATTGTGGATTAAAATCAGACGACGAAGTAATAAAAATTTCTAAAGATTTCAAAATTGATATTGCTATTGATTTAAATGGATACACAAAAGGTGGAAGATCTTTAATATTTAGAAATAAATGTGCACCTATACAAATAAATTATCTTGGTTATCCTGGAACAATGGGAGACAAGTCATATGATTATATAATTGCAGATAAAGAAGTTATACCAAATGATTACATCAAAGATTATTTAGAAAAAATAATTTTTTTACCTAATTCATTTTTACCCAATTCACTTGAAGATATAAATATTGTTAATAAATTAGAAAAAAAAGATTTTCAAATTCCTAATAAAAAATTTATATTTTGTTGTTTCAATAATATCATAAAAATAAATGAAGAAATAATAGATATATGGTCAGAAATTTTAAGATTATCAAAAAATTCTATTTTATGGTTATCAATATCAAAAAATACTATCCAAAGTAAAAATATTTTAAAAGAATTTAACCAAAGAAAGATTGATGCTGACAGAATTTTTTTTTCTGAAAAAATTGAATACAAAAAGTATCTCGAAAGATTTCAATTAGCTGACCTATTTTTAGATACTTATCCATATGGAGGACACACCACGTCTATTGAGGCTCTCGCAGCAGGATTACCAATTTTAACACTTCAAGGTAAAACTTTTCAAAGTAGAGTAACTGCGAGTCTTCTTAAGAACATTAATTTAAAAGAGTTAATTACCACTAATAAAGAAGATTACATAAAGTTAGCTGTGGAATTATCTCAAAATCATCAAAAATTGAATTTATTTCAAAATGAGATCAAAAAACAAAAAAATATATCTAATTTATTTAACAGCCAAAAATATACCAAAAATCTTGAAAAAGCATACTTTGAAGCATATGACAAATATACTAATCAAAATTTAGATAATATTGATTTAAGTTAAATTATATTTAAAGATTAATTAAATGAAAAAAGAGAGCTTACCTAATATCTTACCAGTTTTTCCATTAAGTAATTTTATAATTTTTCCAAATACTTCAGTACCATTAAATATTTTTGAGCCCAGGTATATCGATATGATAAATGATAGCATGAAGTCAAATAAGCTTATTGGTATGATACAACCAAAAAACTCAAAAACAGATGACGACTACACTCCAAAACTATATCAAGTTGGCTGTATGGGAAAGATAACAGCATTTAAAGAGACTGATGATAAAAGATATTTAATTGAGTTAAAAGGAATAATAAGGTTTCATATCAATAAAGAAATCAAAACAAATAAAAAATATCGTGAATGTGAAGTTGATTTTAAAAATTATTATGAGGATCTAATTGAAAAAAAAGTAGAACTTAAATTTTCTGATTTAGAATTGATATTTAAAGATTTGAAATCTCTTTTTGAAAAAAGAGGTTTTATTGTAAATTGGAAAGCACTAGAAAACCAAAGTTTAGATGAAACAATAAATGCTTTAGCAATGGCATCACCTTTTACACTTGAAGAGAAACAAGCACTATTAGAAGCACAAAGTTTAGATGTTAGAAAAACTAAAATTGCTAAAATATTGAACACATATTCTTTTGACCAATATAATAATACAACAATTCAGTAAGCTAAATTGTCATTCCGGTATCAGCTAATTTTTTAACAGTCCTATTAAAAATTTTATTTTTTCCTAAAAATTTGATTGAATTGCTTAAAAGTTGATTTTTAAATCGTCTTTCAAAATTAAAAAATTCATAAATAAAATCTACTCCTGAGGAAAAAAGAAAATTCTTATGTTTTATTTTTTTTTGAAAATCAGAGCAAACGGAGCTATTAAGGTCTAATCCATTGCTAATTCTTAGCTTAATTAATTCTGTCAAAACTTTTATATCTCTTAAAGTCATATTAAAACCCTGGCCTGCCAATGGATGTATCTGATGAAGTAAATCACCGAATGCTAAAATGTTTTTATGATAATAAAATCTTAGATTATTTGATTTTATTTCAAATTTTTCTATTTTATCAACTTTTGTAAGAGCATATTTTTTTCCATATTTTTCAATCAAATATCTTAAATTCACATCACCTGTACCTCTTGCTGAAAAAACAATTGAAGTTTCTTTGGATGATAAAGGTAGAAATGCCAAAGGACCTCTTTCTGTAAATATTTGAACAGCAACATTATTTTTAATTAATTTCTTATGTTTAATTATGGTTGTATAAGCAAAACTTTTATAATTTTTTTTTACCTTATTAAAAAAAAACTTTTTTGATAAAGGAGTATTTTTTTCACAATTAATGATAAGCTCGTAATTCTTAATTTCCAATTTTTTTTTAAATTTCACAAATTTATTTTTTTTTAAAGTAAAAAATAAATATTCAAGTACTTCGTCATTTTTAAATAATGCAAAAAGATAATTTTTACTATTTTCAAATTCTAATACTTTATTTTCTTTTAAATTTTCTGTGAAAACTTCAATCTTATTTACTTTCCACAAAAATTTATTTATATCGAATATTTCCTTATTCAAAAATTCTACATTTGATTTTGAAATACCAATTGTTCTAGTCTTATTTTTAATATTTTTTTTATTCAAAATAATATCTACTGATATTCCCAAATTTGCTAAATTTTTAGCTAATGTAAGACTGGTTAAGCCTTCGCCTAAAATACATACTTTCATGATAATTTAATTTTAACAATAAAAATTAGATGATACAAAGTGATAATTTGATTCATTTATTATGAACATAAATAAATTTATTAATAATTTTTTAATTTTTGTAGCGAAAAGACTAATAGAGATTTTTGGAGTAATAACCTCAATTTTTGGAATTCTATTACTTTTCGCCCTAATTTCGTATTCACCTGAGGATCCAAATTTTATTTTTCCAGAAAATACTAAAATAAAAAATTTACTAGGTTTTCAGGGAAGTTATATTTCAGATATATTTTTGCAATCAATTGGACTGATTTCATTTTTGATTCCATTTACATATATTTTCACTGGAATAAAAATTTTTAAAAGTAAAGAAATTTTCGTATTTTTAGAAAATACATTTTATATTATTTTATATTTAATAATTGGAGCCTTATTTTTTAATTCTTTTTACTATTCAGATATATTTACAGTATATTATCTTAATGGAAATGGAGGATTTGTAGGAAATTATTTAAGTAATAATTTTATTGGAGATCTAATTTCAACAAATCAAAAATTTTCATACTATATTTTAATTATTTTTATATTACTGTTTTTTTTACTTAGTATTAATTTTAATATGAATACTTTTTTATTAATAATTAAAACAATATTCAAAAAAATCTTTAAAAATAAAAATCAAAACTATACTAATAAAAATGAAATTATTAATGAATATATTCCTCAGGAAGAAATCAAAAATTTGATACAAGAGGATTTACCCTTTATAAAATCAGATGCTGCTAAAGAGTCTCAGAATATTAAATTTCAATTACCAAAAATAGATTTACTAAAAAAACCATTAAGTTCAGAAAAGAATAAATCAATTGATAATGAATATAAAGATCCAAAATTTCTTGAAAAAATTCTTTTAGATTTTGGTGTTGATGGAACAATTAAAAAAATTAATCAAGGACCCGTGGTTACTCTTAATGAATTTGAGCCTGCAGCTGGAATTAAAGTATCAAAAATTATCAACCTATCTGATGATATTGCTCGAAATACTAGTTCAGAGTCTGCTAGAATAGCCACAATACCTGGTAGAAATACTATTGGAATTGAGTTACCGAATTCTACAAGAGAAAATGTTTACCTAAGTGAAATATTAAATAATTCAGAATTTAAAAAGAAAGATATTAAATTACCTATTGCTTTAGGTAAGAATATTTCTGGCATTCCTATTATTAGTGACCTAACTTCAATGCCTCATCTTCTTATCGCAGGTACAACCGGCTCAGGGAAATCTGTTTGTATAAACACCATTATTCTCTCACTTCTCTACAGACATACACCTGAAAAATGCAAATTTATTTTAATTGATCCTAAAATGTTAGAGCTCTCTACATACGAAGGTATCCCACATTTACTTTGTCCTGTAATAACAGAAGCAAAAAAAGCAGCTTCAGTTTTAGGATGGGTGGTTAAAGAAATGGAAAGTAGGTATAGGTTAATGACTAAAGAGGGAGTTAGAAATATAGATAGTTATAATTTAAAACATAAACTTCCAATGCCATATATTGTTGTTGTGGTGGATGAAATGTCAGACTTAATGTTAGTAGCAGGAAAAGAAATAGAAAATTATATTCAAAAATTATCTCAAATGGCAAGAGCAGCTGGTATTCACATTATAATGGCGACACAGAGACCTAGTGTAGATGTGATTACTGGAACTATTAAGGCAAATTTTCCAACAAGAGTTTCTTTTCAGGTTTCATCTAAAATTGACAGTCGAACTATTTTAGGTGAACAAGGTGCAGAACAATTACTGGGTAAAGGCGATATGCTTTTTATGTCCTCAGCAAATAGAATAATTAGAATTCATGCACCATTTGTATCCGATGATGAGATAGAAAAAGTAAATAATTTCATTAGATCACAAGCTGAGCCTGATTATGTAGATGAAATTTTAAATTTTGCGGATGAAAAGGAAATGAATAATAAATCAAAAAGTGATGGAGATAAGGATGAGCTTTATCAAACTGCGGTGGAAATCGTAAAATCTGAGGGAAAGGCTTCAACATCTTTTTTGCAAAGAAAATTACAAATTGGTTATAATAGAGCTGCAAGAATAATTGATATGATGGAGACTGAAGGAATTGTAAGTAAAGCAAATCATGTTGGTAAACGTGATGTTTTATAAAAAAAAAATATTTTTAATTTTAATTATCCTTTTCTTTAATTCAAAAACCCTTGCCTCAATTAAAGAAAATATAGTTCAAAACTTAAAAGATATTAATAATGTTTCTTTTAATTTTGAACAAAATATAAATGGAAAAATAGAAAATGGATCATGCATAATTGAATATCCAAAAAAAATATATTGTAAATATGACTTAAGTAACCAAAAAATTTTAGTCTCTAATGGTCAATCCCTTGTAATTAAAACAATAAGTGGTTTTTATCAATATCCAATATCTAAAACACCATTGAATTTCATTCTCAACAAAGAATTTTTATTGGAGAAAATAAATAATTTAAATGAAAGAATTGTTGAAGAAAAATTTGTCAATTTCAATTTTATAGAAAACGATAACGAAGTTAATATTTTTTTTGATACAAAAACTCATAACTTAATTGGTTGGCAAACTTTGGATATTTATCAAAATTTAAGTATTACTTATTTAAATTCTATCATTAAAAATCAAAAACTTAAAAAAAATATTTTTGAACTTCCCGATAGAAATTAAAGAAAAACTTTTTCTTTTTTAAAAATTTTCATTCCTCTTGATAAATAATTTTTTAATGCATTTTTATGATCTAAAGAGCAAGTATGGACCCAGACTCTTTTCACTTTTATTAAAAAAGAATTTTTAATTGCTTCTGATAAAAGAAATGAACCTAGTTTTTGATTTTGATATTCCTCAAGCAATCCTAAATAAGCTATTTCAATTTCATTTTTATCCTTATGAAAAATTAGCTCAAAATACCCAGCAAGATCATCTTTTTTTTTCAAAACATAAGTTTGAACCTCTTTATTAAAAACATATTCTGTCCATTGTTTATCGGTCCAAACAAGACGATCAATCCAATGATGGTTCTTACCTATATTTTTATAAAAAAATTTGTTCAACTGAAAATTTTTTGGCTCTAAAATATTTAAAGAAAGATCTATTGATTTATTTTCAACAGCATTTAATTCTTGAATTGAATTAATTTCTAAATAATTTCTTTCGACGTTTTTTATCACTCGACCATTTTACCAACTTTTTCACCTCCAAATAAATGAAAATGTAAATGAGGTACTTCTTGACCGCCGTGCTCACTAATATTTGCTAAGGCTCTGTATCCTTTTCCAGTATCAACAGAGATACCAAGCTTAGTTGCAACAATGTTAATACCTTTTAATAATCCAACCATTTCATCTGATGAAGCATTTAGACAAAAATCATCCAGATCAACAAATTTACCTTTTGGTATGACTAATGCGTGAATTTTTTTTTGAGGATTAATATCGTAAAAAGATAAAATAAATTTATCCTCATATATTTTTTTACAAGGTATTTCTCCTTTTAGTATTTTTGCAAAAATATTATTTTCATCATATTTCATTAATATATTATCATTTATTAATTAAGCTTTTTCTATAAAAATAATTTCAGGTAAACTTTGATTTTTATAAAAAAAATTACCTTTTTCAAAAAAGATATTCTTAATATCAGATTGAATATTTTTTTTCTCTACAGAAGTTAAGTACTGTGATTTGTGATCACCATTCTTTTTTACTGACTCCAAAAACTCATTAACACCATAATCCATTTTATCATGATTTAATGAGGGTATTTGCAAATATTGTGTGGTGTCTTCTATCACATATATGCCCTTTTTTTTAAGTTTAGGTAAAAAACAATTTAATGTTAAAATTTGGTCTCGCTTATTATGACTACCATCATCGATAATTATATCAAAATCGTCTTTAATATAATGTGCTAATTCATTTATTATATTTTTTGATTGAGTATCGATAAAAATTGATCTAATTTTTTTTGAATAATACCTCATATTAAAAGGATTGATATCTAAAGAAACAATTTTTGAATTTTGAAAATATTTGATAAAACTGGCGGTACCTGATCCTAACAAAGAGCCAATTTCTAAAATTTTTATGACATCGTTATTTTTGAATTTTGATAAATATTTCTCATAATGTACAGAATAATTATGTCCTTTCTGAATTTTATTAACAATTTTTACTTCTGAACCTTTATCTGTATTAAAATAAACAAACAATTTATTTAAATCATTAGAATCCAGTCCAATTATTTTATCTACATTTATTTTATTGATATTGAGAAAAATTTTAATTTTGAACAATAAAAATTTATAAGGAAAGCTAAAAAGTTTGCTTAAAGCTTTAATAAAATTTTTTTTTTCGATTTGTGATTTAATCAAAGTTCTATAAGAGAAAAAAAAATCGTTTAAGTTCATATAATTAAACTTTCTATTTTCTTCTTTTGTCTAATTCATTCATGACATCCTCAATCTTAATATCATTAGCTTCTAAATACATCGTTAAATGATAAAAGACGTCAGCGGCCTCGTGGATTTTATTTGTATCTTTCTCAATAGCCTCAATTAATTCATTTATTTCTTCAAGAACCTTTTCTTTGCTAAGAGATTTATTGTCTAATAATTTATTTGTATAGGATCCATCAATTGGTTTTTTTTTTCTTTCTCTTGCAATATTAAATAACTTTTCTAAGGAACTAAGCATCTTAAATTCTAACAGGTATTCCTTTTGAGTCCAAATAATCCTTAGCTTCTTTTATAGAATATTTACCATAATGAAATATTGAAGCCGCTAAAACTGCACTAGCCTTACCTAGTTTAATTCCATCTATCAGATGATCTAAATTGCCTACACCTCCTGATGCAATTACAGGAATATTCACTTTAGATGAAATTTTAGACATTAAATCAATATCGTAACCAACTTGTGTGCCGTCTCTGTCCATAGATGTTACCAATAACTCTCCTGCACCATTTTCTTCCATTTGTTTTGCGTATTCCAAAGCATCGATACCACTATTATTCCTTCCTCCATGAGTAAATACTTCCCATCTATCTCCATTGTTCTTTGCATCTATCGCAACTACAATACATTGAGATCCAAACTTTTTTGAGCTTTCAATTACAACTTTTGAGTTTTCAACTGCAGCTGTGTTAATTGAGACTTTATCAGCACCACAATTTAATAATTTATTGATATCCTCTACACTTCTTATTCCCCCACCTACAGTCAAAGGAACGAAACACTTCTTTGAAGTTTTTTCAACAACATCATAAATAATATCTCTATTTTCATTAGAAGCAGTTATATCCAAAAAACAAATCTCATCAGCTCCACCATCACTATAAATTTTTGCTTGTTCAACAGGATCACCTGCGTCTTTTAAATCAACGAAGTTAATTCCTTTTACAACACGTCCATTTTTAACATCTAAACAAGGAATAATTCTATTTTTAAGCATCTTCCTTCACAAGCTCCTCTAATTTTATATCACCATCATAAATAGCTTTACCAACTATTATACCTTCAATATTCTTTAAACTCTTCGCCTTTTTAATATCATCTATAGATGAAACTCCTCCGGATATGATCACGGGACAATTTGATATCTGAGCAATCTTTAAAGTTTCTTCAAAATTTGGACTTTGTTTCATTCCATCCCGATTTATATCGGTATAAATCAATCTACTAACACCATAATCATTAACTTCTTTTAAGAAATCTAAAACTAATTGATTAGAATTTTCTTTCCATCCAGACAAAGATAAAAAACTATCCTTGGTGTCTAGACCTAAAGCAATTTTGTTTGGAAATTTTTTGCATGCTTGTTTTAAAAAATTTTTATCTTTTATAGCAGCACTTCCTAGAATTACTTTCTCAACACCAATATCAGTATATTTTTGAATACTATCGAAGTTCCTAACGCCACCACCTATCTCAATATTTAGATCATATTTCGCAACTATATCCTGAATAATATCTAAATTTACTGTCTTACCTGTCAAAGCTCCATCTAAATCAACAATATGTAAATTTTTAAAACCATAATCTTTATATTTTCCAGCTTGCTCAATTGGAGAAATTTTGTACTCAGTTTTATTATCAAAATCTCCTTTAATTAACCTCACACACTTTTTGTCTTTGATGTCTATAGCTGGAAATATTTTCATTTATAACTCTAAAAAATTGTTGATTATTTTTAGCCCTATTTTGTCACTCTTTTCAGGATGAAACTGGGTTCCGAAAATATTTTCCTTTTCAACAGAGCAGACGATATTTGAAGAATAATCTGTAGTTGAGGAAATTATGTTTTTATCATTTGGAATAAATTCATAACTATGCACAAAATACATATGAGAATTATTTTTTATATCTTTAAAAATTTTACTATCTTTAACAATATTGATTTGATTCCACCCAATATGAGGTAGTTTATACTTACCGTTTTGATTATCTATTTTTGAAACTTTACCTGAAATCCAGCCCAATCCTTTTGTTTCAGTTTCTTCATACCCAATATCAGCAAACATTTGTAAACCAACACAAATTCCAAGAAGTGGTTTTTTGTTAGTTATTGCAAATTCGTTAAGTGTATCTGTAAGGCCATTAATCTTTTTTAAAGCGTCTACACAGCTTTTAAACGAGCCCTGCCCTGGTAATACAACTTTGTCGCTTGATTTGATTTTATTTAAATCTGAAGTAACTTTGATATTTATATTATTTTTAGCAACTTCCTTAAAAGAGTTTATCACCGAGCTTATATTGCCCGAATTATAATCAACAATTGTTACGTTCATTAAACTTACAAAGAACCTTTAGTAGAAGGAATTGATTTTTTATTTCTTGGATCCATTTCCAGAGCAGTTCTCAAGGATCTTGCTAAGCCTTTAAAACAAGACTCAATTATGTGGTGACTATTATCACCATAAATGTTTTCAACGTGCAATGTAATTCCAGCAGCTTGCGAAAAAGCTTGGAACCATTCTTTGAATAATTCTGTATCCATCTCTCCAAGCTTTTCTACTTTAAGCTTAACTTTCCAAATTAAATAAGGTCTATTTGAAACATCTATTGCAACTCTAGTTAATGTTTCATCCATTGGTATCATGGCATGTGCGTATCTCTTAATTCCTATGAATTTTTTTGATGCTTTTTTTAAAGCTTCTCCAATTGCAATCCCTGTATCTTCTGTTGTGTGATGCAAATCAATGTGAGTATCACCTTTAGCTTTGATATTCATATCTATTGATGAATGCTTAGACAATTGTTCAAGCATATGATTTAAAAAACCAATACCTGTGTCAATTTTATATTTACCTTTACCATCAATATTTAGGTCAACACTGATACTTGTCTCTTTAGTCTTTCTACTAATTTTGCCTTTACGCGTCATAATTAAAAACAGGTATACATATATTATCCAATTATGGCAATAATACTAAACCTGCTCTTGAACTATGAAAATTAGTATCCATTTATAAGCTATGACAACAATTGTATTAGTAAGAAAAAATAAGGAAGTAGTTGTAGCAGGTGATGGCCAAGTAAGTATGGGAAACACTGTTGTTAAAAGCACTGCATCTAAAGTAAGAAAAATTGAAAAAAGAGGTGTTGTTGCAGGATTTGCAGGATCAACAGCAGATGCTCTTACACTTTTTGAGAGATTAGAAGCAAAATTAGAAAAGCACGCAGGTAATTTATCTAGAGCTGCTGTTGAGCTAGCTAAAGATTGGAGAACAGATAAATATTTGAGAAGATTAGAGGCTTTGATGGCTGTAGGTGATAAAGAAAATAGTTACATAATTTCTGGAACTGGAGATGTTTTAGAGCCGGAGGGTGATGTAATAGGAATTGGCTCAGGTGGTAATTACGCTTTAGCAGCAGGAAAGGTATTAATGGGAACAGATTTAAATGCTGAACAACTTGCTAAAAAAGCAATAGAGGTCGCCGCTGAAATATGTGTTTTTACCAATAATAATGTCAAAGTTGAAAAAATATAATGGACAATTCAAACGTTACAAAATTACATCCAAAAGACAAAAATTCATCTAAAGAAAATTTTTTAGGAACATCCCTATCTCCAAGAGAAATTGTCTCTGAACTTGATAGATTTGTAGTTGGGCAAAATAAAGCTAAACGAGCTGTTGCGGTTGCGTTAAGAAATAGATGGAGAAGACAAGCACTTAAAGGTGAAATGAAAAATGAAGTTTTGCCAAAAAATATTTTAATGATTGGACCTACAGGTGTTGGTAAAACAGAAATATCTAGAAGATTATCAAAACTAGCTGAAGCACCTTTTGTAAAAGTTGAAGCTACAAGATTTACTGAAGTAGGCTATGTGGGTAGAGATGTTGAACAAATTGTAAGGGACCTAGTTGAAATTGCCATTTCAATGGAAAAAGTTAAAAAAAGAAAAGAGGTTAAAGCCAAAGCACAAAAATTAGCTGAGGATAAAGTTTTAGATGCATTGGTTGGCAAAAAAGCTAGTGCTGCAACACGAGAAAGTTTTAGACAAAGACTAAGAAATGGTGATTTGGATGATAATGAAATAGAAATCGCAGTGAGTGACTCTGGAAATAATTCTACATCTTTTGAAATTCCAGGAATGCCGGGTGCAAATGTTGGGATGATTAATATCGGAGAGATGCTTGGAAAATCTATGGGCACTAAAGAAAAAAAGAAGAAAATGACTGTAAAAGAGTCTCATGAAATATTAATTAATGATGAGTCTGATAAATTAATAGAGAAAGATAAAATTATAAAAGCAGCTAAAATTTCAACTGAAAATAATGGGATAGTTTTTTTGGATGAGATCGATAAAATTTCAGGAAGAACTGACAGAGTTGGGGGTGATGTATCAAGAGAGGGAGTACAAAGGGATTTGCTTCCATTAATTGAAGGTACAACAGTAAATACAAAGTATGGTCCAATTAAAACAGATCACATCTTATTTATTGCATCAGGAGCATTTCAACTTGCAAAACCATCTGATTTATTGCCAGAATTACAAGGTAGATTACCAATAAGGGTAGAACTTGAAGCTTTGACAAGTGAAGATTTTAAAAGAATCCTAAAAGAGCCAGATTACAGTTTAATTAAACAATATATAGCTCTTTTAAAAACCGAAAATGTTGATCTTGAATTTTCTGATGATGGTATTGATGCGATAGCAAATATTGCGTCCGAAGTTAACTCTACAGTAGAAAATATTGGTGCAAGAAGACTTCATACGATAATAGAAAAAATTTTAGATGAAATTAGTTTTACTGCAACTGACAGATCTGGTGAAAAAATTGTTATAAATAAGGAATATATTAATAAAAATTTAGATAATTTGGTGAAAGATACAGATCTATCAAAGTTTATTTTATAATTTTTTTAATTGGGGATAAAAAATCTCTCATTTTTTTTCCAAAAAATTTTCTAATCAAAGTGAAAAATGTAATCTTTTTTTCTGATGGATATGTTTCTCCCTTTACTAAATCAATTTTATCTTCCCAATATAATTGTAAAATCAAACTATCTTCAAAAAAATTTTGAAATTTATTAATTGATCCTACAGATAAAAATTTTTGTAACACATCTAATTTTTTGGTATATTTGAGCTGGTTTTTTACATCATCAAATTCCAACCACCATTTATGACCAATATCTTCCTCATCACAACCAATCACTAAATTATCTGCTAATTTTGTTGGAAGTTCAATATAACCCGCTTTAGCAATCCTCTCAACTTCTTGAGTAAATTCATTAATATTTGGTACATGTTCTAAAACATGACTTAAAATTACATAATCAAATTCTTTATCTTTAAATGGTAATTTCTTATCTACTTCTAAGAGAGTGAAATTTAAATTTTTTTCTGAAAACTGCTTTGTATAATCAACTATATCTGCAAAATGATTAGCTTCCTCCCAATAATTAACATGGGTGCAGCCTAAATCTAATATCTTTAAATGATTGTTTTTTTTTAAATACTCTTTTTGAAATAATTTATGTGTTCTTTTTATTGTCATTTTTTTTTACGTAAATATACATAAAAAGCACCTTCTCCTCCATCCTCAATTCTAGCTGGAGCAATTTCTTTAATCAAACCGCTTAATGATAAGTTATTTTTTAAAAAATCAGGTACAGAATATTTTAAAATTCCCAATTTTTTTGAAGTATAAGGATCCTTATCGTTTTGTGAGTGAATTCCTTTACCTGTAACTATTATTAATTTTTCAGATCCAAAAGCAAATGACTCCTCTATAAATTGTTTTACTTTAATATTTGCATCATCAAGTGAATATCCATGTAAGTCTAACAATCTAATTTTGATATTTTTTTCTTTAGAAAAATTTTTATCTTTATTCTCAAGTTTTTCATTTTTAGATATAAAGTTCTCCCAATCCTTTTTATCTTTTTCTGAAATTTTTTTATTCAACTATGTAAGTGTATCTACTAACTGCCAATTTGGATTATTTGATCTTATGTCTCTTGAAAACACCCAAGTGTCATAAATCTTTTTAATTTTATCGGGATCTCCTGAAACAATTTTTTTATCTTTATCTCTTATGCAAGTAATAATCTCTCCAACGAAGTCAACTGTAACCTGAAGTGCCTTATCAATTTTTTTATGATCTTTTATCTTTGCAGAATTAATACCTATAAATGTAATTTCAGCAAAATGACCTCGCTTGTCTCTCTCCTTCAAAGCTTTATCAAACTGATTGTATATTTTTTCACTAAGTAGAGGTTTGCTATTTGTTATTTTGTTATCATTATCACTAAAATCTGTAATAATTGTTTCATAAGCAATTTTCGCTCCATTTAAAAATTCACTTTGAGCTCTTTCATCAAATTCATTATTTTTGTTTGCTTTTGTTTCAAGATTGACATTTTTGAGAACTTCCTGAAACTGAGTGGGTGTTTTTCCATCAAAACCAGTTCGTTTACCTAAAATTCCTCTTAATCTTAAAAAAATAAATCCTGCGATCATTGCTAGCAAAATTATATCTATATACTCAAAACTGTAATTCATGATTATATAGTAATTACTATGTTGAATAATTTCAACTAACAATTACATTAAAGACAAATGAACACAGTTTTATTAGCACTAATTACGATTCCAGTAATAGAAATTTATCTGTTTATTAAAATAGGATCAAAGATTGGGGCTTTAAGCACAATTTTATTAATTTTTTTTACAGCTATCTTAGGTGTATTTTACGCAAGATATGAAGGTCTCAATACTATCAGATCTGGACTTACTCAATTAATTAAAAATCAGATTCCAGCCTATGAGATGATCTCAGGTGCTGCAATCGCTTTCGCTGCATTGTTATTAATCATACCTGGTTTTGCTACAGACTTTTTGGGTTTTTTAATTTTGATACCATTTACAAGAAAATTAATTTTTAAAAAATTTGCTAATAAAATACAAAAAAGAAATGAGAAAAATGATTTTATAGAGGGTGAGTTTCAAGATATAGAGGACGATAATGACAGAAAAATATAAAATTTTAGCAAAATATATAAAAGACTCATCAAGTGAA
>CACFGT010000016.1 GCA_902565935.1 uncultured Pelagibacteraceae bacterium
AAGTCTATTCTCAACTACTAAATTTGGGGTTGCTCCAGCTTTTGACCAAAGTTCATACCAAATTTTTACATTAATAATTTCGTTTTTTGGGATAGACCAACTTAAATTTTCAAAACAAGTAAAGCTTAAAGGAAATATAATACAGCCTGAATTTATGAAAGTGTAAAAAAAAGAAAAAAACCAAAAAATTACAACAATTAAAAAAGTTGTCGATTTTAAGGATTTTAAAAAACATTTCCTTAACTTTGGAAAAATTAAAAAAGAAAATATCAAAGGAAAATAAATTAAATAAAATGGTTTTAATGAAATAATTAAGCTTCCAATTATAAAAAAAAATTTTATATGTTGATTAATACTAAATTTTTCTAGTTTTGTTTTATTATTAATCAATAAAAGTAATATTAAAACACCAATTAGAATAAAAATTTGTCCTCCTCTGTCAGTGCCATACTCTGCTAATCTTACAAATAATACGTTTACTAAAATGAAACAAAATAAATTTAAAAAATTATAAAATTTTAAGTGCTTAAAATTTGATTTATCAAAAATATTTTTTATAAAAAATAGGTTCGAAAAACCTAAAAAGTAAACAGAGCCTAGATGTAAAAAATAAATATCAATTTTTGGTAGAAAAAGTAAAGAATTGAAAAAAAATAATGAGGATGGGTTTCTAAAACCATTATTCAATAAACCGAGACCAAATGGATGGCTGGTTTGTGTAATTAAATAAGTGTAAGGAAAATGATAATAAGGAAAATCATCATGGTTTTTTGCTAAAAGAATAAAGATGAATAAAACAATATAAATTATCAAAAATAAAAAAATATCATTTTTTGAAAAGTAGGAGTTAATTACATAATAAAAAAATAGTGCTAATCCTAAAATTAAAATTAATGAATTAAATATGTAATTATGTGCAATAAATAAGGAGCTTATATAAGATATTAAAGTTAAGAAAAATATTCCTATAATTCCTGTTACTCCAATATTCTTTATCTGAATTTTTAGAAATCTTGATAAGAAATAACCATATCCAAGAATAGAAGCTGCAAATGAAAAATAATAAAGAAAATACATTTAAAAAATTAAGTTATTTATTTTTTGTGTTTTTTTTAATTTTATATATTTTCTTAATTTTTTGATATCTGCTACTAAAAATGTTGATTTACTATTATCAACAAATTCCACTTCCTTTCTGTATTTTTTAGCGATTGCTAGAGCGATATCCTTCAACAATACACCCTTTCCTCTGCCAATATTTATCGTGCCTTTAAAGTTTATTTTATAAAATTTAAGGATTATATCTGCTATTTCTCGCATAGAAATAAAATCTCTATAATGATTAAGGTTAGATAAGTAAATTTTTTTTTTTGTTAACTTAATTTTTCTTAACAAATCTGGAACTAAATAGTTTTTTTTTTGGCTAATATTTGAAGTACTAAAAATTCGACCAATACAAAAATTTATTTTATTTTTAAGTTTAGTTCTGATGTAATTTTCACTTAAAAGCTTAGTTTTTCCATAAAAAGAAATTGGTCTTGTTTTTTTGGTTTCTAAAATTTTTTTTGATGATGAAGAGTAAACATGTGAAGTAGAAGAAAAAAAAAACCAACTAATATTATAATTTAACATTTCATCCACTAAATTTTTGGTACCTATATAATTTACATGAAGAGCTTTTTTTTTATTTTTATTTACAGTTTTAATTGGGACAATTGCTGCAAGATGTATTAATGCATTTAGATCATTTTTAGATAACCAATTACGAATATCTTTTTTTTTTCTTATATCTCCTTTGAAGCAAATAAATTTAAAACCTTTCTTTTTTAATATAAACTTACCTAAACTTCCTGAACATCCAGTAATACCAATTTTTAATTTCATATAATAAGAAAATATTGTTAATTTGTCTTTAAAATTTCAAGCATTTCACACATTAGAAAAGTTATATAATAGTCAAAACTTTTTATAAATGATTTGTTTGAATTTTTAATTATAAAATCCAAGTACAAAAATGCTTCCCTTCTTTTAAACCACCAATTTGCGGATAAATAATTATAACGTGAAGTTATTCCTAGCTCATCAGTAATGTAATTTGTAAGTTTCTTGTCAATAAAATTGTAATCATTCAAATAATAATATGAAAAGATAGAAATTCTCGCATCAATTTCTAAGTTAGGAAATTTATTCTTTAATACGTATTTTAGAAATTTTTTAAAAACTTTTTTTCTAAATGAAATACAACTTGTTGGAAATATTGAGGGCCATATTTTTAAGGTTCCTTTAACTCTACTCAATCTAAGTTGCTTTTTTGACTCAGGATAATTTATTAAAAATGAGTTATCTTTTTTATCTGAGAAGTAATCATTAACTATTCTTAATTTGTCTTTCATAAACATATCATCTGAGTCTAATAGACATATAATTTCACCTTTACTTTTTTTAAATGCTTCAATTAAACCATAAATTTGATTTAATGGAGCTGAAATTGACTTTTTTTTTTTATTTTTTATTAATTTTACTTTTTTAAATTTTTTGATTATTTTCAAAGAGTTGTCCGTAGAACAATCATCAAATAAAATAATCTCGTAGTTTTTAAAAGCTTGCGAGCATACGCTTCTTAAGCAATTTTTTAAAAATTTTTCTTTATTATAATTAGAGATCAAGATTGATATTAATGATTTTTTTTTCATGGATTAATTCTTAAATAAGATACTTAATTATTTATATTTTTTTTTAAAATCATTCATCCAATTTTTTTTATAATGAAAACTTTTATCGTCAACAATTACGTCATAAGATGGTTTTCCAAATACTAATTTATGAAATTTTAGTCCCCATTTATTAAGTTGCTCAAAAGTAAATTTATATCCTCTTTTCTTAGCCATGCTTATATTTTCATTTGATCTCCCCATAAATCTTGAGGTAAAAATAATTATATAATTTTTTTTGTATAAATGATTGATGTTTTCAATTATTTTTTTTTTGGGTTTTGATTTTTTATAAAAGTTTCTTTTTGTAGTACAAATAACACCATCAAGGTCGAAGCATAATTTTTTTTTCATTGATTATTATTTATTAAATTTTTCGACAAAAAATTACTTATATATGGGTAAATAATTTTAGCAATTTTTTTTGAACCAATTTTATTAGTGTGGGCAGTATCAATAAAAGAGTTGTATAAAGGCTCTTTAATAATTTCATCTAATTTTATTACAAAGTAATTGTTCATTTCACAAAAATCTTTTAATTCATTGTTTAAAAAAAATAAAATTTTATCACCATTTATATCATTAGTAATTTGTGTAATAAAAATTGGTTTAATATTCCATTTATTTAGTTTTCCTTTTAATATACGTAAATTTTTCTTAAAGTTATCGATAATTATCCTCTCATTATTTGTGATTTCTGATTTTTTATACAAAAGTTTTGCCTCATTATGTTTAATAATTTTATTTTTTTCTAATTCTTTTAAGTCCTCCTTGCTGAACGTAAAATATTTATCCACAAGAACTTCTTTGTGAAAATATTTATTTTTTACTTTTTTCAATAATTCCCACAAAATACTTTTTTGGGTCATATGCCAATATAAATTTTCAAAAAAACTTTTTTTTATTTCATAATCGTGCCATCTCTCTTTTTTTCTTAGATATCTGTCATTAAGACCTATGTAATAAACTATTACATCAGGTCTAAAGTTGGGAATATTTTTAAACCATTTAGAAAATTCATTTATATTACCTACTAATGATTTACCAGAAACTGCACCATTGTAGATTTGGATATCTAGATCATCGTCCTTTAAAAATTTATTAAGATTTCCTACAATAGTATCGTCATAATTTAAAAACATCTCTTCGGAAGTGCTTCCTCCATTGAAAACAACTTTAATTATACTTGGATCATATTTTTCATGAATATTTTCATCTTTAATTCTAAACCCGTAAAAATCTTTATAAAAACTTATTTTTTCTGAATTGTTGTTAAATATAATTTTTTGAACTCTTTTGCCCCTCATTTCAGGACCAAAATTGTATTTGTTGAACCAATAGCCAAAAGTAAGTTCAATCAGAATTATTAATATTAATAGAATGATAAAATATATAATTGTATAAAATGAAAAAACTTTAAGAAACTTACCCATTAATTTTATTTTGATAATTGAATAACAAACAACTTATAAATTATTTTAGAAAAATATGGTATATTTAATTTAAAAAAAAACAATTAACTAAAATTAAATCAAATGAAAGTCGCATGCATTCAATTATCTAGCAATGATAATTATGAGAGAAATTCAGATCAAGTGATTTATTTAATCAAAATGGCAATTAAAAAAAAAGCTGATTTAATTATTACTCCTGAAACTACATCGATTATGACAAGTAATAAAAAAAGACTATTTGAATATTCTTTTTCGATGAAGCAAGATCCATTAATTAAAAAAATTAAAAACATTTCAAAAAAAAATAAAAAATGGATTTTGATTGGATCGCTTCCTATAAAGGGAAATAATAAATTAAAAAATAGATCAATTATGATAAATCCAAAAGGGAATATAGAAAAATATTATGATAAAATAAGTATGTTTGACGCAAAAATATCAAAAAATGAAAATTACAGTGAAAGTAGAACATTTTCACCTGGAAATAAACTTAAGTATGTTAACCTTCCTTGGGGAAGAATGGGATTAACAATTTGTTTTGATTTAAGATTTCCAGAAATTTTTAGAAATCTTTCAAAAAAAAATTTGAACTTTATCAGTGTACCCTCAGCTTTTACTAAAATAACTGGAAAAAAACATTGGCTCACTTTACTTAAAGCACGAGCTATTGAAAATTTTTGTTATATTTTTGCACCAAATCAAACTGGAAAAAATACAAAAAATAGAGAAACATATGGGCATTCGGTCATTATTTCTCCAGACGGAAAAATTTTAAAAATTAAAAAAAAAGGTTCAGGAGTAATTTATGCAAATATTAACCCAAGTTTACCTCATAAGTTAAGAAAAATCATTCCAAGTAATAAAATATTTAATGCTTAAATTATTGTTGAGAAAAAATAAAAAAATAATACCGAGCTCATCAATGAGTGTGCTTGATATAAAACTTAAAATAATATAATTTGCTTTAATGGAAAGCTTTAATCTCAATAATTATTTAGAAACTTTTCAAGAAAATGATTATATATTAATTTTATTATCTTTAATCTTTTGTTTGCTTAGTTCATTTTTGTTAATGTATGTTTATAAACATAAGTCAAATTCTCTTTCATCAAAAATTCAAATTGCCCCTATAATTCCTTTGTTAAGTAATATTACATTTTTAGTAATTTTGATTGTAAAATCTTCATTGGCATTATCTCTTGGTTTAGTTGGTGCATTATCAGTAATAAGATTCAGAACACCAATAAAAGAACCGGAAGATTTAGCCTTTTTGTTTTTGGCTATCGGAATAGGTATTGGTTATGGAGCATTTCAGATATACGCAACAACTATTATATTTTTAGTACTAATGTTTATAATATGGTTTTTTCTCTCAAATAAAGGAAATAAAATAAAAAATGATTTTAATCTAGTAGTTGAAGCAAAATCAAAAAGTAGTGAGCTAATTTTAGATGAAATACAAAATATTTTAAAAAATTTCTCAATTGAGGCGAACTTTATAAAGTTAGAACAAAAAAACGAAATATTTATAATTTATTTTAATGTCTCTTTTTCTGATACGGAAAATATTAAAAATATTGTAAAAGATATAAATCTTAAGATAAAAGATGTAAATTTTTCGATATATGAAAACAGAATTATTGATTAATTTAGATGAATGTTAATATATAAAAAAAGATCATCGAATCTTCTTCTTTTTTTTATTTTCCTATTTGCTGTATTCTTTTTTTGTTTATTATTCATTACACCAGGATTTAAAGAAGACATTCAACAATCTATAAAAATTAAATTAAATCAAGCAGTTTTGTTTGACTCATTGGAATTAAGTGATGACCGTTTTGAACATTTTTATTACAAGTCAATTTATTCTATTGAAAATTTACTTAATAGAAAAAATCAGCATAAAAAAATAGAGATAAATATTCCATTTGAAGAACTTGAAAAAATTAAGAATGATAGAAAAAAAGCTTTAAAATTAAAAAGGCTTATTAATCCTACAGAGGTAAATATATCAATAAAATTTATGGGAAAAAATTACAAAGCAAGAGCAAGAATTAAAGGGGACTTAAGTAATCATTGGAGTAATAATAAACAATGGAGTCTAAGAATTGAATTAAGAAATGATAAAACTATATTTGGGTTAAATTCATTTGGATTAATGGCACACGAAAATAGAGATTTTCCATATAATTATTTAATTGAAGAAATGTTAAAATCATATGGCTTATTGAATACAGTCTATCATCCTGTGAAAGTTAAACTTAATGGGGAAAATTGGGGTATAATGCTTTTAGAAGAACAATACTCAGATTCTTTTTTTGCAAGAAATAAAATTAAAGAAGCACCAATTTTTAGATTTAGATCAGAAATAAACGAGCAACTAAAAAGTAAGCACAAAAATATACCAAATATTGATAATATTATTAAGTGGCAAGGATACCTTGATGTTAGCTCAGGGTATAAAAAAGTATATAAAAAAACAAATATCCCTGGTGAGAAAACCAATGAGACTTTGTATTCAGTGGCAAAAAGTATACATCAATCTTTAGAATTAAATCAGGAAGAGTATTTTGATCAAATTATAAATTTTCTTGATGTTGAAAAGTTTGCCAAGGCATATGCGATAATTTCTGTTTTTGGATCAAATACTAGTTTAAATTATAATAATATAAGATATTATTTAAATCCATACACATTAAAGCTAGAACCAATATTAAGAAATCATTTATCAAAAGAAATTTCTGAAAATTTTGTCATAAAGCAAAAAATTTTTTTATTACTAAGTAAACAAACAAACTTTAAAGATATTTTTATAAAAACTGTAATTGATATTGAAAATAATCTTGAGTTAATTAATAAAAAAAATATAGAAATTTGTAAAATATATGGCAAAATTTGTGAAAAAAAATTTAATTTAGAAAAACTTAAAAAAAATATTTATTTTTTAAAAAAAAATCAATTTTTTATTCAAGAACCTTTAGAAAAAACTTCAGTCAAATTTAATACAATTAATACACAATTGATAAATAGTGAAAAGTTGAATTTAAGAGCATTTAATGACGGAACATTGATTATATCAAACTTAACAAGTGAAAAAATAGATATAGATAAATTTAACATTTCAAATTCTAATGATTGTAAAAATTGCTCTATAAAAATTGATCATATAATCCTACCAAGCAGTTTTAACAAAATTACAAATAATAAAATTCAAACAATTTTAAAAAGTAATAAAGGAGATAAAGGCATAATAAATTATTCTGACGAAAACCTAAATAAATTTAATCAATCTGTGCTTATAGAAGATTATAAACTAAAATCGTCATTAATCTTTAAACCACCTTATACAAAAATAAACAAAAATTTTATAATTAAAGATGATAAATATATCTTAACAAAAGGGGAGTATCAATTTAAGGAACCATTAATTATTCCTGCAGGAAAAGATCTAATTGTAGAAGGTGGATCAATTCTCAAAATGTACGAAGGAAGTTATATAGAAATTCAAAATGGATCGTTAAAACTTGATGGAAAAAATGCTCGAATAAAAATTTTGTCATATAAACCTGGTATTTTTTGGAAAGGTATTTATGTAAATTCAAATAACAAAGATTCATTCATTTATAATAGTGAAATCTCTAATATTGATTTCTTTAATAACTCTTTAATTCAACTAACCGGTGGAATAAATTTTTATAATTCAAATGTTGAAATAAAAAACTCCAAATTTTCTAATTTTAATTCTGAAGATGCTATAAATTTAATTAATTCAAAATTTGATATTCAAAATATTGAAATAAAAAATACTAATTCTGATGCAATTGATTTTGATTTTAGTAATGGAAAAGTAGAAAAATCTACTTTCACAAACATTAAAGGTGATGCATTAGATTTTTCAGGATCTAATGCTTATTTGAAAAAATTAAATCTTAAAAATATTGATGATAAAGCAATTTCTGTAGGAGAAGAAAGTAATATAGAAATATCTGAGATAAAAATTACAGATTCTAAATTTGGAATTGCTAGTAAGGACTCTAGCAAAGTAATAGGTAAAAAAATTTTAGTAGAAAATTGTATATGGTATGATTTTGCAGCCTATCAAAAAAAATCTTTTTTTAATGGTGGATATATTAATTTAAAAGAAGTGAAAGGTTGTAATAAATCAATTTCACAAAATAAAAGTCAAATATTTGTTAATGAAAAAAAAGTAAATACAAAAAAAATTAATGTGAAAGATCTTTATGAAGGAAAATATCAATGAGAAAGGAGATTAAAATACCAATTCACAAAAATCATTTTTTGAAATTTAAATCTTGGATTGATTTAAATCTTAAGTGTAAACGTGAATATGAAGATAGAGTTGTTAATACAATATATTATGATACTGAAAATTTCAACTCTGCACAAGATAATTTATCTGGAATATCCAATAGAAAAAAATATAGAGTCAGATGGTATAATGAGGATGAGAAAAATTTTGTTTATGAAATAAAGATAAAAAAAAATAATCTTGGAAAAAAAATATCATTAAAATCAAATTCAAATTTAAAAAATTTTAAAAATTTTTTTTCTTTTACTAATAAAGATTACAAAAATGATGAAGCAGTTTTTTTTTTAGAAAACATAAATCATCTTGATTTGAAGCCTAAAATAAAAATATCTTATCAAAGATCTTATTATATTTTTGAGAACAAAGTGAGAATTACTTATGATACTAATTTAAATTACTCACCATTAAATGAGTTGGATTTAAAAAATCAAAAATTTTTAGATAATATGAATGTAATTGAAATAAAATTTGACGAAAAAAATAATGAATTAGCTCAAGAACTTTTACATTCTAGCAATTTTATTCCAAAAAGATTTAGTAAATATTTACGAAGTCTTTATTTAACTGGAAAGTCAATTTATATTTAACATAAATATTTTATGCAAAAGTATTTATTATCAGTGATTACGGTGGTAAAAAATGACCAAAGAAACATTCAAAAAACAATTAAATCAATTATCAGTCAAAAAAAAAATAATATTGAATATATAGTAATAGATGGAAAATCAGAGGACAACACTCTTAAAGAAGTAAAGAAATTCAAAAGAAATATTGATTTAATTTTATCCGAGAAAGATGATGGAATTTACAGCGCAATGAATAAAGGTATCAAGTTTGCTAAGGGAGAAATAATTGTTTTTTGTAACTCTGGTGATTTTTTTTATAAAAATTCTTTTAAAAAAATTCTTAAATTATTTAAGAAAGAAAACTTTGATTTTGTTTTTGGAACCGTTTTAAGAAATTATACAAAAAATAAAATACTAAAATATGGTTTTGATTTTGATAGAATTAAATATAATTTTGATTTTGCAACTTCGCATACAACAGGTTTTTTTTTAAAAAAAAAAATTTATAAAAAGATTGGAAACTATAATACAAAATTTAAAATTTCTGCAGATTATGATCTTTATTTCAGACTGTATAAAGGAAACTTCATTGGAGGTTACACCTCAAAAAAAGATAAGATAGGCAATGTTGCTAGTGGTGGTTATTCCTCTAAGAGGACGTTCTTAAGCCACCTTGTAGAGGAAAGTAAAATTAGATTGCATAATAAGCAAAATATTTTTATTGTTATTTTGATCATTCTAAATGCAATTATTAAAAATTTTATAAAATGATTAAACTTTTAAAAAGATTAATTAGACTATTTTTGCTTAGATTAAATATAAATGTTTATTTATTTTCAAGTAAGGAGGACATTTTAAAATTTATTAATTTATTTAATATTAAGTTACCAAAAAATATAAATCTCATAAGAGTCGGCTCAAATAATGATGGTGGATATTTAGTTCCAAATATTTTGGATAAGATTAGTTACTGTTATTCATTGGGTATAGGCAAAAATGTAAGTTTTGAAAATGATTTGCACAAGAAAGGTATAAGCTCTTTTGGTGCTGATGGAAATATCGATAAATTGCCTGAAAACATTAAGGACTATAATTTTATTAATAAAAATATCGGGCTAATTGATGATGACAAAAATTTAAGATTTGAAACGATGGTAAATTCTAATACGCCTGATGACAATTCTTTAATAGCACAAATTGATATCGAGGGAGGAGAATACTCTGTTCTAGTGGATACACCTTTTAACATACTTGAAAAATTTAAGATTATTATAATTGAATTTCATAATTTAAATAAAATTAGCGATAAGATAATTTATAATTTTTATTTTCAATCATTACAAAAAATTCTACAGAAATTTAATATATGCCACATGCATATAAATAATGCCGAACAACCAATTAAGATAAAAAATATTTATATACCTCCACTAATAGAAATAACCTTCTTAAGAAAAGACTTTTACGATGGTGATCTTCAACAGGTTGTAATACCAAATAATCTTGATGAAAAAAATGTAAAAAAAAATAGTGAGATAAGATTTGATAAAAATTGGATGAGTACTATTTTATAAACACAAAAATCTTTAAATAAGAAAATTTACAAAATAATAAGTTATCTTTTTATACTTAACAAATGATAAAAAGAAAACAAAATCTTAGGTACATTAAAAAATTTAAATATTTTATTTCTATTTCTCATAGAATAATTTGAGAAAAAATTTTTCGTTTTAATTAACTGTTTCCATTGTCTTCTTTCCTCATCTAAATTTTCAAGTGGAAAAGAGCTATCTGGAGTCATATAATTTATTCTTAAAGTAATTCTATTTCCCATTCTACAAAAACCTCCTTTATGATAATTTCTTATACTATCAATAAATAAAGCAGTACCTGTATTGCCTTTTAATTTAATGATATTTTCACTCTCATCTTTATTAGAGTTTAAATAATCAAAATCTCTATCTAAAATTTTTCCCCTTTCTCCTTTAAGACCTGATTTAATTTCTGATTTAACTCTATAAAAAATATGGACTGGATCTTTTTTTTTTAGTGTTATTAATGGTCCATTATTCTCATTTATTTCATTAACCGCTACAAATAAATCCAAATTTTTATAACCAAAATCATCTCTATGCCATAGCTGACTTGATCTTGGTTCTTTGCCTGTTGGAATATTTAAATTTACATAAATCCTACCAAGTATTGGAAATACACCTAAATATTCATTTGCAGTTTTTAACATAAAATCTGATGTTGCAAATTCAATTATTTTAACTTTTAAATTTTCATTTAGATCATTAAAAATATTATAAACAAAAGGATTTAATTTGTGAACTTCATTATCAGAAGAAAGTTTGTTTTTGAATTTTTCACTTTTAATATATTCAACTTTTGAGTCGATAAATTTTTGATCTAAACTATCATTTATTTCTTTTGCTAGTTTAGTTATTAAATCATTATTAAATACAATCTTCTTTGAGTTACCCTCAAAATCAATATAATCTGTTTTATTCTTAAATAATTTGTAAAATAAATTTAGAAGTTTATTTTTAAAATTTAATATATAGCTCCAAAAAAAGGTATATAGAGGTATAATTATTAATTTTAGGATAAAAAAATATATTTTAGTATTTTTAAGTTTTTTTAAATAAACTTTCATAATTCATTTTTTTGAATTTATAAAAATATTCTTTATTTACACTTTGATTTAATTTATATCCCAAACTTACTCCCAATTCATGTAAAAATTTGTAATTTTTATTTGTGGCCTTTTTAGTTTTTCTAAACATTAAAGAAAATAAAGATTTTGGGTCACTTCTAAATAAATGATGAGATTTTACATTATCAGAAAAATTTATTACCCCGTGAATTAAAAAAATAATCCTTTTACTTTGAGAGATCTCTTTAGAACTTATTTGAAATTTTTCCTTTTTGCCAAATAAAAGTAGTTTTCTGTACTCTTTAATTTTTTTAGGTTTAAAAAAAAATCTTCGACCAAAATCACATAGTGTTGTATTTGAAATCACGATTGGCTTGATACCAAAACAGGCAGCTTCCAAGTGTGAATTTCCAGAAAAAGTTACTAATCTTTTTGTAATTCTATATTGATCTATGTTAGATTTTAAATTTTCTTCAAATTTTATATTTTTTGGCTGATGCGTTCCAAATACTTTTTTGAACATTCTGAAGATAATTTGTTTTTGATTTTCACCCCACCTTTGCGCTGATGGATGAGCTCTAATAACCCAATTTTCCTTTGAATATTTTAGTATTTTTAATGTTTCAAGTACCCAATTATAGTAATCAGAAAAAATTCTATCCCTATCAATATTTTCAAAAGGTGAGTCTTTAAATATATGAAGCATTAAAACATTTTCTTTTTTAATTAATGGAGATTTTTGTTTATTTTTAATTTCACTTGCTATACGCGCCTCAAAATATCTAGCTTTTCCATTAATAAAATCATTCCAATATCTATTAATTTCTGAATTTTTTACAAATTTAAAGCTTTGGTTATAAATTTTTTTATCTAAATATTTAAAACCATAATCTTTGTTTTTTTTTTGAAGAGTGATTATATGTTTAGCTTGAACAAATAACTTTACTTTTTTTTCTCTTAACTTAGCAAATAAAACTCGGTCTGTGTATACTGTATGTTGTAAAATAGCATGACTTATTTTCTTTTTAATTAGATAATTAGCTTGAAACATTTTTTTTGCTATCAATAGCGATGATTTTATTCGGGATCTTATTTCAATTTTATCAATTTTTTCTTTATTATTTATTATACATGTATCCCAAATTGAATGAACAAACTGAAGATTAAGCCAACTTAATTTTTTACTTAATAATATTTTTTCTGAAATTTTAAAACTTTTTAAAAAAATTAATAAAAAATAAAAAAAATATTTGATGATTTTGATAATTTTATTTTCTTTAGATATAAGATTTTGTAAAAATTCAATTTCATATTTAGATATAAATTTTGATATAAATTGTATATTTTGAAGTTTTTTAGAGAAATTTTTTTCAAATATAACTTTCTTAATTTTGTTTTTTGAACAAATTCCATCAATTATAGGAATCATATATAAAATTTGATGATCTCTAAAACCACCACCAAGATATAAAGATTTAATTATTTTGGATTTATTCACAATTTAAACCTATATCAATGTTATTAAAAATCTATTTTTATTTGATACATTTGATTTCTTTTTTAACTTTGTCAAAAATTAATTTACCAACTTTTTTTTGAGCAATTTTTGTCAAATGTCCATGATCAGCAAAATCAATGTCAGTTGAATTTTCGAATATACGAGAAAAATCATATTTCCAATCTTTTTCAATAAACCGTTTATCATTAGTTATTGAATTATAAAAGCTCTCTTGATTTTGCCAAAATTTCGTTGAATAGACACTATTATCTACATTATCTTTACTCTTAATATCTTTTTTTCCATTTAAAATATTTTTTTCATATTTTGTTGGAAATTTTTTATAATTCAAAATCGGTTGTAAAAAATGAAAATAAGAAACACCATTTAATCTTAAAACTTTTTGAGATTGATCTTGAAAATAAAAATAATTCTTACTAAGTATTTCTAAATTTTCAGATTTTGCCAATTCTGATTTATAATGCTTATTTAAAAAATAATAATTTTGATAAGTACTAAACATTGAGGACAATAATATACCTAAATAACTATTGTTTTCGATAAATGAAAAAATACGGTTTGAAATTTTATTAGTGGTAACAATTTTGTAAATTTTTTGTTCTCTAGTTGTCCAATATTTTGCTAATGAACTTATATTGTTGTCTCTAGTACCAACATACGATAGAAAATCGTTCCAACCTTGCAAAGATATAACCATATCAGGTTTATAATGTGGTAGAATTCTCAATGAAATATTTAGATAATCTTGTTTTGAAGAGTAACCACTTACACCCTCATTATAAATTTTTATAGTATTAAAACACCTCAAGTCTTGTATATTTTTTCTAATTGTAGAGTCTATTGTATCTTCAGATTTGTAAACTCCGTCACCCTCAACTGTAGATCCACCAATCAAAAAAATATTAAAATCATCTATTTTTTTATTTTCAAAATTCATTTTTTTTTCATTACCAAAACGATCAAGCTTATGATTATACATAACTGTATTTGGATCAAATTTATAAATATCGTTACCTTCTAAATTATTTTCTGATAATCTTTTTCTGAAAATTGGATGTGGTAAATGTTTTTTTGAAAAGTAAACTACAATAGGTTCTTTGTTTAATATTTTTGAATAAGAAAAATTATATAATCTCATCAGAGAAAGTATTAGCAGCGATATAAGTTCTAAACAAAAAAGAAATATTAAAGTTTTTTTTAACATTAAGGTATTAATTTTGTATTTAAAGTATATAAATCTTTACTTATCACTTATATTAAAAAAAAATATGACTATTTTGGTAGCCGAAATTGGATGGAACTTTATTGGAAACTTAAAATTAGCAAAAAAAATGATTTTAGCTGCAAAGAAATCAGGTGCTGATTTTGTAAAATTTCAAATCTGGAATCCTAAAAATCTCAAATCAGGAAGTTGGGATTATGATGGTAGAAGGAAAATATATGAAAAAGCATTTTTAGATGAAAAAAAATATAAAATTTTGAGCAATTTTGCTAAAAAAAAATCGATCAAATGTTTTTCGTCAGCTTTTAATATTGAAGGTCTCGAAGTTTTGAAAAAAGCAAGAGATCAATGGGTCAAGATTCCATCTCATGAAGCCTATAACCTAAAAATGATAATTTTTGCTTTAAATAATTTTCAAAAAGTAGTCATATCTGCTGGATGTCTAAAAACTAACGAACTTAAAAATCTAATAAAATTAATTAAATCAAAAAAAAAATTTTTGAAAAAAGCAATAGTTTTACATTGTGT
This sequence comes from uncultured Pelagibacteraceae bacterium, assembly GCA_902565935.1. Classification (GTDB taxonomy): domain Bacteria; phylum Pseudomonadota; class Alphaproteobacteria; order Pelagibacterales; family Pelagibacteraceae; genus Pelagibacter. The sequence goes on from CACFGT010000016.1 coordinate 14,990, forward strand.
TAGTAGTTATCCTTTAATAGCAAAAAATTGTAATTTTGATAAATTTGAATATTTAAAAAAAGAACTTGGTAAAGTTGGATATTCCGGACATTACGATGGTGTAGAGGATGCAATATATGCTATTTCAAAAGGTGCATGCCTTGTAGAAAAACATTTTACTACTAATAAGAAATTGCCTGGGAGAGATAATAAATTTGCCTTAAATGAAAAACAGTTTAAGGAAGTTTATTCATTTAAAAACCTGTGTAGTGAGTTTAAACTTAAAAAAGGTATAAATTTACAAGAATGTGAAAAAGATATTTTTAAAAATTATAGAGGAAGATGGTCAAAAAATCAAAAAATAAACTAGTATCTATAATTATAAGAGGGAAAAATGAATCTCGATGGCTTAAAATCTTATTAAAAGAATTAAAAAAACAAACTTATAAAAAATATGAGATTATATTTTGTAATAATAACAGTGATGATAATACAAAAGATATATTAAAAAGTTTTAATATAAAAAAAATTATAAATATTAAAAATTACTTACCAGGAAATTCATTAAATAAGGCTATTAGTAAATGTGATGGTGAGTTTATATCAATTTTATCATCTCACTGTATACCAGTTGATAATAATTGGTTAAGCGATTATCTAAATTTTTTTAAAACACATTCAAATGTAGTTGCGGCTTACGGTAAACAAGTTCCCTTGCCAGGGACCACCTACCAAAATCTTATAGATCTTGATATAATTTTTAAAGATCAGAAAATAATATTTGGAAAAGATCCTTATCTAAACAACGCAAATTCTTTTTATAAATCCTCAATTTTAAAAAAAAATAAATTCGATGATAAAATAACAAATATTGAAGATAGTATTTGGGCGAAAAAAATTTCTAAAAAAGGCTATAAGGTTGCTTACACCGGTAAATCAAAAGTCTTTCATATTCACGGTATTCATCAACACGAGACTAGATCAAAAAGATCTGAAAATACATATAAGATTGTAGAAAAGAAATATCAAAAAATTTGGTCAAAATGCGAATTTTTAAATCCCAAATATCATAATTTTTGTCTTCTGGTGAATGCAAGAAGACTGAAAGATAAAAAGGTACTCAAAATGAGAGTAAATTGGTTTATTAAAAATAGTCTTTTTAAAAAATATAATTTCAAAAAGATATTAGTTATTTCAAATTTCAAACTAAAGAATAATAAAAAAGTGATTTATTTAAAACCAAAGGAAACTTTGAAAACAGACTTAAAGAATATTTATAAAAAATTATTTAAGTTATGGAAAAATATTAATTATAATGTTTATTTTAATCTGGATGCAAAAGTAGATTTAAAAAGATTAGAAAAGTTAATGGAAAAGACTATATACAATAATTATGAGTGTTTATCATTAGCCGAGGATATAAAAAAAAACTTTATTATAAAATTTAAAGATAGTGGTGTTATAAAAAGTACCAGCTTAGATAAATCTGATAATAAGGCTACTATATATTTACTTAAGTGGTCTCAGGGAATTGTTTTTGATCCTGATTATTTAAGAAGAGGCATATTGTTTTCAAATAACTCATCTAATATAGATTTTTAATGAATATACCTTGCATTATTTTGTGTAGGAAAGGGTCAAAAGAAATCAAAAATAAAAATAACCTAAAATTAAAAGGTAAAACATTATTTCAAAATACTTTGGATTATATAAGAAAATCAAAAATGGTAACACACATTGTAGTGAGTACAGATGATAAGAAAATATACAATCAAGCAAAAAATCATTGTTTTGTTATTTATCCTAGGCCAAAAAAGTACTCCTCTGATCGAGCATCTAGTGAAGATGCCCTTAGACATGCGCTTGAAATCTTTGAAAGAAAATTTGGCAAAACTAAAATTGTTTCGTATGTACAAGTAACTGAACCTTTTAGACCAAAAAATATATTGGATAATTGTATCAAAAAAATTTTGTATAATAAAATTTATGATACTTGTTTTGCAGCATATCAACAAAAAAAGAATTTTTGGATTTATAAAAAAAAAAGGTTAGTAAGAATATCCAATTTTGAGGAAAGATACAAACCAAGACAAATTAAAAGAAGTGTCTTAAGAGAAGACACAGGATTAGCACTAGCAACGAAATCAAAATTTATTAGATTGGGTGAAAGAATAGGAAAAAAAGTAACATGCATAACTTATTCAAATCCTAAGTTTAACGTAGATATAAATACTAGAGAAGATTACAAAATGGCCAAACTTATTACTAAAATTTAATCTAAATTTTTACTCCATAATTCTAAATTGATCATTTGCCATATAAAAAAAGAATTGTTCATTTTATTTTTATAAAATAAGTCCAGATTTAAATTTAACTTATCTCTATCTATCCATTCCCGATCATATATAGACAAATCTTTGATAAAGTTCTTGACCCAGGGTCTTAATTCATTTCTAAACCATTGAGTTTGTGGAGTTTGAATATTTCGTTTTTTTAAATTACTTATATCTTTACCAATTTTTTTTTCATAAATTTTTCTAAGCAGATATTTTCCAAGATTATTACTTTTATTATAATGATCATTAGTTTCTAACTTAAAAAAAGATAATACAAGTTCAGGATTTAAGAATGAAGGCCTAATTTCTTTACTACTCGCCATACCTAACTTATCTCTAAATCTTAGGGCTCGAGGAAGCTTAACATAAAATAAATCTTTATACATTGCATCATAGATATAATTATCAAAAACTTTCTTGAGTCCGTTGTTATAATTTAAATTGTTTAAAATTTTACCTAAGTGATTGGAGTGAACGCTTTTTGTCTTATCTTGAGAGATTGTCAAATCCATTTTTTTATCTAAATTAAAATACTTATCATAGCCACAATGAATTTCGTCAAGACCAGACCCATCAATTATCACCTTATTTTTTGCTTTTTTATTTATCAACAAAAAATAAGAAACTATTGGAAGACCAGCGAAAGGTTCTTCTATTTTATTAATGGAATTTTTAATATTTTTGATAAAAGTATTTGGGTTTGTCTTGAAATACGAGGTTTTAGAGCCTGTTTTTTTGCTTATATTTTCCACAAAACTTCTTTCCGAAAAGTTTTTTTCTTTAAAATCAAAAGATATTGAGTTAATTTTTCTCAAGTTCTTTTTAGCGACATAGTGAATTATTGATGAGTCAAGTCCTCCACTCGATGCAATTGTAATCGGAACATCGCTTATGAAGCTCTTCTTAACAGATTGATTGGTAAGATCATAAAAATATTTTTCTTTATCATTTATTTTTTTTGGAATCGTTTTTTTTTTCAACTCATCACTAAAATTCCAAAATTGTTTTTCTATAATCTTATTATCTTTAACTCTTAGAAAATACCCAGGTTTAAGTTTAAAAATACCCTCATAAAAAGTTTCTGTTAAATGTTCATAATATTCAGAAGTTAAATATCTATGAACTGATCGTAAATTTGGTTTTTTTTTGAACTTATTATTTACGAAAAAGATCTTAATTCAGAGCTAAAAAAAAATTCATGTTTATTATTTGTGTAATAAAAAGGTTTGATTCCAAATTGATCTCTAGCACAAAATAGCTCTTTTTTAAGATTGTCATAAATTGCAAATGCAAACATTCCCTCTAAATAATCAAGACATTTTTCTCTAAATTTAATATATAAATATAAAATTACTTCGGTATCTGTGTTACTTTTGAATTTAAACTCTTTTAAAAATTTTTTTAGTTCATTAAAATTGTAAATCTCACCATTGTAAACTATTACAAATCTTCTATCTTTTGAAAAGAAAGGCTGATTACCATTTTTTGATGTGTCCAAAATTGAGAGTCTAGTATTAATTAATATTTTTTTTCTATCTTTTGAAAGCCAAGATCCTTGATGGTCTGGTCCTCGGTGTTTAATAGAAGCAATTAATTTATTAATTTCTAATGCTTCAACTTCTCCTCTAAATTTTAAATGTCCAAGAATCCCGCACATTATATTATTTCTTTAAATTCTTTTTAACAAAATCTAATATTTCATCAGATTCATTATTTATTAAATCAAAATTTTCTTTTTTAAGAATTTCGAACTGATCTATATTACTCATTTTCTCAAGATCTATATATTGTCTATTTGTTTTATCATAAATTTTTTTATTCAGCTTAGGGGCTGGAAAAGGATAATTAGATGGAAAATAATTAATTAAAAGAGTTTTTTCAAGATATAATCCAAAGTAAGTTAAGCCACCTGTTTCTGAAATTAATAAATTAGAGTTTATTAATGAAAATAATTCAACTTTCTCTCTTAATTTATTATCTTTGATAAAATTTACATTAATAAATTTTAAATCAGTATTTTTGTAATCAATTTGAAAATTTCTATCCCCAAGCAAAAAAATATTATAGCCTTCATCTAATAAAAATTGAAAGGTTGGTAAATAAGTTTCTAAATTTGGGGATCCTGACCTTGTTGATGAAAAATCTTTACTTTGAAAATTTTTACCTCTTAGATATATACTACAAATTTTTGAATTTCTGTTTACTGTCTTATAAGAAGATAATGGTGAGTTTAATTTAAACAAAGAAGATTTATTATATTTTTTGACTAATTTATAATAATGTATCAACCAATCCTTTATTGAATCTTTATTTTCAGGATTACTTAAATTAGTTGAAATGTTAAATTTTTTGTACGTATCATTTATTTTATTATAAAAATATGGGTAAAAAGAAATTCTAGTTTTTTTTTTCTTTAAAAACTTTATTAAGAAAAATATAGAAGAGTTTAAAGGTTTAATTAATGATCTTTCAAATTCTCCAAATTTATAAGATTTGCCGAAAAGAATAATCTTAAAATTATTTTTAAAGAATATACTTCTGTCAGAAAAAATAGTTACCAATTCAGAATTATGCCTATCAGTCTCAAAAAAATGTATGTACAAAGTTTTCTTTCCTCTAAAATAATACCTTATAAGATCATGATGGGTAAAGTGATCGCCATAACCATCTCCAAAATGAATGATTATATTTTCACTATCCCAGATTTTTTTTAAATTCAAAAAAAGTTTAATAAGAGATGTAGGGAATAAAAGAACGCTTCCAATTATAGTTTTTATCGAATTTTTTATTAGATAACTTATTTTCAAAGAGTAATTAATTCTTAATTTTTCGGTTTAATCATACCTCTTATATGATCACATCCATTACAAGCATCTATTAAATAAGCTTTTCTATTTTGATGAAGAGTTCGTGATTCATCTAATTTTTTTCCATTCCATATATCAGTTAATGAAGAATCTTTATTTTCGTCAAATTTACCTAAAGTTAATCTTTTTCCGGCATCTCTACAACATGCAGTAACCTCACCAGTTGCGTTAATAGTCATTCTTTGCCATAGAGCTGGGCATGCATATGATTTATTTTCTTTTCTTGTTTTAGTGTATCTGTCTACTTTGTCTAAACCATCTTGATTTCTATAATCTGTGTAAGTAATTTCATCAGCATATAATCCCCAGAAATTTTCAAAATTTTTTGCTTCATGATCATTTTCTTTCATCCTGACCATGCTTATTCTTATAACAGGTTTGTAAGCACCTAATTTTTCCCTTACTCTGTGAAAAGTTTTTACTTTTTCCACAGTATCTTCAAAATTTGCATTAATTCTTATTTTTTCATAAATTTCTTTGGTTATTGAGTCTAATGAAAAAATTATTCTATCAAGTCCAGAATTAATAATTTGTTCTGCAAGACTCTCACTCATTACAGTGCCATTTGTATGCAACATGATATCTAGTACACCTTTAGATTTTGCATATTCAATCATTTGAACTAGATTTTTGTTATAAAAAGACTCCCCAAAATTATTAAGATTTATTGCTCTTAAACCTTTTTTGACACCCTCATCAATAATTTTTTTGAATGTTTCTAATTTCATCATTCTATTTTGCCATTGACCGAGCTGAACACGATGCGTTCTCGGACACATAGGGCAAGCCAAATTACAATATGATGTAACTTCTATATCTAAATGAAGAGGAAATTCTGTCTTTATATGTTTAACAGCAGTGTCTCTCCATAATTTTCTGTACTCTTTATATTCTGGTAAATGCCTATATTTAGTATTAATATTTTTTTTAACAATATTATAATGTGCGTAGAGACCATTTAATTCATCATCATTTTCCTCAGAATAATTCTTAGCAAAATCTTCTTGAACTTTATCATTATCATTTTCTTTATTTTTTTTGGTATTTATTAAGTATGAAAGCTCAGAGTCTAGATTATTTTGTTCTTCGATACTTAGAAACTCATTTTTTATTACTTTCAGATTTTGATAAAGTTTTTTATTTTTCATAATCAAACCAAAAGCTTATAACATTTGTAATTTCCACTACAAGCTAAATTTACTTATTGTTTTGTTGTCAATTTTAAAAATTTCATCGAAGTTCAATAAATTATTGTGATTGTGACTTATAAAGATAATTGTTTTATGATTAAGTTTCATAATATTCGAGATTATTTTTTTTTCATTTTGTTCATCTAAAGCATTGGTAGACTCGTCAAATATAATTATTGGTCTGTTAGCATATATTGCCCTTGCAATTCCAATTTTTTGTCTTTGACCACCCGAAATATTTTTACCGAATTCTCCTAAGTTAAAAAATTTTTTCTCTTTTTTTGAACTAATAAAATCTTCAAGTTCACTAATTTTAATAGCATTTGAGAAATTTAACTCATCTATTTCTTCGTTATCATTTTTTAGACATATATTTTGTCTAATTGATGTATCAAAAATAAAGACTTTTTGAGAGACATAACTAAAATTATTAAATAATTTTTTTTTATTTAAAATTTCATAATTTGAATTATCCATAAGTATTTTACCTTTTGAAGGTTTCAATAGACCTATGATAATATCAATTAAAGTACTTTTACCAGAGCCACTATCTCCAACTATTCCTATTTTTGAATTAAATTTTATCTTTAAATTAATATTCTCTAAAATACTTTTGTCATGCTCATAATGAAAATGTAATTTTTCCAAATTAATAGTATCTTTAAAAATAATTTCTTTAGAAACATTTGGTTGATCACTTGTAATCTTTAACAAACTAAAAACTTCTTGTATAGACTCAGATGCATACTTAAATTGATTGAAGTTAAAGATAATTTTATTTACTGATGGGAGTAATCTTAATGACAAAACTAACAAAATACTCAAAGTTATAATGATTGAATTATAGTCAAGCTCATTATAAACAAAATAAAATATTATTATCAGGAATGAAAAAATAAAAAGTAGTTCTAAATTAATTTTTGGTAAGGAATTTGTAAATAGAATTTTTTTTTGAGGAAATAACCACTTTTTGTTACTTTCAGAAAAAACTTTTGAAAAATTTTCAAATTTTGAGTAAACTAATAATTCTCTTATTCCCTGAAAAAAATCTGTGAGATTTTTTTGTTTCGAATCTCCGGCTTTCCCTCTTTCATCACTCCATCTAACAACTTTTTTTCTATAAAAAATAAAAAATAAAAAAGTAACTAAAGATAAAATAATAAAAATTATAATTGCCTCTTTTGGATAATTTAAAAAGATGAATAGTAAAATTACTGAAAAAACAATTATTTCAACAAAAAAATTTATAATATTTATTAGGGAACTAGTTGTGTTACCAATCTTAAACATCATTATGCTTATAAATCTAGAAGAAGAAATATTTAAAAAATCTAAATTAAGAGTTTCTGATATATTTTTTAAAACTTGATTTGATATAATCTGCTCATACTTGGTCCTTATTGATAACGTGTACCACGAAAAAATAAGATTTATTAAAAATTTTATTAGATAAATTAATCCAGTAAACAAAATCAATATCTGCATGAATTGTTTTTTGCTTGATTCAATAAACATA
>CACFGT010000017.1:0-2500 GCA_902565935.1 uncultured Pelagibacteraceae bacterium
TTTGGTTTAAAACCTAAAACATCTCTAATTTTTTCGGAATTAATGTGATATGATCTATTATCATCACTATGTGTTGTCTCAATTGTTATTTCTCCTTTTTCTGGAAATTCATTTTCAACAACCTTTTTCACAATATTTGCTAATTCTCTTATAGAAAGATTTTGATATCCAACATTAAATATTTGATTCACTATTTTTGATCTATCAGCTTTAATAAGAGCCTCAACAACATTACAATAATCTTGAATATTAAGGTTTGGCCTTAATTGATTTCCACCAAACACTTTAATTTTATTATTGATAACTGCATGATTTGTTAAAATGTTTACTGACAAGTCTAATCTTAATCTTGGAGCATAACCACAAACAGTTGCGGGTCTAAAAATAACTCCTTCAAAATTTTTATCTGTGTAATCAAAAAGTATAGGCTCACACATACCTTTATATTTATTGTATAAGGTTAACGGAACTAATGGGTGATCCTCTCTCACATCTTTTGCCTCAGAAATTCCATAAACTGAGCTTGTTGATGCATATATAAATCTTTTATTACCAGACTCTTTACTTGCTCTTACCATTGGTTCAAACGACTCAAGATTTATAGAAGTTGATAATTTCTCATCTAAAACAAAACTTGCGTCGTTAGATATGCAGGCTAAATGAACAAAAACATCATGATTTTTACAACTTTTTTTTAATTTATTTTCATCTCTTAAATCACCTTCTATTATAGTGAGGTCTTTATTTTCTTTTGGCAAAAAACTATCACTAAAATACATAATATCATAAACTGTTACTTTATATCCTTTGTTAAGAAGAGTTGGGACCAATCTACTACCACAATATCCTGCACCTCCAGTAATAAATATAGATTTTTTTTTCATTAATTAAATATTAAAACCTGCAGACTTTGCATCTTTATAAAAATCAACAACGGTTTCTCTAGAAAAAAGTTTTAAATTTTTTTTATAATTATCTAATTTATTAAGCAAATTGTTAGGAACAGTTATTATGTGACAATTGATGTTGTCAGCTTGAAATATATTAAGAATTTCTCTTGTACTTGCCCAAAGTATCTCAATGTTTTTTTTGTTCTTTGATTTTTTAACGCATTTTTTCATTAATGGTAAAGGATCTACCCCAGTGTCAGCAATTCTTCCTGCGAAAATAGACAGTATTAATGGAGTGTTTGAGTTAATTGAATTCAATAAAGGTTCAATTTGAGGAACTGTAAAAATTGCTGTTACATTACAGGATATTTGACTTTTCAAAAGTTTATTTACTAAATTATGTGTACTTTTTCCTTTAGTATTTGTAATAGGTATTTTGACATATACATTATCTCCCCATGTAGCAATTTCGTTAGCTTGCCTCTCCATATCCAACAAATCATCTGCAAAAACCTCAAAAGATATAGGTTTATCATTTATTTGGGACAACAGTTCTTTAGCAAAACTTTTGTAATTTTTTATCCCTGATTTTTTCATTAACGAAGGATTAGTTGTGAAACCTTTTATAAATTTTTTATTGTTTAAATCTAAAATACTTTTTAAATCTGCCCCATCAGCAAATATTTTTATATTTAATTTACTTAATTTATCAGCAATTTCTTTTTTAACTTTTACCATTTAGTTTTGTTCGTTTGCAGCATAGGATGACTAACCAAACAATGCCAAACAACAGCATGAAAAGATTCAACATGAGGAGTGACTTTTTTTTTATCAATAGTAGGAATAATTATTATCTCGTTACCCTTTTTTTTTGTATAACCACCATCGCGACCAACAATTCCCATTATTCTTGATTTTTTTATTTTTGCGTAAGTTATTGCTTTTATTAAGTTCATGCTAACTTTTTTTTTTAAATTACCTCCACCAACAGACATAATAAATATACCATCTTTAGAATTTAGTTTACTTACTTTTAACCAGTTGGAGTAACTACTTTCCCATCCGTCATCGTTAATTCTTGCAGTTAACTCTGCAACATTATCTGATGGACAATAGCTTTCAATATCACAGATTTTTCTAAAATCATTAACAGCATGAGAGCAATGTGCAGCACTTCCACCAACACCTAAAAAAAAAAGTCTTCCTTTATTTTTTTTAATTTTATTAATTGCCAGTACTAAGTTATTAATTTTTTTTTTATCTATATTTTTAGAAATCTCGATAACATCTTCAAAAAACGACGAGATGTGATTGTTGTTTATCATAAAGTTAATTAATGTAAGAATATTCAAAAATATCAAAATCAAAAGTATAAATTTTTTTCAGTGCATAAATCAAGCCAATTGAGCTATTAGTACTGGTCAGCTGCACGCATTACTGCGCTTCCACATCCAGCCTATCAACGTGGTGGTCTACCACGGCTCTATAGGAAGAACTAGTTTTGAGGTGAGTTTCCCGCTTAGATGCTTTCAGCAGTTATCTCGTCCATACTTAGCTACCCGGCACTGCAGCTGGCGCTACAACCGGTCCACCAGTGGTATGTTCAACCC
>CACFGT010000017.1:5000-22549 GCA_902565935.1 uncultured Pelagibacteraceae bacterium
AGGCATCCGCCACACGCCCTTAAACGCTTGATTTATGCACAGAAAAAAATTCTGTGTTGAATCAAATTTTTATTTGAACATTAGCTAATAACATCACTAATGTTCGGATATAGATATTGATATTAATTATTTTTATTCACGATTTTAATAGCTAAGTGTTTGGTGGAGGATAGCGGGATCGAACCGCTGACCTCCTGAATGCAAATCAGGCGCTCTCCCAGCTGAGCTAATCCCCCATGATCTTTTTGGTGGGCCGAGAAAGACTCGAACTTTCGACCCCACCCTTATCAAGGGTGTGCTCTAACCAACTGAGCTACCGGCCCCCATGCAAGAGAAACACTAACCTAAGAAGAGAAATGAGGACGGTCAACATTATCCGTGTATATTATTTAGAATGAAAATAAATTTTCATTCATCCTTAGAAAGGAGGTAATCCAGCCGCAGGTTCCCCTACGGCTACCTTGTTACGACTTCACCCCAGTCGCTGACTATACCGTAGTCAAGGGTTTAAAACCTTGCCTTAAGGTAGAACCAACTCCCATGGTGTGACGGGCGGTGTGTACAAGACCCGGGAACGCATTCACCGTGGCACGCTGATCCACGATTACTAGTAATTCCAGCTTCATGCACTCGAGTTGCAGAGTGCAATCCGAACTGAGGTATCTTTTAAGGATTTGCTTAACGTCGCCGTTTTGCTTCCTGTTGTAGATACCATTGTAGCACGTGTGTAGCCCAACACGTAAGGGCCATGAGGACTTGACGTCATCCCCACCTTCCTCCAGCTTATCACTGGCAGTTCTTTCAGAGTGCCCAACTAAATGATGGCAACTAAAAGTGAGGGTTGCGCTCGTTGCGGGACTTAACCCAACATCTCACGACACGAGCTGACGACAGCCATGCAGCACCTGTGTTTCGTCCGGCCGAACCGAAAACTTTAATCTCTTAAAGTCGCGACGAACATGTCAAGTGTTGGTAAGGTTCTGCGCGTATCTTCGAATTAAACCACATGCTCCACTACTTGTGCGGGTCCCCGTCAATTCATTTGAGTTTTAACCTTGCGGTCGTACTCCCCAGGCGGTGTGTTTATCGCTTTCACTGCGACACTGAAAATAAATTTCCAACGTCTAACACACATCGTTTACGGCATGGACTACGAGGGTATCTAATCCTCTTCGCTACCCATGCTTTCGTTCCTCAGTGTCAGTAATGATCCAGAAAGCTGCCTTCGCAATTGGTATTCTTTCTAATATCTACGAATTTCACCTCTACACTAGAAATTCTGCTTTCCTCTATCATACTCTAGCTGAAAAGTTTTGATGGCAGTTCCAGAGTTAAGCTCTGGGATTTCACCACCAACTTTTTCAACCACCTACGAACTCTTTAAGCCCAGTAATTCCGAACTACGCTAGGTCCCTTCGTATTACCGCGGCTGCTGGCACGAAGTTAGCCGGACCTTCTTATTCGGGTACAGTCATTTTCTTCCCCGACGAAAGAGCTTTACAACCCAAAGGCCTTCTTCACTCACGCGGCATCGCTGCATCAGAGTTTCCTCCATTGTGCAAGATTCCCCACTGCTGCCTCCCGTAGGAGTTTGGGCCGTGTCTCAGTCCCAATGTGGCTGATCATCCTCTCAAATCAGCTATTGATCACAGTCTTGGTAGGCCATTACCCCACCAACAAACTAATCAAGTGCAGGCTCATCCAATGGTGCATAAAGCTTTCTCCGTAAAGACTTATCTGGTATTAGCACAAGTTTCCTCGTGTTATTCCAGGCCAAAGGGTAGATACCTACATGTTACTCACCCGTCTGCCACTAAGTATTGCTACTTCGTTCGACTTGCATGTGTTAGGCGTGCCGCCAGCGTACGTTCTGAGCCATGATCAAACTCTCAAGTTTAAAAACGGCGCACACTAGCTTCTATATAAATTCTAAGAATAAAATTTATATAAATGTTGAAGTGTGTACGACAAATTTTGGTAACCTTAACCGTCCACACTTCTCTTCTTAAATTTTTACTTTTAAAATAGCTAATTAGGCAAAATAAGCCCAATAATCTCTTAATCTAATTGTAAATACAATGTAAATAATGAGAAAGTTCGATGCTTATAGGCTAATATACTAGGAAATCAAGCACTTAAGGCAAAAAAAAATGATAAAAATACTATATTTTTAGGGGTTTTTTTTGATTTTTTATTAATGCTAAACTATTAGATTGTATAATAAAATTTCAAATGTTTGAAAAAATTAAATCAAAAATAAAGAAAAATACAGAAATTTTTGCTTTAAGCCTTCTTATAATAATAACTGTAATTTCCACATCTTTCTATAATCAAAGTAAAAAAAAAATCGTCAATAATTACAAAAATACAATAAACAATGTTTATTTAAAAAAAACTTTAAATCACTTTTTCAGTAATCTAGAGCCAAAATTTAAAGAAATAAATCACAAGGTAACAAGTGGCGAAACTTTTCAAAATATTCTAAAGCAATATCAAGTAAAAGATAAAGAAATAGATCAAATAAAGAATATAATTTCAAAAAAAATTAATCTTAATAATCTTAACACAAACAATAAAATCTCTTTTGTACTTGATCAGTCAAATAATTTAATTAAAGAATTTACATTCCAGATCTCTAATAAAGAAAAGCTTTATCTTAAGCGAGGTGAAGATAATAAAAAGTTCAGTGAAGAAATTTTACTTACTAAGTTAAAAAAAGAGATCTTATATAAAGAAAATATTATTTTGCAAAGTCTCTATAGAGCTGCGTCTCAAGAAAAGATTCCTGCGAACGTAATAATAGATTTTGCAAGTATCTATGGGTTTCAAGTAGATTTTCAAAGAGATATAAGAAAAAAAGATGCATTTCAAATCATGTATGAGGCTTTTAAAAATGATAATGGAAAATTAATTGAAACTGGAAATATATTATTTGCTAATTTAAAACTTAGTGGAAGAAATAACAGGCTTTATTTCTTCGGTGAAAAAGGAAGTGAAGGTCATTATGACAAAAATGGAAAAAGTAGTAAAAAAGCTTTAATGAAAACTCCGATAAATGGTGCCAGATTATCTTCACCATTTGGTATGAGAAAACATCCTATTGATGGATATAATAAAATGCACAAAGGAACCGACTTTGCAGCACCAATGGGAACTCCGATAATGGCATCAGGTGATGGTGTTGTAAAAAAAGCAGGATGGTGTGGTGGTGGTGGAAATTGTGTTGTCATTAAACATAACTCTACTTATCAAACCGTTTATGCACATATGTCAAAATTTGCATCAGGAGTAAGAAGTGGTGTGAGAGTCAAGCAAGGTCAAACTATCGGATTTGTAGGTTCTACTGGTAAATCAACTGGGCCTCATTTACATTATGAGGTAATTAGAAATGGAGAAAAAATTAATTCTCAAAAATTAAAATTACCGTCTGGAAAAATTCTTAAAGGTGATCAGAGAAAACGTTTTGAAACAGTAAAAATTAAATTAGATGTTTTAAAATCAGAAAAAATAATTGGTTTGAATTAATTACTTTCAGAAACTTTTTTTAAAGAGATATCTTTTTTTTCCTGGTTGTCTAAAATATTTTCTTTTTGAGTTTCTTTAATATCTTGAGTGCTTTTATTATTAAAACTTTCTAAATTTTTATTCTTTTTATGAAGTTCTTGATCAGTCAAAACTCTTGAGAAATGATCGGCGTGCTGAAAATAGTTTTCAGACATTATCTTATCTCCTATTGATAATGCTTCACGAGCTAAATTATTATACTTTTCTATTAATTTTGACGCATTATGATTATTTCTTCCTGGGGATTTTCTTTGAAAATTATCGTTGTTAGTAAAACTTGAACCAAATTTTGATCGATCACCATTATTATTTTTATAATTTCTCTCATTTCTTCTGAAATTATTTCTTCTGCTATTATTGTTTCTAAAAGTAACCATTCAAGAAATTATTATAGTTTTGTACTCAAAATACATCGATCATTTTTTCCAAGATCTTTTAAAACTTTATTTATATAAAAACCTTTTTTATTTAATATTTTTTTCACTTTATTAACTTGATTAAAATTAATTTCTAAAATTAATTTTCCACCTTTTTTTACCAATTTAGAGGATTTATCAACAACTTTTATGATTTCTGATACTCCATCTATTCCTCCGTCTAGAGCTAAACGTGGCTCATACTTCGCTACATCAAGTTCCAAATATTTCAAATCATGTTTTTTAATATAAGGAGGATTGGATATAATTAAATCATATTTGCCATATAAGAAATTGTCAACATCTGATTTAAAAAATTTTACTCTATGATTTATATTTAGTTTCAAAGCATTAATTTTACTTAATTCTACGCATTTTTTGCTAATGTCTATTCCAACCCCATTAAAATTTTTTTTCTCCTTTAATATTGATAGTAAAATACATCCTGAACCAATTCCTATCTCTAAAACATTTAATTTTTTTTTATGTCTAAAAATCCTCAATGTCTCTTCAATTATAATCTCTGTTTCTGGTCTTGGAATTAGGGCTGCATCAGAGATGTAAAATTCGTATTTCCAGAAATCTTTTTTTCCAACAAGATATGCTATCGGCTTTCTACTTGATCTTTGAGATATAAGGTTTTTAAATTTTCTATAATGTATATTATCTAAAAACTTATCTAAATTTAAAATAATAAATTTTCGATCTTTTTCTAGAACTTTTGATAGTAAAATTTCACTATCTAATTTAGAAGATTTAATATTATTTTTAGCCAAAATTTTATTAGCTTCAAGAAGAGCTGATTGTATATTCATCATTTAAAGATTACCTAAACTTTCCTCTTGTGCTCTAAGTGTTAATGCTTCTATTATTTCATCAAAAACTTCTCCCTCTAAGAATTCTTCTAATTTATGAAGTGTTAAATTTATTCTGTGATCTGTCACTCTACCTTGTGGAAAATTATATGTTCTAATTCTTTCAGATCTATCACCGGTACCAATTTTATTTTTTCTATCTAGTGATCTTTGTTGATCAATTCTAGATCTTTCCAGTTCATATAGCCTTGATCTTAAAATTTTCATACCTTTTGCCTTATTTTTATGTTGTGATTTTTCATCCTGTTGTGAAACTGATATGCCACTTGGGATATGGGTTATTCTTACAGCGCTATCTGTAGTATTAACTGATTGACCACCTGGCCCACCAGCTCTAAAAACATCTATTCTTAAATCTGACTCATTTATCTTTAAATCAACCTCCTCAACTTCTGGCAAAACAGCCACCGTTGCAGCTGAAGTGTGAACTCTACCTTGTGTTTCAGTATCTGGCACTCTTTGAACTCTGTGCACTCCGCTTTCGTACTTTAAGGTAGAATAAATATCGCTTCCTTTTATTGAAGCAATAACTTCTTTTAATCCTCCTGCCTCACTTCTAGAAATAGATATTAATTCTAGTGTCCATTTTTTTTTATTGCTTACTTTTTCATACATCTTAAAAAGATCAGCAGCAAATAAGCTTGCTTCAAGACCTCCAGTGCCGGCTCTAATTTCTATAATTGCGTCTTTTTTATCTGCCTCGTCTTTTGGAATTAAGAATAATTTAAGAACTTTTTCATTTTTTTGATTTTCTGTTTTTAAATTTTCTAGTTCAGTTTTTGCCATTTTGATTAATTCTTCATCTGTATTTTTATCGTTTAAAATTTTTTCTAATTCCAACTTATCTTTTTCAAATGATTTATATTTTTTTGCAATATCAATGATCTCATTTAAGTCCGAATATTCTTTAGACTTTTCTGCAAACAAATTTTTTTCTATACTTCCTAAAGATAAATCTTTCTCTAAATTAGAATGTTTAGTGATTAATTCATCAATAGTTTTTTGAGGTATCATTTGCTTTTTTTTAATTCAGATACTTTTTTTTCGACTTCATCTACAACTTTATTAATTATATTTTCTGTTAAAACTTTCTCCATTTGTATACCTGATAGATAAAGCATATTATTTCCTTTTCCTCCCCCAGTAATACCAATATCTGTTTGCGATGCTTCTCCTGGTCCATTAACTACACATCCAATAATAGAAAGTGTAACAGGGGTTTTAATATGAGAAAGTTTATCCTCTAAAATTTTTACTGTATTTATTACTGGAAAAGCTTGTCTTGCACAAGATGGGCAAGATATGATTTTGACACCTCTGTTTCTTAAATTAAGTGACTTAAGAATTTCATTTCCTACTTTTACCTCTTCAACTGGATTATCAGAAAGAGAGACTCTTATTGTATCTCCTATACCCTCTAATAATAATGTTCCAAAACCAATCGATGATTTAATTGTTCCAGGCAAATATGATCCTGCTTCAGTAATCCCTATATGTAAAGGATAATCAATTTTTTCTGATAATTTCCTATATGCGCCAATCGATAAGAAAACATCTGATGACTTAACACTAACCTTTATATTTTGAAAATTTTGATCTTCAATTATTTTTATATTTCTAATTGCACTTTCAACTAAAGCCTCAGGACAAGGTTCTTTAAATTTTTCTAAAATGTCTTTTTCAAGTGAGCCCGCATTCACGCCTATTCTTATTGAACAATTATTATCTTTAGCAGCTTTAATAACTTCATTAATTTTTCTTTTTTCTCCAATATTACCAGGATTTATTCTCAAACAGTCTGCACCATTTATTGCAGCTTCTATTGCTCTCTCATAATGAAAATGAATATCAGCAACAATAGGAAGATTTATAAATTTTTTAATTTCTTTCAATGCTTTAGTAGAATCTTTATCTGGGCAAGAAACTCTTACTATATCAGCACCTGCTTCTTCAATTTCATTAATCTGTTTAATCGTTGCCGTAACATCCTTGGTTAAAGTATTCGTCATTGACTGGACAGAGATAGGGTTATTACCTCCTATCTTTACTTTACCAACATTTATAACTTTGGTTTTTTTTCTTTTAATGTCTCTGAAAGGTCTAATGCTCATTTTATTTATCTAATCCAAATTCTTTATGTAAAGCTTTAAGAGCTTTTGAAATATTTTTTTTTTCAATCAATACTGAAATTTTAATTTCTGATGTTGAAATAACTAAAATATTTATCTTATTATCAGCTAACTTTTGAAACATTCTAAATGTTACTCCCGGTGTAGTAACCATACCAACGCCAATTATAGATATTTTTGATACCTCTTTGTCAAATTTTAAATCTCTATAAATAATATTCTTATTATCCAAAATAATTTTTTTTGTTTTTTTCAAGTCATCTCTTTTAATTGTAAATGTTAAATCTGTTTCTTTTCCATTTGCTGAAATATTCTGAACAACCATATCTACATTAATCAAATTTTTAGATAAAGGTTTGAATATTGATGCTGCTACCCCAGGTTTATCTTTAACACCAACTAATGTAACTTTAGCATCATTCATTGTTGATGTTATTCCAGTAATAATTCTATTACTACTTATATTTGATTTTTTAGTAATTTTGGTGCCTGCTTTTTTTTTAAACGAAGATTTTACTTCAATATCAATTCTGTTTAATCTGGCATCTTGAATTGATACTGGTTGCATTACTTTAGCACCTAATGATGCCATTTCTAACATTTCCTCGTAAGAAATTACTTTTATTTTTTTTGCATTATATAATTTATTAGGATCAGTTGTATATACACCTTCCACATCAGTATAAATGATACATTTTTTTGCTTTGAAAAACTTTGCAAGCATTATAGCACTAGCATCTGATCCTCCTCTTCCAATGGTAGTTAATCTTTTTTCTTCATTAACTCCTTGGAAACCTGCAATTATAGGAATACCGCCTTTTTTTAAATATTTGATTATTTCAATTTTATTAATTTGGTTAATTCTTGAATTTTTATGATGACCTGTTGTTAAGATTGGTATTTGCCAAGCTAGCCAAGACCGAGATCTGTATCCTTTGTCGATTAACCTACCAGCTATTAATGAACATGCAATTTGTTCTCCAGAGGCTACCAAAACATCATATTCAGCGTCGGAAAAGCTTTTACTTATCATTCTTGATTTTTTTATTAAATCATTTGTAACCCCGCTCATCGCTGAGGATACGACAATTACTTTATCTCCTTTTTTCTTATAGCTTTGAATGATATTAGAAACATTTCTAATTTTCTCAATTGAACCGACTGAAGTACCACCAAATTTTAAAACGACGATTTTCATGATAAATAATTTACTAAAAGTTAAAATATATTGATAAAATACATCTTGAATATAAAATCATTTAATTATGAAAACTAACACAATTAATAAAAAAGAAATAGAAAAATTTTCTAAAATTGCTGAGGAATGGTGGGATCCCGAAGGAAAATTTAAACCATTGCACAAATTTAATCCAATTAGAATTTCATATATAAAAAACAATATAATTGACACCTTTAAACTAAAAAAAGGAGAGAAACCTTTGAATAAGATTAAAATTTTGGACATTGGGTGTGGTGGTGGTCTTTTGTCAGAACCAATGAGTAGACTAGGTGCTGATGTTGTTGGGATTGATGCATCACAGAAAAATATTAATATTGCAAAATTGCATGCTAAAAAAAGCAATTTAGATATTAACTATTTTTGCATATCACCAGAAAATTTTCAAATCGATAAAAAATTCGATGTAATTCTCAATATGGAAATAATAGAGCACGTTGACAATGCAGATTTTTTTTTAAAATCATGTTCAAGACTTTTAAAAAAAGATGGAATAATGTTTGTTGCAACACTTAATAAAACTTTAAAATCCTATATCTTTGCTATTATTGGAGCTGAATACATAATGCGTTGGCTTCCTATAGGAACTCATTCATGGGAAAAATTTGTAAAGCCTCAAGATTTAATAAAAATTCTAAAAAATTATAATTTAGAATTAGATGAATTGGCTGGTATGAAATTTAATTTAATTAAAGATGAATGGTCAATAAGTAGTGACAAATCAGTAAATTATATTGGTAAGTTTATTAAAAACTAATTATTTTTATTTTCTAGCCAAGGTATCATTTCAGTGTGGATTCCCTCTTCTTTTAACTCTCTAATTTCCTCTTTTGAAGCAGTTCCATAAATACCCCTATTTTTTTTCTTATTGTTATAATGAATGCTTCTTGCCTCATACGCAAAATTTTCACCAACATACTCAAAATTATTCTTAATAAATTTTTGATACTCTTTAATTTTTTTGTTTATTTCTTTAAATTTCAGAGCATTGATCTCAAAATTTTTATTTTTTGATTTTTTCAATAATTTAGGTGCCATTAAAGTTTTTTTAATTTTTTTGGAATTACATACATGGCAACTTAAAAGTTTTTTTTTCTTTAAATTTTCGAACTCTTTCGATGATGCAAACCAACTATCAAATAGTAAATTACATCTTTCACAAACTAGTTTATACTTAATCATGTAATATATTTAATAATTGCTTTTGTGTTTTCAATCCCTTTAACTTCTATAATCGCTATTAATTTGAATATATTTCTCTGTTAAATCCATCGTGTAAGCAGTAAAATTTTTAGATCCATTACCAATATCAATAATAATTTCTATATTATCACTTTTCATATAATCAGAAGCTTTTTCTTCTGTGTAATTTATGCTTAGTTTTCCTGCTTGAATGATAAACAAATCTCCAAATTTAATTGACAACTTATCAATATTAATTTGAACTCCAGCTTTACCTATTGCCATAATTATTCGTCCCCAATTTGGATCTTCACCAGAAATTGCTGTTTTGACTAATGGTGAATTTGCAATGGAGAAAGCTATTTTTTTTGCATCGTTCTCCGTTTTACAATTTTCGACTTTGATAGTTATAAATTTTGTTGCTCCTTCACCATCAGCTACTATTCTTTTAGCTAAATTAAGCAAAACTTTATTTAAAGCTTGATCAAACTCTTTTAATTTTTCATCATTGATATTAGTTACTTTTGAATGCTTAACTTTTCCTGTAGAAAAAAATGTTAGCATGTCATTAGTACTTGTATCACTGTCACAAGAAATTGCATTAAAAGTCGAAGATATATTTTTTTTTAGGAGTTTTTTTAAAACATCATTTGATAAATCAGCATCTGTGAAAATATAGCCAAGCGTAGTTGCCATATTTGGTTGTATCATTCCAGAACCTTTTGCTATTCCAAATATCTTTATTCGGCTATTGCCAATTAAACATTCCTCCATAGCCATTTTAGGTTGAGTATCTGTCGTCATGATGCCTAAAGCAGCTTTCATCCATATATACTTGTTTTGAGTATATTTTATCTTATCTATTAATTCAGGAATTTTAATTTTTATCTTTTCTTCTGGAAAAATTTCACCTATCGTTCCAGTGCATCCAAAAATTATTTCTTTAGTTTTAATTTTTCTAGGTTCATCCTCATCAACCTTTTGTTTTTCAGTCAAAACTGTTGATAATTTTTCAGCAATCTTTTCTAAACTTTTGTATCCCTGTTTACCTGTAAAACAATTAGCATTCCTAGTATTAACCAAGAGTGAAAAAATTTTTTTAGGTTTATTTGATAAATTCCACTTTAAATTCTCTGATACAATTTTTGATTGGGTATAAACTGACGCGTGATTTGCACCTTCTCGGAAATAAAACATTACTAAATCGTCTCTGGGATTTTCGTATAAGTTTGCATTAACAGTAGATACTGAAACACCTTCAATATGGTCTAAATCCTGAAATTCCTTCATCCTTTTATTTTTTGATTTAGATGATAAAAAGTTGATTAAATTTATACCCATAGTGTTTAAATTAATAAATTTATAATTATATAAATGTATATATGTAAATAATATATAAAAAAAACTTTATGTTAAATCCATTAAACTTCATTTCAAAATTTATTAAATCAAATAACCAAAAAGAATTGGATAGAATAGCCAAAATTGTTACAAAAATTAACTCATATGAGAATGAAGTTAAAAAATTAAAAGATACAGATTTTCCAAAAAAGACACAAGATTTTAAAGAAAAAATTAAGAATGGTGCTTCTTTAAATGATATTCTCCCAGAAGCTTATTCCTTAGTAAGGGAGGCTTCAAGAAGGACAAGAAATGAACGGCATTTTGATGTTCAGTTAATTGGTGGTGTAGTTTTGCATGAGGCAAAAATTGCTGAGATGAGAACAGGAGAAGGAAAAACATTAACCATAACTCTTGCGGCCTATTTAAATTCTTTAAAAGAAAAAGGTGTTCATATTGTTACAGTTAACGATTACCTTGCAAAAAGAGACTCGGAAGAAATGGGTAAAATTTATAATTTTTTAGGAATAAAATGTGGATATATAAATAATGATCAAAACGATTTTGAAAGAAAAAATAATTATAACTGTGACATTACCTATGCCACAAATAGTGAGCTTGGTTTTGATTATTTAAGAGATAATATGAAATTTTCACAAGAGGAAATGGTACAAAGGGAACATTTTTTTTCAATAGTAGATGAAATTGATTCATGTCTTATCGATGAGGCAAGAACACCATTGGTAATTTCTGGAGCGGCTGAAGATAAAACAAATAAGTATTTAGCTATTGATAAATTAGTAAAACTTCTAAAAAAAAATGATTATGAGATAGATGAAAAAGATAGGAACATACTTTTAACTAATAATGGTGTAAATAATGTTGAAAAAATTTTCACAAATGCTGGAATTCTTAAAAATAATAATTTTTATGACCCAGAAAATTTAGCTTTAGTTCATCATGTAAACCAGGCTTTGCGAGCCAATCATCTTTTTGAAAAAGGTAAAGACTATATTATTCAAAATGGGAATTTAAAAATTATTGACGAACTCACTGGAAGGATTCTTGAAGGTAGAAGATTTGGAGATGGATTGCATCAAGCTTTAGAAGCAAAAGAAAAAGTTGATATACAGCCAGAAAACCAAACATTAGCATCAATTACTTATCAAAACTATTTTAGACTTTACGAAAAAATTTCAGGTTGCACGGGTACAGCCTTAACAGAGTCTGAGGAATTTTATGAAATTTACAATTTACCTGTTGTGGTAATTCCTACTAATAAAAAGATGATAAGAAAAGATTTTAATGATCAGATTTTTAGGACTGAAAAAGAGAAAAATGTTGCAATTATAGAAAAAATAATAAGTTGTAATAAAAAAGGGCAACCTCTTTTAATTTTTACATCAAGTATAAATAAATCAGAGATATATTCAAAACTCTTAAAAGATAGAAATATCAAACATTTAGTTTTAAATGCAAAGAATCACGAAAATGAAGCTGAAATAATTGCCAACGCAGGGAAAGAAAATTCTGTAATAATAACAACTAGTATTTCTGGTAGAGGTGTCGATATCCAACTTGGAGGAAAGAAAGATTCAATGGCTGAAGAGGAATTAAATAAAAGTAAGGAAAAAATAAAATCGCTTGGGGGGTTATTTGTAATAGGTACAGAAAGAATGGAGTCTAGAAGGGTTGATAATCAAGCAAGAGGTAGATCTGGTCGTCAGGGTGATGAAGGAAGTTCAATATTTTATGTTAGCCTAGAGGATGATCTAATGCGAATTTTTGGTTCTGAGTCTATGAATAATATTTTACAAAAATTAGGTCTTAAAGATGGTGAAAGTATAGATCATCCGTGGATTAATAAAGCTCTAGAAAGAGCACAGCAAAAAGTGGAGGCAAGAAATTTCGATATCAGAAAAACATTAATAAAATTTGATAATGTTTTAAATGATCAAAGACATGTAATCTTTTCTCAAAGAAAAACTGCAATGAATAGTGAAGAAATTTTTGACTATTCTGAGGACTTTTTAAATGAAATCATTGACGAGCTACTCAATTTAAAAAGACAAAAGTTATCTAACCCAAAAAACAAAGATTTTGATAATAAACTTTTATTAATTTTAGGTAAGAATTTTCAAAGTAATGAGTTGGAAAATATCAAATTATTAGAGGATGATGCATTTAAAAATAAAATCATCGAAAAATTTAAAGAAACGAGAGATAAAAGAACGAGAATATTAGGTGATAATGGCTCAAAGGAAATTGAAAAAAGAATATTTTTGCAGTCTATAGATTTAAACTGGAAATCTCATATTCAATATTTAGAGCAGTTGAGACAAGTCATAGGATTGAGATCTTATGGTCAAAGAGATCCGTTAATTGAATATAAAAAAGAAGCTTTTAGTTTATTTGAAAATCTTCTTACTAAATTGAAGCTTGATTTTATTTCAATTTTGTTAAATTTGAAAGTTGTCGAAAAACTTGATGAAGAAAACAAAAAAAAAGATGAAGTAAGCTTAATGAATAATCCTAAATGTCTGTTAACTTTGATGAAAAATCAAAAAATTTCAAGAAATGATAGATGTGAAGCAACAGGAAAAAAATTTAAGAATTGTTGTGGAGCTTTATAAATAAAAGATGATTATCATTAATAAAATTAACAAAATAAAACTTGAAAAAATAATAATCTTTTTTGATTTTATAAATTGATTAAATTTATTTTCACTTAAATCTAATGAACTTAATTCATTCAAGTCACTAATGAAACCTTTGTTCCTACCTATCCTCAAATATTTATTTTTTCTGTTATCAAATATTTCATCTCGTGACATATTATCAAAATTATTTAAATTTTTTAAAAGTGAATTTCTAATATTTTTTAAAATTTTTTCTTTGTCTCTATGAGCACCACCTGCTGGTTCTGAAACTATTTCATCAATAATCTCTAAATCTAACAAATCTTTAGCAGAAAGTTTCATAGCTTTAGCAGCATCAAGCATCCTTTTTGGGTCTCTCCAAAGAATTGTTGCACATCCTTCGGGTGAAATTACTGAATATATTGCATTTTCTAACATAATAACTTTATTGGATGAGGCTAATGCTATCGCTCCACCTGAGCCCCCTTCACCAATTATTATTGCGATAGTTGGAACAGTCAAACTCATGCAACATTCAATTGACTTTGCAATAGCCTCCGCTTGACCTCTTTCTTCAGCGCCAACACCTGGATACGCCCCTGGTGTATCAATAAAAGTTACAATAGGTATTTGAAATTTATCCGCTAACTTCATCAAACGTATAGTTTTTCTATAACCTTCTGGTCTCATCATTCCAAAATTTCTTTTTATTCTACTATCGAGATCATCACCTTTTTCTTGTCCTATTACCAAAACAGATTTACCATTAAACTTTCCAAAACCTGCTAATACTGATTGATCCTCTCCATAATATCTATCTCCAGATAAAGGAATGAAATCCTCAAATAAATTTTCTATGAAGAATTTAGATTTTGGTCTATCTTCATGCCTTGCAACCATTGTAGTTTGCCAAGGATCTAGGTTTGAATAAATGGCACTTAATTTCTCATCTAATTCTTTTTGTGTCTGTGAAATTTTTTTAGTATCTACCTCTGAAAGTCCACTCTGATTATATGGATCCTTAAGTTTTTCCAACTCAATCTCAAGATCTTTTATTTCATTTTCAAAGTTAAGATAATTTTTCATTTGAATAATTGCGTATTAATTATGAAAAATGACAACAAAATGTCAATGCTTCTATAAATTATTTGACTTAATATTATGGTGGTTTTAGAAATATTTAATGAAATTAAAATATCAAACTGTAAATAATCTTAAAATTGCAGACAAATTACTTGCTTTTGTAAATGAAGAGTTATTAAAAAACACTGAAATTTCACCTGATCGGTTCTGGTCTGGTTTTGATAAGGCTGTTCATGAGTTAGCACCTAAAAATAGAGAATTAATTAAATTTAGAGATGAGCTGCAAAATAAAATTGATGACTGGCACCTTAAAAACAAAGGTAACAAAATTGATATAGGTGAATATAAAAAATTTCTTAAAGAAATAGGTTATTTAAAAGATGAGGGACCTAATTTTAAAATTGAAACAAAAAATGTAGATGATGAAATTGCCAAGATAGCTGGACCTCAACTAGTGGTACCAATAATGAATGCTAGATATACTTTAAATGCTGCAAATGCACGTTGGGTTAGTTTGTATGACAGCTTATATGGAACAGACATAATTGAGTCTGAAGAAGGAGGAAGTGAAAGATATGATCCAAATAGAGGTCAAGAAGTAATAAAATATGTCAGAGAATTCTTTGATAAGTATATTCCTATTAATGGCACAAGTTGGAAAAATATTGCAAGTTTAAAAATTAAAGAAAATAAATTGATAATTACAAAAGATAATAATGAATATAATCTTGTTGATGAAAACAAGTTCATAGGTCATAGAGGAGATGTAAACAAACCCGAAGCAATAATATTAAAAAATAATAATCTTCATTTTGAAATTATAATTAACCCTAGAGCTTTTAGTGCTGCACATGACATTGCTGGAATAAGTGATGTAATAGCAGAATCTGCAATATCAACTATCTGTGATAATGAAGACAGTGTCGCCGCTGTCGATGCTGAGGACAAAGTTGTCTGTTATAGAAATTGGTTAGGTTTAATGAAAGGTGACCTAAAAATACAATTTAAAAAAAATGGTAAAATCTTAGAAAGAAAATTAAATCCTGATAGGAGTTTTATTTCTAAAGATGGTAAGGGTTTAAAACTACATGGTCGTAGTCTACTTCTTATTAGAAATGTTGGACATCTAATGACTAATCCCTCAATATTATTAAATGATGGAAGTGAAGTGCCTGAAGGAATAATGGATGCATTCATTACTACTGCAGCAGCATTGCATGATTTAAAAAAAAAGAAAAATTCTAAAAGTGGATCGATATATATAGTTAAACCGAAAATGCATGGGCCAGATGAAACAGCTTTTACAAATCTAATATTTAATAAAGTTGAGGAACTTTTAGGTATAAAACAGTACACTTGTAAAATTGGCATTATGGATGAAGAGAGAAGGACATCAGCAAATTTAAAAGAATGCATTAGATCACTCAAAAATAGAGTTTTTTTCATTAATACTGGTTTTTTAGATCGCACAGGTGACGAAATGCATACATCAATGGAAGCTGGGCCAATGATTAAAAAGGGAGATATGAAATCCTCTAAATGGATTTCTGCGTATGAGAATAATAATGTAGATGTTGGATTATCTTGTGGTTTTTCAGGAATAGCACAAATTGGTAAAGGTATGTGGGCTGCACCAGATAAAATGAAACAAATGATAACTGAAAAAATTGGACATTTAAAAGCAGGTGCTAACTGTGCATGGGTACCATCACCAACTGCAGCTTCTTTGCATGCTCTTCATTACCATCAAATAGATATTTTTGCTGAACAGAAAAAAATTTCAGATAGAGAAAAGGCAAAACTTGATGATCTTTTAACAATTCCAATTGCAGATAGGCCCAATTGGTCTGTTGATGAAATAAATGCAGAAATTTCTAATTCAGCACAAACATTACTTGGTTATGTTGTTAGGTGGATAGATCAAGGCATTGGTTGTTCAAAGGTACCTGATATAAATAATGTCGGACTTATGGAAGACCGTGCAACACTAAGAATTTCATCCCAACACATAGCTAATTGGATACATCATGGTATTACTACTAAAATTCAAGTAAATGAAATTATGAAAGAAATGGCTAAAGTAGTAGATAAACAAAATGAAGGAGATAAAAATTATACAAAAATGAGTGATGATTATGAAAAATCTTTAGCATTTAAAACAGCCTGTGATTTAATTTTTAAGGGTACTGAACAACCTTCTGGTTATACAGAGCCTCTTTTACATCTTAATAGGTTGGAAAAAAAATCTATTCAGAATTAATTTTTGATCTATTTTTAAAAGCAGAGAACAAAGTCCCGTCGTCTAAACTTTCTATTTCTCCTCCAACTGGCAGTCCTTGCGCTAATTTTGTAATTTTAACCTTAGAATTTTTCAAACTATCCTGGATATAATAAGCTGTTGTTTGACCTTCAATAGTAGCGCTTGTTGCCAAAATTACTTCATCTATATCTCCTTTGTTAACTCTTTCAACTAATGAATTAACTAATAATTCCTCTTTTCTTTGTCCAACAGAAGAAAGAGTGCCACCAAGAATATGAAAGTATCCTTTATAGATATTTGAACTTTCAATCGACCATTGATCAGCAATATCTTCTACAACACAAATTTTATTATATTTATTTTTTACATCATCACAATTCACACAGCTATTTGAATTTGATTTTAAAGTCCCACATGCCTTACATCTCACTACATTTTTATAGACTTGTGCTAATGAATTAGCCATGGGTTTTACAAGTTCATCACGGTTATTGATAAGTTTTAACACAATTCTTTTAGCTGATTTGGGCCCTAAACCAGGAAGTCTAGAAATTAATTTTATTAAAGTTTCAATCTCGCTTATATTTTGCATCTTTAGAGTGGCCACTTAAAACCAGGAATTCCTAGGCCACCAGTTGCTTTTGAAATTTCTTCACTTGTTTTATTTTTTATTTGATTTTTTGCATTATTGTGGGCAGCAACTATCAAGTCCTCAACAATTGATTTTTCCTCTCTCAATACCTCATCTGATAATTCAATTTTTTGCATTTCGCCTTCTCCATCTAAAGTTACCTTAACTGAGTTAGAACCTGATACACCCTCT
>CACFGT010000018.1 GCA_902565935.1 uncultured Pelagibacteraceae bacterium
AAATTTTAAGGACAATAAAAACTTTATTAAAGTTGTAAATTCCTCAACTTTTTGTTCGGAAAAAAATGAAATAATAAGCGACAATTATAAAATCACAAAAAATCAAAAGATTGGTATTATACCTCCTATTGGAGGAGGCTGATGCTTCATACAAAAATCAAAGATACAAAAAAAGAGAAGATACATATTTCAAATGCTGAAAAATTTATTAAAGATTTTAAGTTTGGTGCATCTATTTACTTTTTGGGCACTGTGAGAAATATCAATGATAATAAAAAAGTAACTGGAATTACTTACGATAGTCATGATGAAATGGTTATAAAAAGTTTTGAAGAGATCTATAATGATGCAGAGCAAAAATTAGATATTAAAGACAAAGCAGTATTTATTGAACACGCAAAAGGATATCTAGACTTAGGTGAGATAAGCATAATTATCGCAGTTGCTTGTAAACATCGAGATCAGGCATATGTACTTTCTAGATATATAATTGAAGAAATAAAAAAAAGATCTCCAATTTGGAAAAAAGAACATTATGAAAATGAAGAAAGCGAATGGTTAAAAGGAAACCCTGTTGCTAATGAAAAAATTTAAACATTCAGAAATTACTTCAGAAAAGATTTATAATAAAAGAAGATCTTTTATTAAAACTATGGGTTATGGTTTAGGTGCGCTTACTTTAAATTCAGTTCCACTAGTTAATGCAAATGCCAGTAATTTAAATAAGACAACGAGTTATAAAGATATTACTACTTACAATAATTACTATGAGTTTGGTACTGGCAAGGGTGATCCGCACAGAAGAGCAAAAAATTTTCCTACAAAACCTTGGAGTGTAAAAATTGAAGGTGAAGTTGAAAAATCATTAGAACTGCCTGTTGAAGAGGTTTTGGCTATTAAATCTGAAGAAAGAATTTTAAAACTTAGATGTGTAGAGGGTTGGTCTATGGTTATACCATGGTTAGGTTTTTCATTAAGTGAACTTCTTAATAAAGTTAAGATTAAACCCAATGCAAAGTTTGTCGAGTTTGAAACTGTTTATAATCCTGAAGAGATGGTGGGACAGAGATATCCTGTTCTAAATTGGCCTTACATCGAAGGATTAAGAATTGATGAAGCTATGCATCCACTTACAACTGTTGTAACTGGTTTATATGGCAAGCCATTACCAAATCAAAACGGAGCACCTTTAAGAATATTTATTCCATGGAAATATGGTTTTAAAAGTGCGAAAGCAATCGTTAAAATAAAACTAACAGAAAAAATGCCAAATACCGCTTGGAAAAATGCTTCACCAAGAGAATACGGTTTTTACTCAAATGTTAATCCTGAAGTTGATCATCCAAGATGGTCTCAAGCAACAGAAAGAGTAATCGGCGAAAGTATTCTAGCCCCAAGAATTAAAACCTTAATGTTCAATGGGTATGGAGATGAAGTGGCTCATCTTTATAGTGGCATGGACTTAAAGAAAAACTACTAAAATAAATTGAAAAATTATTTAAAGCCTGCTGTTTTCCTAATATTACTTTGGCCGATCTATGTAATCTCCTATGAAATAATCTTAAATAAATTGGGTCCGGAACCAGTCGATAGAATTATTAACCACTTTGGAGAATGGACTTTGATTTTTATCATTTTAACTCTTTCAATTTCACCACTAAGAAAAATAACAAATTCTACCGAATGGTTAAAATTTAGGAGGATGGTAGGTCTTTTTACTTTCTCATATGCTTCAATCCATATGCTTAGCTATGTTGGTCTAGATTATAGATTTGATATCGAGCCATTAATAAATGATGTTTTTAAAAAAAAATTTGTCTTTGTTGGTTTTTCTGCTTGGTTATTGTTAACAGTTTTGGCCTTAACTTCATCGGATATGATGGTAAGAGTTTTAAAATCTAATTGGAAAAAGTTACACAGATTAGTTTATGTAATTGCAATATTTGGTTCACTTCATTTTATATGGTTATCTAAAACAATCTTTTTTAAACCTTTAATTTACTCAATCATAATTTTAATACTCTTGAGCTTTAGAATTAAATTAAAGAAAAATGCTTAATTTTTTTTTGGCTCGTTATCTACAACCAGGCAAATTTCAGATTTAGTTAAAAATCTTTTCCCTGTACCATTGTCTAAAGAAAACATGCCGCCAATTCCTTTGACAGCATCTATGGTCAGATCTGTATGTTTCCATTTTTCATATTGATCATCATTCATATAAAAAGGAACACCACCAATTTCACCTAATTTTACGTCACTATTACCAACCATATATTCATTCCTAGGATAACACATGGGGGCACTGCCATCACAACATCCACCAGATTGATGAAATAAAAGTTCTTCACCATGTTGAGCTTTAATTTCCTCAATTAATTTTAATGCGGAGTTTGTTGCTTTTACTTTCATAAAAAATATGGCCCGTGATTCCTCACGGGCCATTATATATTATCTATCTTTTAAAAGAAGCCTAATTTCTTTTCACTGTAAGACACGTGAAGGTTTTTCACTTGTCTATAGTGGTTAAGCATCATTTTATGTGTTTCTCTTCCGATACCAGACTGCTTGTAACCACCGAATGCAGCATGAGCAGGATAAGCGTGATAACAGTTTGTCCAAACTCTACCAGCTTGTATTTCTCTACCCATTCTGTAAGCGATATTTCCGTTTCTAGTCCATACGCCAGCACCTAAACCATAAAGTGTATCATTAGCAATTTCTAATGCTTCTGCTTCATCTTTAAATTTAGTTACTGATACTACCGGTCCAAAAATTTCTTCTTGGAAGATACGCATTGAGTTATTACCCTCAAAAATAGTTGGTTCAATATAATTTCCTTTTTCTAAACCACTATTGATTTTTGCAACATTTCCACCACATAGAACTTTGGCACCTTCTTTCTTACCTAAATCTAGGTAAGACTTGATTTTTTCCATTTGTTCTAATGATGCTTGTGCACCAATCATTGTTTCCATTTTCAAAGGATTGTCTTGCTTAACTGCTTTTGTTCTAGCGATAGCTTTTTCCATGAACTTGTCATAGATAGACTCTTGAACTAGCACTCTGCTTGGGCAAGTACAAACTTCACCTTGGTTTAAAGTGAACATTGCAAAACCTTCAAGACATTTGTCTAGGAAATCGTCATCTTTTGCCATAACGTCTTCAAAGAAAATGTTTGGAGATTTTCCACCTAACTCTAATGTGATCGGAATTAAGTTTTGCGATGCATATTGCATAATTAACCGACCAGTTGTTGTTTCACCTGTAAAAGCAATCTTTTTGATTCTTTTAGATGAAGCTAACGGTTTACCTGCTTCTAAACCATAACCACTTACAATGTTAACTACTCCTGGAGGCAATAAATCACCAATTAACTCCATTAATAACATAATCGAAGCTGGTGTTTGCTCAGCTGGCTTTAGCACTACACAATTACCTGCAGCTAATGCTGGAGCTAATTTCCAAGTTGCCATTAATAATGGAAAGTTCCACGGTATAATTTGACCAACTACACCTAGTGGTTCAGGGATATGATAAGAATATTCACTGTTACTTATTTCAGCAACTGAACCTTCTTCTGCTCTGATCACACCAGCAAAATATCTCCAATGATCTATCACTAGTGGCAAGTCAGCGGCCATACATTCTCTGATTGGTTTACCATTATCTAAACATTCTGCTGTAGCTAGTACATTAAGATTTTTCTCAATCACATCAGCAATCTTAAGAAGAATGTTTGATCTTTCCGTAATTGAAGTTTTACCCCAAGTCGGGAAAGCTGCGTGAGCGGCATCTAACGCTGCGTCCACGTCTTTTTCATTTGATCGTGCAACTGAACAGATTACTTCATTTGAGATTGGTGAAGTATTTTCAAAATACTTTCCAGATTTAGGCTCCACAAACTTACCGTTTATGTAATTTCCATATTTAGCTTTGTATGGAAACTTTACCTTCAAATGAGATGTATCAAGAACAGATGACACTTTCATAGCTTCTGCACTCATTTTTCCTACTCCTCTTGTTTTTTTTGTTACTTTAAGCTTATTATTTTTTCTAGATTTGTTAGAACGCTTCTTAGTCGCAGACTTTTTTGTCACGATTTTTTTTTTTGTTTTCGTTCTTTTTCTAGATGTTTTGACCAATTTATTTTTTTTTTTCTTGGTCTTTGGCTTAGCTTTAGACTTTCTTTTATTAGCCATAATTGATTAAACAAACATTTGGAAGGTGTGTCTATTTATAAAAATCAAAAAATTCTACCTTGAATTGTATTAATACTATATCTTGTGCTCAATAAAAAATTCTCTAATACTTTTTAAATGAATAAAAATGAAAAAATTGAAATCCAATCAGCTACTTTTGAAAGATTATTAAAGCACTTGGATGAAAGAAAAGATGTTCAAAATATTGATTTAATGAACCTGGCTAACTTTTGTAGGAATTGTTTATCTAGATGGTATAGGGAGGAGGCTTTAAAAAAAGGAGTTACAATTTCTGACCCTGAAGCAAGAGAAAGAATATACGGAATGCCTTATCCAGAATGGAAAGAGAAATATCAAAAATAATTATTTTTCTTTTAGTCTTGGAAAAAGTTCAACAAAGTTACATGGTTTATGATTTATATCTAATTGATGTTTTAAGATTCCATCCCAAGCATCTGTAACACCTCCGGATGAACCTGGTAATGCAAATACATACTTCCCATTTGAAAGTATTGCGCATGCTCTAGATTGAATCGCTGATGTTCCAACTGTTTTTAAACTTATATTTCTAAAAACTTCTCCAAATCCTGGAATATGTTTATCTGCAATCTCATTTAATGCTTCTGGTGTGATGTCTCTACCAGTAAGACCAGTTCCACCAGTAGTTATAATTACATCTAACTTATCATTTTGAAGCCAATCTTTCAATATCACAACTATTTCATCTTTATTATCTTTACATATTTTCCTATCTAACAAATTATGATCGGATGCTTTAATTTTCTCAACTAAGATTGCTCCAGATTTATCGTTATCAAATGTACGTGTATCTGTTACAGTCAAAAGTGCAATATTAACTTTCATAGTAAATTTTTTATATGATTATATTACCAATATTTTTTTTTATAACAGCAATTTTATATTCGAGTGTTGGTTTTGGTGGTGGATCTACTTATTTAGCTTTATTATTAATCTGGGACACACCTTACTATATTTTTCCAGTGATTGCCTTGTTTTGCAATATAATTGTAGTTACAGGAAATTCTGTAAACTATATTAGAGCAGGAAATCATAATTTAAAGCTACTATTACCATTTTTGATTGGTTCTATTCCTTTTGCATATATTGGTGGAACATTGATTATTAATAAAGAGATATTTGAGATCTTATTATTTTTAGTTTTATCATTAGCCGGCAGTTTGTTATTGATGAATAATAAAGCATATGAAAATAAAGATATAACAGTTAAAAAACTTAATATTTTTATTTCTGTAATCATAGGATCTTTGCTTGGATTAATTTCTGGAATAGTTGGAATTGGAGGTGGAATATTTTTAAGCCCTATCTTATTTTTATTAAAAGCCGATAAACCAAAAAATATTATCACTACTGCATCTTTATTTATTTTAGTTAACTCGATATCAGGGATTTTTGGTCAATTTACTAAAGATAATATAGTAAATGAATTTGTGATGTATTGGCCACTTTTTTTAAGTGTTTTTATTGGTGGTTTGATAGGTAATTATTTAAATCTTAAAATTTTTTCTAACAGAGTTTTAGCTCTAATTACATCTTTATTAGTTATTTTCGTGGCAGCTAGAATGGCTTTCAAGATATTTTTTTAAATTGATTAAATCTGCTTTTTTGTTTATTGCAATATTTTAAACAAATTTAGATATTAAGTTTAATTTATGAGTGAATTAAAAAAAATAACAGCTATAATTTTAACTTATAAAACTCCAAAAGATATTATTCTTGGCTGTATAAAATCACTCAGTCGTGAAATAAGGATAATCGTTGTAGAAAATTCAAAAAATTTTGAACATCAAAAATTAATTAAAAAAAAATTTCCAAAAATTAAAATTTTTTGTACCGGAAAAAATTTAGGTTATGGGATGGGAAATAATTTTGGATTATCAAAAACTAAAACTGATTATGCTTTGATATTAAATCCTGATGTAGTGTGTGAAAAAAATTTTTTTAAAAATCTTCCAAAAGTAATACGGGAAATTAAAAATTTTGATATTATTGGTTGTCAATATTTGAAAGATAAAGTTTTTGTGCCTGCTGGCTTTTTTAATCCCAAAAAAAACGATGAATTTAAAAAGGAATTTCTCAATAATAAAATTGAAAAACTCGCAAAAGTAGAATGGGTAACTGGATGCTCAATGTTACTAAATTTAAAAAAGTTGGATAAAAAAATATATATTTGATAAAAAATATTTTCTATATTTTGAGGAGTTTGATCTCTGTAAATCTATTATCGATAAAGGTGGGTTCGTTTATACATCCAAAGATTTAAAAATTCATCATTTAGGTTTTAAAAGCTCAATAGGCAAAAATGCTTTAGAAAAAGAAGATGCGATTAATATTAAAAATTGGCACTGGATGTGGTCGTGGTTTTATTTTTATAAAAAAAATTATAGTTTTTTTCATGCTTTGTTTAAACTTTTTGGAAAATTAACAAAATCATTTTTTAAAACAATTTTTTATTTCATCACAAATCAAAAAAATCAAAAAAATAAATATTTATATAGATTTTTAGGATTATTAAATTCTATTATTGGTCGATCTTCATTTTATAGAGGACAAAAAAAAATTAATTAATTTGCTTTTTTAACAAAATAAATACCTAAAACCACTGCTATTAATGAAATTAAAACTTTAAAAGTAATTAGTTCTTTTAAGAATATATAACTCAATATAGTTCCAAAAATAGGTATTAAGTATGAAACTTGAGATTGGAAAATTAAACCGTTTTTAACTAAAATTCTAAATCTTAGTAACCAAGCGATACCAGTTGATACTAGTCCAAGATATATTACAGAAATAGTAGAATCTAATCTAGGTGTTAATTCCCAAGGTTGCTCTATAAAACTTACAAGTGGTATCAAAATGATAGTAGCCCAAATCAATATTGAACCTGTCACGTTTTCGTTTTTCTTTTTACTAATCTTTAAAGTCAAAACTCCACCAATTACATAGCAGGTTGAGCCCAATAAGATTAATAATGCAGAAGTAAAATTATTTTCATCTATGAGTAAATTATCTGAAAATAAAAAAAACTATTCCTGAAAATCCAATCAATATTCCAATTGTTTTAATAAAATTAAATTTTTCATTTTTTGTATAAAAATGTCCAAGTATAGTTGAGCTTAAAGGAGTTGTAGACATTAAAATTGCTGCTAAATTACTTTGAACCGACTTAACTCCATAAGCAATTAAGAAGAATGGAGCAACCAAATTTATAAATCCTATCATCGCAAACCAATGCCAATCTTTTGAAAATGCTTCAATTTTAATTTTTTTAAAATAACACAGCAATAAAACTGGAATAGCTCCAAAAAAAACTCTTAGAAAAGCAATTGTTACAGGACCAAATGAATATGTTGCA
This sequence comes from uncultured Pelagibacteraceae bacterium, assembly GCA_902565935.1. GTDB lineage: Bacteria > Pseudomonadota > Alphaproteobacteria > Pelagibacterales > Pelagibacteraceae > Pelagibacter. The sequence goes on from CACFGT010000018.1 coordinate 7,594, forward strand.
ATTTTGATGTTAAAAAAAGCTGAAGCCCATATTAAAGCCAAAACTGTTAAAAGAACATAATCTAAAAGTTTTGGTTGTTTCATTCTGTTATATCTTCAATTATTCCTTTGGAAATCTTTATCAAATTTAAATTATCTATTCTGAAAACACAGTTTGGATGACCTGCAGCAGCATACAAAAACTCAAATCTGCTTAAATTATTGTCTATATAAATGTTTATATCATTTAAATGACCCACTGGTGAAACACCACCTATAGTAAAACCTGTTATTTTCTTTACTTCATCAGCTGAGGCCATAGAAATATCTTTTTTGTTAAGTATTTTTTTTACTTTATTTAATGAAACTTTTTTATCTCCTGAGACTAAACACAGGATATATTTATCTTCTGCTCTAAATAAAAGACTTTTTACAATAGCCCCTACATTGCAACCTAAAGAAGAAGCTGCTTCTAACGCAGTTCTTGCTGAAGTATCAAGTGTAATGATATTTAAATTTTCATTAAAATTTTTAAGGTTTTCTTCTACCCTTTTAACTGGCTCTTTATTAAGCAAAGACATATTTCAACTTAAAATTGTTAGTTATTTTTTTTATTTAATATACACTTATGTAAAAAATGCATAGGTGTTATTAAGTAAAAGAACATTATTTAACAGTCTTTTTTTGGTATCACAAGGCCCAGAATTATATAGGAGAGAAAATGAGTGCTAAAGACGTTTTAAAATTTATTAAAGATAAAGATGCAGAGTTTGTAGATTTAAGATTTACAGATCCAAGAGGAAAGCTTCAACATTTAACAATGGATTGTACTGCGGTTGACGAAGGTATGCTCAATGAGGGAGTATTTTTTGATGGCTCATCAATAGCTGGGTGGAAAGCTATAAATGAGTCTGATATGATTTTAAAACCAGATTTATCAAGATACTTTTTAGATCCCTTTACATCTCATAATACAGTTGTAATTTTTTGTGATATTTTAGATGCAATTAAGAAAACTCCTTACGAAAGAGATCCAAGAGGTGTTGCTAAAAAAGCTGAAGAATACTTAAAAGCATCAGGAATTGGTGATAAAGCATTTTTTGGACCAGAGCCAGAATTTTTTGTATTTGATGATGTAAAGATTAAAAATGATATGAATGAGTGCGGATTTACATTAGATAGTAAAGAAGGTCCATACAATTCTGGTAAAGAATATGCAAATGGAAACATGGGTCATAGACCTGGAATTAAAGGTGGATATTTTCCAGTACCTCCAGTTGATAGTGAACAGGATATGCGAGGAGAATACTTAAAAAACTTAAAAGAAGTTGGTATTAAAGTTGAAAAGCATCACCATGAAGTTGCGCCAAGTCAACATGAACTTGGTATGTACTTTGGAACTTTAGTTCAACAAGCAGACAACGTGCAGCTTTACAAGTACGTTGTACAAATGGTAACACATTCTTTTGGTAAAACTGCTACCTTTATGCCAAAACCAGTTGCTGGTGATAACGGTTCAGGTATGCACACTCACCAATCTATTTGGAAAGGTAATACGCCAGTTTTTTCTGGTGATGCATATGCAGGATTATCAGAAACCGCTCTTCATTATATTGGTGGAATATTAAAACATGCAAAAGCTATAAATGCATTTGCTAATGCTACAACAAATAGCTATAAAAGATTAATACCTGGTTTTGAAGCTCCTGTGCTTTTGGCTTACTCTGCTAGAAACAGATCTGCCTCTTGTCGTATTCCAATAACACTTAGTAAAAATGGAGCTAGATGTGAAATCAGATTTCCTGATGCATCTGGTAATCCTTATTTAACTTTTGCAGCGATGTTAATGGCGGGTATTGACGGGATTAAAAATAAAATACATCCAGGTGAGTCATTTGATAAAGACTTATATGAATTACCTCCTGAAGAAGTAAAATCTATTCCTACAGTGTGTGGATCTTTAAGAGAAGCAATGGAGAGCTTAGATAAAGATAGAGAATTTTTAACTCAAGGTGGTGTATTTACTGATGATCAAATTGATGCTTACATTGCATTAAAGTTTGAGGAAATACACAAATTTGAACACGCACCTCATCCTGTAGAGTTTGAAATGTATTATAGTTGCTAATAACTAATTAATTACTGTTTAGTTGTAGCAATTGTATTTTTGTTAATACCTTTTTTTACAACGTAATCCTGTGTGCCGTTAGCACCAGTTTCCACTTCCTTACGTAATTCTTTAAAAAAAGTTTTTTCTTTTAAAGAGTCTTTAAGGCCCTTAACAAGATTTTTGAATTCAAATTTATTCATAAGACACTTATATATCAGATATGCATTTTAAGCAATACTGCTATGCAACTTATGGGATACTAATTTTAATCTATTTTAAAGGATTCTCCACATCCACAACGTTCTGTCTCGTTAGGATTATTAAATACAAAAGTTGAGGAAAAGTCCTCTTTTTTGTAATCCATTTCAGTGCCAAGTAAATACATTACTGCAGCAGAATCTATAAATACCTTTACGCCTTTATCTTCAATTACTTCGTCATTAGGATTTAATTCTTTAGAATACTCCATCACATAAGACATCCCTGCACAACCGCCTGATTTGACCGAAACTCTAACTCCCAATGCATCTTTTTCAGCACTAGACATTATCTCTTTAATTCTATTTGCAGCATTATTACTTAATTTTATTATTGGGTTCATTATAAATTTAACTCCAATTTTGCAGCATCAGACATCATATCTTTTGTCCATGGTGGGTCCCATACTAATTGAAGATCTACATCATCAATTTCGTCTACTTGCATAGCACCTTCTTTTACTTCATTAGGCAAACTTTCTGCAACTGGACAATTTGGAGTTGTTAATGTCATCTTTATTTCAGCTTTTCTATCTTTGACCTGAATATCATAAATTAAACCAAGTTCATAAATATTAACTGGAAGTTCTGGATCATAAATCTTCCTTATTTCATTAATTATCTTATTTTTTACTTCTATAGTCATTTTTCCTCTGTGCTAACTTCTTTTCCATCATTTTTCATTGCTGAAACTAATGTATGCCATGATAACGTAGCACATTTTACTCTCATAGGATATTGTTTCACACCTGATAGACACATTAATTTTGTTTTATCGTCTTCATCTAAAATATTATTCTTCAAATCAGGATTTTCTTTTATCATTCCTAAAAAATCTTCAATAATTTCCTTAGCTTCATTATCACTTTTACCTTTTATTAAATCCGTCATTATTGAAGCCGAGGCCATAGAAATTGCACATCCTTTACCTTCAAATGATATATCTTCAACTTTTCTTTGATCATTTAGTTTTAAATAAACATGAACATTGTCTCCACATAACGGATTGTTACCTTTAGCATCTTTATTAAAGTTTTCTGTTTTACCTAAATTCCTAGGATTCTTTCCATGTTCTAAAATTATTTCTTGATATAATTCTTTTAAATTCATTTTAAGTCGAAGATTTTTTTACAATTATTAATTCCTTCATTTAGTTTATCTAAATCGTCTTTAGTATTATATACTCCAAGAGATGCTCTAGCACTTGCAGGAATGCCTAGCTTGTCATGAAGTATTTGACAACAATGATGACCTGCTCTGATTGCAACTCCAGTTTCATCAAGAATAGTTGCAATATCATGCGGATGTACACCTTCAATAGTAAAAGATAATACCCCTTTTCGTTCTTTTGGATTTCCAATTAATTTAACTGAATTATTTTTTTGTAAAATTTCTTGACCATATTCTATCAATTCTTTTTCATGTTCTATTATTTTTTTAATTCCAATACTTTCTAAAAATTTTATCGATTGATCAAATGCAATCACTTGAGCCGTAGCCATTGTTCCTGCTTCATACTTGTTTGGAAGTTCGCCATAAGAAATTCTATCTTTTTTTACTTCATTAATCATTCCTCCACCTCCTTGGTATGGCGGAAGTTGTTCAAGCCATTTTTTTTTACCATATAAAACACCAAGTCCTGTTGGTCCATACATTTTATGGCAAGAGATTGCATAGAAATCGCAATCTAATTCTTGCATATCTAGTTTTAAATGTGGACCACCTTGACAACCATCAATGACTACAACGATACCCTTCGAATGTGCCAACTGAGTAATTTCTTTAATTGGCAAAACTGCACCTGTAACATTTGAAAGATGCGTAATGGCTATTATTTTTGTTTTATCTGTTATTTCTTTTTCAATATTTTCGATTGGGATATCGCCGTCATCATTTACTTCAGCAAATTTAATTTTAATATTTTTTGACTTTCTTAAAAAATGCCAAGGAACATAGTTAGAATGATGCTCTAATTCTGTAATTAAAATTTCATCTCCAGGTTCTAAAATCGACTGACCTAGAGTATTAGCTACTAAATTCAGGGCTTCCGTAGCACCTTTGGTAAATACAATTTCGTTCTTGTCTTTTGCATTTATATATTTTTGGACTGAAACCCTGGTATTTTCGTATAAATTAGTCGCTGCAACTGCCAGATAATGAATACTTCTTCCAACATTAGAAAATTGTTTCGAGTAAAATTCGTTTATTCTATCTAAAACAATTTTAGGCTTTTGAGATGAGTTAGCACTATCTAAATAAACTAAATCGTTATTTTGAATTTTTTCATCAAAAATTGGAAACTCTTTTTTAATGTCTTCTATTTTCATTCTTTTAAACCAATCATATTTTTTATTAAATTCTTAATTTCACTATCAGTTATTTTTTCAACAACATCTAACATGAAACCATTGATCAAAAGCTCTTTTGATTGTTTATAATTAAGTCCTCTAGACATTAGATAAAAAATTGAATTTTCATTTAAACTTCCTGAAGCCGAACCATGTGAACATTTAACATCATCTGCATAAATTTCTAATTCGGGTTTGGCATTAAACTCGGATGTTTCATCTAGCAATATTGCTTTGCTCAATTGATAACCATCTGTTTTTTGAGCTTTAGAGTCTACATATATTCTTCCTTGATATGCAGCTTTTGAATTTTTCCCAAGTACACTTTTTATTAATTGATAACTTTTTGTGTTTTCGACCAAATGATTTATGGTTGTCCTAATTTCATGTTTTTGGCTATTTTTTAAAGAAAAAATACCATTTACAAAAGCTGATGAATATTGTCCTTTAAGATTACAATTTATTTCATTTTTAAAATAATTTGAACCTGCTGAAAAAATAAAACTTTCCGAAATACTATTTCTTTTTTGCTCAATATTATTGAAAGAATACTTTAGATTTTTATTCAATGATTTATCAATCTTATAATTTTTTAAAGATGAATCTTCATCCAAATCAAAATTGTAAAGTATATTCAAAAAATTCTTATCAGATGTATCATTGAAAAAATCAATTAATCTTAATGAGCTGTTTTGTTCAAGTTTAAAGTCTAACCTCAAATTTATATTTTTTGATTTCATTTTATCATTCGTAAAGTGATAAATAATAAGAGGTCTTTTTAATATATAATTTTTTTTAATTAAAATTTTATAATATTTATTACTTAATGCGCTATTCAAATAAAGCAAAGAATTTTCATTATTCATCTTATTTTCTACTTCAACATCATCAAAAATTTCAATTGAACTTTTGTCTTCATAAGCGAAATCAATTTTTTCTATTCTTCCGTTTATAAAAATAATTTTATTATGTTCAAAACCATTAATAAGGATTGACGTGTCAATTTTGTTAGTTACTGAATAATCGTTATAAAAACTTAATTCTCCGATATTTTTTTTTATTATTTGATCAATATCTAAAAACTTCCAATTTTCTAATTTTCTATTCGGAAATCCATTTTCAATAAATTTATTGAGCTGCTCTCTTTTAAAATTAATATTATTTTCTGAAAAATCAGATTTCTTTAATATTTTTTCAAACTCTATTTTTAATTGATCTATCATTTAATTAAAACTTTCATATCCTTTTTTCTCTAATTCTTTAGCTAATTCTGGACCACCAGATTTAATGATTTTTCCATTCATTAAGACATGAACAAAGTCTGGTTTGATATAATCTAGTAATCTTTGATAATGAGTTATTATTAAAAAGGAGTTTTCTTTATTTCTAAGAGTATTCACTCCATTAGCTACTATCTTAAGAGCATCTATATCCAGCCCTGAGTCTGTTTCATCTAAAATTGATAATTTTGGAGCTAGCATCGACATTTGTAAAATTTCATTTTTCTTTTTTTCTCCACCAGAAAAACCTACATTAAGTTGTCTATTTAACTTTTCTTCGTCAAATTTTAACTCTTTAGCTTTATTTTTTACGAGTTTTAAAAACTCAATTGCATCTAGTTCCTTCTGTCCACGTGCTTTTCTAATTGCATTTAAAGAAGTCTTTAAAAAAATATTAGTATTTACGCCTGGAATTTCTAGAGGATATTGAAAAGCTAAAAATATACCTTTATGAGCTCTTTCCTCAGTTTCAAGATCAAATAAATTTTTGTTCTCAAATAAAACCTCTCCTGAAACATCGTAGCCTTTTTTACCAGATAAAATGTTCGATAATGTACTTTTACCAGATCCATTGGGACCCATGATTGCATGAACTTCACCTGGATTAATATTTAGAGAAAAGCCTTTTAAAATAGCCTTTTTTTCCACATTCGCATTTAAATTATTTATTTTAAGCATTAGCCAACACTCCCCTCTAAACTAATACCAACAAGTTTTTGTGCCTCTACCGCAAACTCCATCGGTAATTGTTGAAGAACTTCTTTACAAAATCCATTAACAATTAAGCCTACGGCTTCCTCTGAATTTAATCCTCTTTGTTGACAGTAATGTAATTGTTCTTCACTGATTTTAGAGGTTGTTGCCTCATGAGCAATATTAGATTCAAAATTTTTATTTTTAATATAAGGAACTGTATGTGCACCACACTTGTTTCCCATTAATAATGAATCACATTGAGTATAATTACTAGAATTTTTTGCTTTTGAATTAATATCAACTAATCCTCTGTAAGTCATATCTGAATTTCCAGCACTTATGCCTTTTGAAATAATTTTGCTTTTAGTATTTTTACCAAGATGAATCATTTTTGTTCCAGTATCAGCTTTTTGGTAATTGTTAGTGATTGCAATTGAATAAAATTCTCCTATTGAGTTGTCCCCTTTTAAAATACAGCTTGGATATTTCCAAGTAATAGCTGAGCCAGTCTCAACTTGTGTCCAAGAAATTTTGGAATTTTTTCCTTTACACAATCCTCTTTTTGTTACAAAATTATATATTCCCCCTTTTCCATTCTCATCTCCTGGATACCAATTTTGTACAGTTGAATATTTTATTTCAGCATCATCAAGTGCAATCAATTCCACATTTGCTGCATGTAATTGATTCTCATCTCTCATTGGTGCAGTACATCCTTCTAAATAACTTACATAGCTTCCTTTATCAGCTATTATAAGTGTTCTTTCAAACTGACCAGTTTCAGACGCATTAATTCTAAAATATGTTGAAAGCTCCATCGGGCATTTTACACCTTCAGGAATATAGACAAAAGATCCATCAGTAAATACCGCTGAATTTAGAGTAGCAAAAAAATGATCTGTGGTTGGTATTACAGTTCCAAGATATTTTTTAACCAATTCTGGATGTTTTTGTATCGCTTCTGACATAGAACAAAAAATTATACCTTGTTTTGTAAGTTCATCTTTAAAAGTTGTAGCGACAGAGACAGAATCAAACACTGCATCAACTGCGATACCATTTAGACGGGCTTGTTCTTGTAATGGAATTCCAAGTTTTTTATAAGTTTCTAATAACTTTGGATCAAGTTCATCAAGACTTTTAGGTTTATCCTTCATACTTTTGGGTGCTGAGTAATAATATAAATCTTGATAATCAATTTTAGGATATTTAGGTTTTTGCCAATTTGGTTCCTTTAAATGTTGTAATCTTTCATAAGCTTTAAGTCTAAAATCTAACATCCAATTTGGCTCTTTTTTGATATTAGATATAAATTTTATTACATTTTCATTTAAACCTTTTGGAGCTCTTATATTTTCAATATCAGTTGAAAAACCGTATTTATAGTCTTTTAATTTTTCTATATCTTTTTCTCTAGTATCCATTTTTAAATTCTTTTTTCATTTTTTTCTTTTACCAAATCTTCTAAGGTTTTTTGTTCAAAAAAATTATTGATATGACTTTCAAGTTCATCCCAAAGATTATGAGTTACACATTTGGTTAATTTACCATTACATCCTTTTTTCGACTCTTTTTTACATTGAACTGTTTTTACTTTTTCATCTACAGCATCAAAAATGTTTGTAAGTTTTATTTCTTTCATTTTTTTATTTAAAACATATCCACCTTGAGTACCTCTCACACTTTGAACAATTTCTTTTTTTCTCAATTTTGAGAATATTTGTTCCAAGTAGTCTAGAGATATGCCTTGTCTTAATGAAATATCTCTTAGAGAAACTGGATTAATATTGTTAAATTTTGCCAGATCCACTAAAGCCATTACCGCATATCTACCTTTAGATGTAAGTTTCATAATTCCTTATTTTACTGGGTATATATAAACCTGACCAAAATAGTCAAGTATCTACAATAAAAAAAAACTATCATATTGTCTCACAGTTATGATATGTCTAATTTTTTTTTGAGAATAATTATCATTAACAAAAATGGATAATAAAATTTTAGAAATATTTATTCCAGGACCTGCAGGAAGATTAGAAGCTAAATATTTTAAAAGTAAAAAAAGCACTTCACCAATTGCACTTGTTCTACAACCACATCCTCAATATGGAGGAACAATGAATAATAAAGTTGTAGTTGAAACTTTTCATACATTTATGGAAAATGATTTTTCAGTTTGTAGAGTAAATTTTAGAGGAGTAGGAAAGAGTGATGGAGAATTCGATAATGGTCAGGGAGAATTAGCTGATGCTGCTGCTGCATTAGATTGGTTAGAAAGAGAAAATTTTGATAATTCACAATGTTGGGTGTCAGGATTTTCTTTTGGTTCATTAATCGCAATGCAATTGTTGATGAGAAGACCAGAAATTAACAGATTTATTGCAATATCACCTCAGCCCAATGCTTATGATTTTTCTTTTTTATCACCATGCCCGACTTCGGGCTTAATGATCTATGGTAAAAAGGATGAGTTGGTTCCTATTGATCATATAAAAGATTTAAATAAAAGATTAAGTGCTCAAAAAGGAATTAAAGTGGAGTTTGAATCAATTCCTGATGCCAATCATTTTTTTTCTAAAAACGAAACTCAATTAACAAAAAGCTTAAATAAATATATTAAAAAAGAAATTGCAGTTTATTAGAAATTTTTGTTTACTTCTCCACCCGAAGTTGGTTTTTTACATTTAGTTGTGTTGGGAAAAGAAATTGGTAAATTTAAATAAGATCTGATTGCTAAATAAGCAAAAGCTTGGGACTCAATATAGTCTCCATCAAAGCCATAATTATCAATTTTTTCTAAAATTAATTCTTTAGATAAATTCTCCTTAATACAGTTTATTAAATAACCATTTTTCCTTCCACCACCACTAATAAAATTATATCTAGAATTTTTATTATCAAGACAATTTATAAAATTAATTCCCTCTGCAATTAAGTATGCTGTAAACTTAGTAATTGTAGCGCAACCATCTTCTACTGATAGCCCTTTTGCAAATGAAAAATCAAAGTTTTTAACATCTAAAGATTTATTAAAAGAGCCTTCACCAAAATTATCAATAGCTTGATTAAGAATTAATTCATCAATTTTTCCAGATTTTGCAACTTCACCATTATGATCAAATTTTTTTTGTGAATTCTTTTTAATCCAACCATCTATTAAACAATTTCCTGGCCCAATATCAAAAGCAAATATATTTTTTTCAGTATTTTGATCATCATTTAATATTTTTGTTATATTGGTAATTCCTCCAATATTTATAATATTAATTGGATATTCCAAACTATAATTCTTGTATATAATATCAGAAACAACTTTATGATAAATTGGAGTTAAAGGAGCTCCCTCGCCACCATTTAAAAGATCATTTTTTCTAAAGTTATTTATAACAATCTTTTTGGTAAGACTTGACAATAACTTTCCGTTACCCAATTGAATTGAAGTCTTTTTTTTAGAGTCATGAAACATTGTTTGTCCATGAAAACCAATCAAATCAATCTCTTGATTAGTCTTGTTAGTAAATTTACTTACTATCTCGCCTATAAAAAGTGTAAATTCTCTCTCAAGTTCATCAAAATCCTTTTTTTTTCTATCTAAATCATCCAAATTGGATAATTCTTCTCTCAACTTTTCTAATTTTTTTTGAATTTTCTTATCAAATTCAAAATAATCATCTAAAATTGGTTCAAATTCATTAATTCCATCTGACTTAATTATTGATAAATCTACTCCATCTATTGAAGTTCCTGTCATTAGTCCAAGAGATGTGAAGACTTTTTTTTTCATTAATATTCTTTTTTAATAAAATCTGTATATTGTAGAAGTATAAGCTTATGAATAAATTTTTGAAAGAATTTAAAGATAGGGGTTTTTTTTATCAATGCACGAACGAGGAAGATTTATCAAAATTATTAGATAAAAAAAAAATTAAAGCTTATATTGGCTTTGATTGCACTGCTGAAAGTTTACATGTTGGAAGTCTTTTGCAAATAATGTGCCTTAAATTACTGCAAAATCATGGTCATCAACCTATTGTATTACTTGGAGGTGGAACCACAAGAATAGGAGATCCTTCAGGAAAAGATAAAACTCGTAAAATTTTATCTGAAAAGGATATAGAAAAAAATTCCAAAAACATTAAAAAAATATTGAAAAAATTTTTGGAAACGAAAAATAAAAAAGTCAAACCTATATTTGTTGACAACTTTGTATGGCTTAAAAATCTTAATTACATATCTTTTTTACGAGATATTGGAAAGCATTTCACAATTAATAAAATGTTAACTTTTGATAGTGTAAAAACAAGGTTGGATAGAGAACAATCTCTAAGCTATATGGAATTTAATTATATGATCTTGCAGGCATATGATTTTTTAGAATTAAATAAGAAACAAAATTGTTCTTTACAAATTGGAGGATCAGATCAATGGGGAAATATTGTTAATGGCGTTGAATTAATAAAAAGATACTCTAACAAACAATCTTATGGTTTGACAACACCTCTTATTACTGTTGCTTCGGGAACAAAAATGGGAAAAACTGAGAGTGGTGCAATTTGGTTAGATAAAAAATTTCTGTCTGCATATGAGTATTGGCAGTTTTGGAGAAATACTGACGATAGAGATGTATTAAAATTTTTAAAATTTTTTACAGATATTAAAATTGAAGAAATTGAAAAAATAAAAGATAAAGATATCAATGATCTAAAGATTTTATTAGCTAATAAAACAACTTCAATGCTTCATGGTACTAAAGATGCAAAAAATTCAGAAAAAACCGCTAAAGAAACATTTCAAAAAAATTCTTTAGGACAAAATTTACCTTCAATCAAAGTTTCTAAAGAATCATTGAAAAATAACTTAAGCATTATTGAATTGGTAATGTTATCGAAATTTGTTAATTCAAAAAGTGAAATTAGAAGATTAATTAATGGAAATGCAATAAAAATAAATAATCAAGTTATTACTGATGACAAATTCTTAATAGAGCAGAATTTGTTTATTGATAGTTATTTAAGACTGTCTGTTGGAAAAAAGAAACATTTAAAAGTTGAATTAAACTAATTTTTTTTCAATTTTTCCAATGTTCTTGTAATAAATCTTGGAGTTAAAGTTTTAATTGGATTTACTGATGTCTTAAGATTTTTTGGCGGTCCCTTAATTTTAAAACTTACACCAAATACACCCTCACCTGTTTTTTTGCCGACTAATATCTCACCTAACACTGGTAAAGATCCAATAAATTTATTAATTGTAGTTGCTGGTACCAAAGTACCTCTCAAACTAATTAATTCATTTTTTTCAATATAACCTTCCATTAAAATGGAGATTGCAGGCCCGATTGCATAGATTTCTGTGATGGTCATCAAGCTACCATTATTTTGAAAGCTCATTTCAAATTCATCAAACCGTATTCCTTCACCTGATAATATATCAGCAACACCTTGAAGAGATGCTAAAGTTAATATTTTAGTCAAAGCAGGCATTTCTTTTAACTTGAAATCATAAATCTTTAATTTTGACTGAGATATTTTATTTTCTTCAGTACTATAGAAATCAAGTTTTCCACCCTCAAATCCTTTTATAAAATCATATCGTTTTACTATAGGTTCTGCTTTATCAATAAACAAAGTCGTAACTTTATTATTGTTTTCTTTTCTGATTGTAAGTTTAAATTCTTTATTTTCAGAAAATTTTCCTAATAAAGAAGCATCCAAAATTTCATTTTTTTTGAAAGATAAATTACCAGTAAGGTTATTTAATAAATTTTCTTTATCTAAACTTACTTCATCTATATTAATATTTATTTTATTTGATAAATTTAAGTTATTAGACTCTTTTTCATCATCTTTTAAAATTTTTTCAATTAAATTGTTAGCATTTAAGAAGGATCCCTCTAAAAAATACTGTTTATTTTTTTTATTTAATTTAAATAAATTCCTTTGATTTTCTTTATCAAAATAATCGAAAGTAATACTTTTAAAATCTTTAAACTTAAATTTGTTTTTTAATTCTAGATCTTGAATTTGAATTTTATTTTTTTCTTCTTTAAAAAAAACTTCATTTAAAAAAAATTGGTTTTTTTTATTCTTATATCCTTTTAGACTTATTTCTAGTTTATTCTCTTTGCTTTTCTCATAATTCAACAAATTCAAATTAAATGGGTTGTTATAAATCTCTAAAACACTTGTAAATTTTGAAACTTTATCGTTTTTCTCAAAATTATATATTATATTATCGTTTTTTTCTTGAAATAATAAATCTCCAGAACCTTCTATAAATAAATCATCAGATTTAAGTCTCAAGTTTATTTTATGATTTATTAAAGAAAATTGATCTTTTATTTTTGGAAAAATATCTTTTAAATCAAAATTATTTTTTAGAAGCAGTTTTTCAAGGTTAATATTCGACTCTACTTCAAGATCTTTTAACTTGAATTTTTCATTTAATATAAATGAAAAAATATTTTTTGAACTAAATATTATATTTTCAAAATTTAAATTTGGTTCAAATAGTCTTACAAAATCCTCTATCTCTTTTTTTGATAGTGATATTTTGTTATTATTTACTAAAGCTTTAACTAAAAAATTATTATCCTTTTTTTTAATAGATATCTCTTCAGATAAAAAATTTATATTATTAAAATTGAAAGATGAATCTTTTGCAGTAAATTGTTCTTTTTCAAAATCGAAAATAAAATTAATATTTTTTAAATAATACTTTTTAAAAATATCTATTTCTAAATCTTTTACAAAGCCATTTATTAAATAGTTATTCTTTATCTTTCCATTTTCATCAAAATCTAGCTGAATATCTCCTATCAGATATCCTTTCTGAATTAATCTTTCTAATATAAAAAGCTCAGGTGCGTTATTTAGAGTTCTAACAAAGGAAACAAGATCTTTAACTTTCAAAGACTTTGTTGAAATTTCTAAGTTTTCAAAAGAAAATTGATTATTAATTAATGATTTTAAAGAAACACGTGTTTTAATATTTTCTATTTCAATAACTTTGTTTTTTAATATTAATCTTGGACTTATTGTCTTAGCATTTATACTAAAGCTAATTGGATCAAAAATTAATTTTATTTCTTTCAGTTCTAGTTTTAAGCTTTCGTTAACACTTTTAACTTTTTCTGCTATTTGATTGTTTAATCTTTTTGTTTCTAGACCAAAAAAAGTCATATACCCAACAAAAAAAATTAATAATGTTAATAATAATAATATAGTCCTAAAAATTATTTTCATTTAATTTGATACAAAGATTGTTCTAAAAAATCATCTATCTCTCCATCTAAAACTTTATCAGGACTTGAACTTTCAAAATTAGTCCTGTTATCCTTTACAAGTCTATATGGTTGTAAAACATAAGATCTAATTTGGTGTCCCCATCCAATGTCAGATTTAGTAGCTTCTAAGTTCTGGTTTTCTTTTTCTTTTTTTTTTATTTCAAAATCGTAAAGTCTTGCTTTTAACATGTTCAAACATGTTTCTTTATTTTTATGTTGAGATCTTTCATTTTGACACTGAACAACTATTTTTGATGGAATATGAGTAATTCTAACCGCACTATCAGTCGTATTTACATGCTGTCCTCCTGCCCCACTAGATCGATATGTATCTATTCTTAAATCTTTATCTAGTATTTCAATATTAATGTTCTCATCAACAACAGGATACACCCAAACACTGGCAAAGCTTGTATGTCTTCTGGCCCCAGAGTCAAATGGTGAAATTCTTACCAATCTATGTATTCCTGACTCTTTTTTAAGCCAACCAAAAACGTAATCGCCTTCAATTTTAATCGTTGATGATTTTATTCCAGCTTCATCGCCCTTATGTTCACTTATTAAGCTAGATTTAAAATTCTTAAAATCTGACCATTTTAGATACATTCTTCTTAACATATCTGCCCAATCTTGACTTTCTGTACCCCCAGCTCCTGCGTGAATTTCAATGTAACAATCTAAAATATCTGCCTCATTCGATAAAAAACACTTTATTTCATTTTTTTTCACCAATTCTCTTAAATCTTTTATACTTTGAAAAGTTTCTTTTTGAATATCGATATTGTTCTCAGAAACAGCAAGCTGATTTAAATCATCTAAATCCTGTAATTTATTAATAGACTTTTCGTATGAGCTTATTAGATCTTCATACAATTTTTTTTCCTTAATTATTTTTTTTGAATTTAGCT
>CACFGT010000019.1 GCA_902565935.1 uncultured Pelagibacteraceae bacterium
TTGTAGTAATTACAACTCTTTTGATACCAGCATCATTTTTTAAAATTTTGATTATTTCAAAAAAATCCTTTCTTACAGTCGGCTCTCCTCCTGTAAGTCTTATCTTTGATACGCCTAATTTTGAAAAAACTTTTGCTAAACGTTTGATTTCTTCTAATTGGAGAAATTTTCTATTATCACTTTTGTCAACTTGATAACCATTAGGTAGACAATAGCCACATTTAAAATTACAGACGTCGGTGATCGATAATCTTATGTATGGAAATGTTCTTCCAAAAGAGTCTTTAAGAGTTTGCATTTAAAAAATGATAACACATTAAAATTTAAATGCATCAATTATGAAATTACTTCCAGTCTGTAACTGGAAGTTAATTTCTCAAACTTTTATTATTGACCTGGCGCTTTGTAACCAATTTTACTTGCTTTTGCAGTGGCTTTGCCAAAATCTATTGCTTCTAACATTGTTAGATTCTCTACTGCGCCAGAGGCTTCTACAACTAACTTAATTGCAGCAAAATCATCAAAACTAGGTACATCAGTGACAACTATAAAATCATAAGACCCTCTTACGATATCCATACTGTGCATAGTTCCACCCATTGCTTCAGTAAGTTGTTTTACTACAGCTTTTCTATCGCTTGCAGGATCTTTTAAAAATCCTTGAAAAGCTTTTGCAGTATAGTTACCCATTATATATGCTTTCATAAATTACTCCTTTCTTTTGTAAGAAGCTATCATGGTTACGTTATAATTTAATGTGTAAAAATTACATAGTAGACACAACCTACAGTAATGCTAGATTGAGAATATGTACGAAAAATTCGGTCAATTCATTAACGGAAAATGGCAGCAATCCTCAGACCAAGGAACGTATGAAGTTATTAATCCTGCAAATGAAGAAGTTCTAGGTCATGCATCCAAAGCAACATCAAAAGATGTTGAAGCAGCACTACAATCTGCTGCAAAAGGTTTAGAGGTTTGGAAGAAAACTGCTCCGTGGCAAAGATCATATATTATAAGAAGAATTGCCGACAGAATTAGAGAAAAGCAAGATGTTTTAGCAAAATGGATGACACTTGAAGTAGGTAAACCTTTGGCAGAAGCTAAAGGAGAAATTAATGGAGCAGCAGATATTTTTGAGTGGAATGCAGAAGAAACAAAAAGAATATATGGTCAGACTGTAGAAAGTAGATTTGAGGATACAAGGGTGCATGTTTATTACCAACCTGTAGGAGTTGTAGCAGCCTTATCACCATGGAATTTTCCTGCTGTTTTATCCGCTAGAAAAATTTCTACTGCGTTAGCAGCAGGTTGTTCTGTCATAATAAAACCAGATGTTATTACACCAGGAGTCGTAATGGAAATGGTTGATATTTGTAGAGAGTGTGGTGTACCGCCAGGAGTAGTAAATCTTTTATCAGGAGATCCACCAAGTATTGCTCAACAACTTATAGCATCTGATATTGTAAAAAAAATTTCAATTACAGGGTCATCAAGAGTAGGAAAGCTTATTTTAAAACAAGCCGCAGATAAAGTTCAAAGAGTAACGATGGAGCTTAGCGGTCATTCACCCTTCATAGTTTTTGATGATGCGGATATTAAAAAAGCAACTGATATGGCAATAGCAGCTAAATTTAGAAATAATGGACAAGTTTGTATATCTCCCAACAGATTTTATATCCAAGAGAGTAAAAAAGATGAATTTGTAAATTTGTTTGTTGAAAAAACTAAAAAACTTAAAATTGGCGATGGTATGGATCCATCAGTACAATTAGGACCCTTAACAACCAAAAAAAGATTGAATGAGATTGAAGAACTGGTCGAAACAACTAAAAAAGAGGGAGCAAAAGTTCTATTAGGTGGAAAAAGACCACAAGGATTTAATAAAGGTTTTTTTTATGAACCTACTATCTTTGATAATGTCAAAGATGATTATACTATAATGAAAGTTGAGCCATTTGGTCCATTAGTTCCAATGTTATCTTTTAAAACTTTTGATGAAGTAATTGAAAGAGCAAATAATCATGAGCTTGGTCTTTCTAGTTACATTTGCACAAATTCCATGGAAAAAGCTCATAAAGCATCAGAGTTAATGGAAACTGGTACAGTAGCTGTCAATACACCTTTAGTTGCAATTGCTGAAGCACCATTCGGTGGAATTAAACAAGCTGGATATGGTCGAGAAGGCGGATCAATGGCAATTAAAGATTATTTAAATGTAAAGTATACTCATTTAGGTTTAAAAGGTTAATCATAGTTAAATGTTTGAACTAGTTATTGCATTAGGAGCTGGTTTAATAAGTTTTTTATCTCCATGTGTATTACCTTTAATACCAGGATACATTTCTTATATTTCTGGAAGTTCATTAAATGAATTAATTGAAAAGAAAAATATAAATTTAATACCAATAATTTTATTTACTGTTGGTTTTTCAATTGTCTTTATAATATTTGGTGCTGCATCAACATTTCTAGGTCAAATATTACTACAGAATTCTTTTGAGCTTAGAATTGTTGCAGGTTTAGTAATTATAATATTTTCTTTACATATAATTGGAATAATAAATATAAAATTTTTAAATTACGAAAAGCGGATAGATACAAACATAAGTTCAAACTTTTTTAGTCCAATTTTAATTGGAATGGCATTTGCTTTTGGTTGGACACCATGTATTGGACCAATACTTGGATCGATTTTAGTCTTAGCAGCAACTGAGGAAAGTCTCAGCAAGGGTATTTTGCTTTTGTCATTTTACTCATTTGGATTAGCTATCCCATTCATTTTATCAGGCTATTTAATACAAAGGTTCTTGATTTTTTCAAAAAATTTCAAAAAAAATATAAAATTAGTTTCAAAAATTGGTGGAATAATTCTATTAATTACTGGTATTTTAATAATTACTAATCAATTGCAAGCTTTAGGATATTATCTTTTAGATATATTTCCTTTTTTACAAAAATTTGGATAATCAACTTATGAAAATTTATCAAATAGACTCAAGTGCTAGAAAAAAAGGATCAACATCTAGAGCTTTAGCTAAAAAGTTATTAGAAAAGATCAAAAAACCTAACGATGAAGTTATTTACAGGGATTTAAATGATGAAATGGTTTTTGTAACTGGCTTGACCGAGTCAGGCATGAATATTGACCAAAAAGATCAAACTGAAAATCATAAAAAAATGTTTGAGTTATCTGATCAGCTGGTAAAAGAACTAAAAGAAAGTGATATTATTATCATCTCAGCACCAATTTATAATTATGGTCCACCCGCAACTTTAAAAGCTTGGTCAGATTTAGCGGCAAGGATTGGAGAAACTTTTAGATTTAAACCTAATGGAAGAAGAGAAGGATTGTTAAAAAATAAACAAGCTTATTTGGTAATTACTTCAGGTGGAACAAAGTTAAATAGCAATGAAGATTTTTTAACACCGTGGCTCAAGTTTATTTTAAATTTTTTTGGTATTGAAAAAGTTGAAATTATAAGTGCTGATCAAATGGCACTAGATTATGAAAAATCTATTAAAGAAGCAGAAAAACAAATAGAAAATATTTCCTAAATATTAAATTTTCTTTTAAGATGTTTTAGTTTGCCTTCAGTACTATCATAATCAATGTAACAACCTTGCAAAAAACGTTCTCCTTCATTTGCATCATATGAAGTTCTTCCATGAAGAAGCCGATAATTATCCATCATTAATAAATCCCCTGACATTAATTTGAATTGAATTCTATATTTTTCAGAATTAAATAATTCTGAAATTTTATTTCTTGCAGAATAATATACCTCTAACTTTTCCTTATCCATCAATGGTACAAAGTCTAATCTTGGACTGAATCTTACTTGTTTAAATATTCCATTTTCATCTAATTGAATCATTTCAGCCCAATCCTCTAAAAATACGTTTTGATCTATAAATTGATATCTTATTTTTGTTTCGGTCAAGATTTTGTAGTAATCAGGAAAATCATCTTTAAGTTTTTCGGTTACGGTATATCCATCAACCAATGTCGATAAGCCTCCACTAACTTTGTTTTCAATACAATGTAATAACTGAATACAAGGCACTGGATTTCTGTAAGGATTATCAGTGTGCGGAGCTAGCGATAATGAAGTGTAGGCTAAATCATTGGGATTTGGTTTAGATTTTACATTAAAAAATTCTCCAAAATTTGTTCTTCTAATACTTCCAATGGAATTTGCAAAATTGACTATAAAATTATTTTTAGTAGGGACATTTTTGAATATTACAAAACCAAACTTGTAAAAATCAATTAAAGCCTCATACATTTTTTTGTCTTCAAAAATATTTTCATCAAAATCAAAATTATTAAAGTTATCTAATGAAGAATCCCATTTAATTTTTTTGATAAATTTTATCTCATTAATGTTCGAAAATTCTCTTAAAATATTTTGGACTTCTAATTTTGTTTGAACGCCGTCATTAAATGATATTTCTAAAAATTTTTCTGATAGGTTTATTTTGTTGATTTGAATGTTCTTCTTTAATTCCGTTGGATCAAATAATCTTTGTTGTGTACCTTTATCAACAAAGTTTTCTCCATTTACTCGCTCCCTTAACCAAAAAGGATGTATTTCTTTTTTTGAACCATTGTTTTTAAAAAAAACTTTATTACTAGATAATTCAATTTTCATACAATTAGATGATTATTTAAAATTTTACTTTAATCAATACAAATTAAATTGTATTAGTTCCCTGTGATAAAATTAAAATCTTCAGAATATAAAAATTATTCAAAATTTTTAAGTAATTTGGGTAATAAGCTTACAAAATTTTACTATTTAAGATTAGACAAGCCATTCAAAGTGTCAAATAAACTAAAGGGCAGAGGTTACGATCCAGTTACCAATGCAGACACAGCATTTGAAAAGTACATCAGCAAAGAGATAAAAAAAAGATTTCCCGATCATCAAATAATTGGTGAGGAATTTGGACATAAAAAAACCAATAGTGATTTTTCATGGGTAATAGATCCCATTGATGGCACAAGATCATTTGTAATTGGAAATCCAACTTGGAGTAATTTAATTTCTTTAAATTACAAAGGATTTCCAGTTTTAGGTCTTGCTAATTTTCCAATACTTAAAAAGTACTATTATAATACTTCACATAATTCTGCATATGTTTCTGAAAATGGAAAGAAAAGAAGAATTAAAGTTAATACTAAAGCAACTTTTTTTAATATGAAATTATCAGCAGCATTTCATGGAGGTATTTCTTTAAATCAACAAAAAAAAATTCCACAAATATTAAAGCGAATGCAATTTCCATGCTCGGATGCATTGAGCTATTCTCATTTTGCCGAAGGCAAACTTGATATTGTAATTCAATGTGGAAATAAAATTTGGGATATACATCCTTTAATCCCAATAATCAGAGCTGCAAGAGGGATAGTTACAACCTGGAGAAATGAAGATCCTAAAAAAGCTGGAAATATAATTTGTTCTGCAAATAAAGGTCTTCACAATAAGATTTTAAAAATTTTAAAACCTGTTTCTAAGTAGTTTTACCAAGTGTGTTCAGTAAAATTACACCAATTACGATTAATACTATTCCAATAATTCCATATAAGTTTGGTATTTGATTATATTTGAATACTCCAAATAAAGTTACAGCTGCAATTGTTAATCCTCCGTATGTAGCATAAGTGAAACCTACAGGAATAATATTCATTGCCTTAGCTAAACAAAAAATACAAGCAATTATCGATATGATACAAAAAATAGTAGGACCAATATTGGTAAAACCATTTGTAGATTTTAAAAAACCATTAGATGTTATCCCTAGAATAATACCCAAAATTAAAAAAATATATCCAGATAAATTAGTCATAAATTTAACCTGTTTTACCTAATAGATTAACTATTAACACTCCCGAAACAATCAAAGTCAAACCAATGATGGTATAAATATCTGGCATTTGATTAAACTTGTATATGCCAACAATAGTTGTTGCTAATATACATAAACCTGCAAATGATGCATAAGTGATACCAACAGGAATAGTTTTCATAACAATAGATAATGTGAACATACAACCAACTATTGTTATTGCTGTTAATAAACTTGGTATTATAAAAGTAAAACCATTAGCACTTTTCGCAAAACCGTTTGCTGCAGTACCTAGTATTACTGCAATTATAAGAACTATATACGCAATGATATTACTCACGGTTATTAGATTATTATTATTTAGTAATTTTATCTACAAATTTTTTAATTGGTGGACCTAGAATAAGTGCAGCAAAAATTGCTATTGGTAAACTTACTGACCAAGCTTTAAAAAATCTATCAACATACTCACTGTCCATTCCAGTATTTATGTAAGTGATTATAAGTGTCATTAGTAGACTCATTGCAAAACCCATAATCAAGATGAATATTAGATCAAAAAATTTTTTTGAGAACATTATTTAGATATTGGAGTAGCGCCAGTCTCTAAACTTACAATTTTGCCGTCTTTATATTTATACACTGCCATTACAGCTTCAACATTTCCATCATTAAATGTAACAAAAGAATGGTGAACACCTACTTCACTATTTTCGTATACAACTCTGGTCTTATCTTGATTAATATCACCACTCATTGCCCACTTAATAACATCGGCTTTTCCTAAGGTGTTTCCAGATTTGTGCATTGTGAATTTAAAATCATCGTGCAAAAGTTCATTCATAGTTCCCTCATCTTTCTTGTCTATTGCATCAGTATATCTTTCTAATATCGACATTTTATACTCCTTTAATTATTATTCCGTTTCCGATTGAATTATCTAAACGGATTTGTTTTACCGGTTTATATAAATCAGAGTTATACCATTCTAAAGCTTTTTCATAACTTGGAAATTTAATAACAACTGTTCTAGGATATGCCCAAGCTCCTTCTAATACTTTAGTTTCACCACCTCTTACAATATATTCTCCACCAAATTTTTCAGCAATCGGTTTCACTTTTTCTACGTATTCTTTATATTCCTCTGGCTTTTTTACTTCTATGTTGAATATTGCAAATCCAGGCATTAAGTGTAAATTTTATCAGCTAGTCCGTAGCATAAAATTGCACTCATAACTGTAAATACAAATGGCGCAATGATACCTTCGTTTGTAGTTTTCTCGTTCACACCTGTTTTATTTATTTTTATAGAATAAAAATTACATAAAAAAATACATAGATTATTTATAAAAACTAAATTTAAGAATCCCCATGTATTTTCTAAACCTCCAGGTCTAATAAAACCTACATAGATTGACATTAAAAATACAGCAAGCATAAATGCTCCTGCCATTCTAATCATTATTGCTCCACTTGGATCTATTCCAAATCTTTCCATAAAGCTTTTAGTGCCAAAAATAGTTTGAAATGCGTAAACACCAACTCCAATAAAATGAATTAAGTAAATTATTAAATAAAATATCCCATTAAATTTTTCTAACATTTTGTCTCCTTATTTAGTAAGTGTCTGACTCTTCACAGATAACAATTGTACTTTTTGGATCTGTGGCTGCTCTTCTATGAGTAACAATATTTTGATGAGCTTCAGAATTATACCAACCTAAAGCTTTTTCCTTATTTGGAAATTCAATTACTACTGTAAGAGTAGTTTCTTCTCCCTCTTTGACTAATTTCTCTGGAGTTCTTACCAGAAATTTCCCATCAAAAGGTTTCAGTGTATCAGCAACTTTACTTGCATATTCTTTTGCAAACATATCTGGGTTTATAACTTTTGGAACTGCTACTAAGTATGCTTTTGGCATTTTATCTCCTTTATTAAATTAATATAAAGATTGCTTTCATAAATTTTCCTCTTAAGCATTATAGTCCATCACTTGATCAGTACACTCAGTAAATTTATGAGGCTCAAAGAAATCATTCATTTGACCTAATTGATTATTAATATCTGCTTCACTGTTTGCTTTCCACCAGCAAAACATTTGCATTGTATCACCTGGAGTGTTCCAAGTCATTTGGCATGCTGCTTTATCACTTGTCATTGATTTAACAATATCTTCCATTTTCATTGAAGCTACTGTTTCACTAAATTTAGCTTTCATCTCTTTTGATTTGAAAGTGTGAGTTACCATATAGTTTTTCATTTTCTCTCCTTAATATAAAGTTTGAATTACTTTTTTAACTCTTTCGGCTCCGTTTGGAACTAAAGCTTCAACAAACGTATGACATTTGTCAGTTTTTGCTTTGTCATATTTTGAGCCATAATGTTTATCTACTGCTTTGTTTACTCCAGCATCCCAATCTTTTTCTGGAATACCTATTTCAAGAGCGTAGGTTTTTAAAACTTTCACAGTTGAAATTGACTTTTCTTTCATTCCGTACTCAAATTTTTCACCCGATGGAAGAAAGTAGTTAGCCATATAAATACCGATACAATCCCATGCTTTTGATTTATCTTTGTCGCTCATTCCTGCATTTGCAGATGTAAAAATGAAAAAAGATAAAACTAAAATAATTTTTTTCATAATTCCTTTACGTTAAATAATATTAGTGTAAAAATGTAACTGTTTTGTTACATGCCTGGTATGCGATATTATAACCAGCTAGGAATAGGAAGGTTTTTTTCCTTTAAAAAAGATTTATTAAACATCTTTGAGTTGTATTTATCTGATCTATCACAAAGAATTGTTACTATTGTTTTTCCTGGGCCTAGCTCTTTTCCTAATCTAATTGCACCTGCAATATTTACTCCACAACTAGTCCCTAAACTTAATCCTTCATTTTGAATTAAGTCATAAAGTATAGGTAAAGACTCTTGATCACTGATTGAAAAGGCACCATCAATTTTAGCTTCAGCAAAGTTTTTAGTTATTCTGCTTGAACCAATACCTTCAGTTATTGATCCACCCTCAGCTTTGAGTTCACCATTTATAATGTGATTATAGAGTGCAGAGCCTGTAGGATCTGATAAATAAATTTTTATATCTTTATTTTTTTCTTTTAGAAATTTACTTACACCACCGATGGTGCCTCCAGTTCCTGATGCACAGACAAAGCCATCTATTTTACCATCAGTTTGTTCCCAAATTTCTGGTCCAGTCGTTTCATAATGACCTTTTGCGTTAGCAGTGTTATCAAATTGGTTTGCCCAAACTACCCCATTGTTATTTGTGCTTTTTAATTCCTCTGCTAGACGACCTGCAACTTTTACATAGTTACCATCATCTTTATAAGGTTTGGGTGGTACCAATCTTAGGTCTGCACCAATATTTTTTAGAGTATCTTTTTTTTCTTGAGTTTGGTTATCATTCATAACAATTATAGTTTTGTAGCCCAAAGAATTTCCTAAGAGACATAAACCAATTCCAGTATTACCTGCAGTTCCTTCGACAACTATTCCACCTTCTGAAATTAATTTTTTTTCCTGTGCATCTTTTATTAAAGCAAGTGCAGCCCTGTCTTTGACCGATCCACCTGGATTAAGATATTCCGCTTTACCATAAACATTACATCCAGTTATTTCAGAGGCTGCTTTTAATTTGATTAAAGGAGTGTTCCCAATTGACTCAATAAAGTTATTTTTGATTTGTGTCATTAATCTTTATCTTTATCAGTAACAGCATAAGGTTGAAATCCTTTTGTAGCATCACCAACTCTTGTTGCAGGAATGCCTACCATTATTGATTTCTCAGGAACATTTTTTGTAACTACTGCATTAGCACCGATTAATGAATTTTTTCCAATTGTAACTGGTCCTAAGATTTGAGCACCTGATCCAACAACAACATTATCTTCTAAAGTTGGATGCCTTTTCATATTTCTTTGATTGTCAGCGTTAATACTTGGAGCAATACCTCCTAAGGTTACATTATGATAAATTGTTACATTGTTTCCAATTTCAGATGTTTCACCAATTACAACCCCCATACCGTGATCAATAAATAAATTTTTTCCAATTTTTGCTTTCGGATGTATCTCTATTCCAGTCAAAAATCTTGAAAATTGAGAAATGATTCTTGCAACTAAATCAAATTTTGCTATCGCAAAAAAATTTGCAATTTTATGAAAAAAAATAGCCTTAACACCTGGGTAAGTTAAGATTAAACTTAACTTAGATTTTGCCGCAGGATCACGGTCAATTATAGATTGTAAAAAATCATTCATTTTTTTTGAGTTTTCTAACAGTTGATAAAAAAAAGTATATACTCTATATAGTATCCAAATACGTAATTTAAAGAGGATTAAAATGTACAAAAACACAAATTGTTTCCACTTAGCTATTCCATGTGGAGATTTAGAAACAGCAAAGAAATTTTATAGTGAAACACTTGGTTGCAGATTAGATAATTCTGCTCAAGAGTGGGCAGAT
Organism: uncultured Pelagibacteraceae bacterium; assembly: GCA_902565935.1. Taxonomy (GTDB): domain Bacteria; phylum Pseudomonadota; class Alphaproteobacteria; order Pelagibacterales; family Pelagibacteraceae; genus Pelagibacter. The sequence continues at coordinate 10,340 of CACFGT010000019.1, forward strand.
GTTGATTTTTGGGGAAATGAATTAACACTTCATGCAAGTGAGCATAAACTAGATAATGAAAGACATGATGTTGATATGGGTAATGTTTCCGTTCCTCACTTTGGAGTTCATTTATCTAGAAAAGATTTTGATGCTCTTAAAAAAAGATTAAAAGAAAAAGGTGCAAAGTACTATGATGAGCCTTATCTAAGATTTAAAGGCACTAAGTATGAGCAAGAAACTTTTTTTGTTAAAGATCCAAACGAAAATATATTAGAGATTAAGACGTTAACTGCTAACGCAGAATAAACTAAGATTTGAATGGAATTCCTAATTTTAGGATTCTTTACAGGTCTTAGTCTAATTTTAGCTATCGGTGCACAAAATATTTTTGTAATAGAGCAGGGTTTAAAGAAACAACATATTTTCTTAGTTTGTTTTGTCTGCTCAGCATCAGATTTAATATTAATATTTTTTGGAATATTTCTTTTTCACTACTTTATTCAATATTTTAATCACACCATTGAATTAATTTTCAATGTTCTTTTAGTAATTTTTTTGATTCACTTTATCTATTCAAAAATTAAATCTTTCAACTCCAATGTATATTTTAACAATGAAGTCATAGATATTTCAAAATTTAACATCTTTTTAAAGACACTTGGTTTTACATACTTAAATCCACACGTTTATTCAGATACTGTATTTTTCTTAGGAAATTTTTCTAAAAATTTTATTTTTAATCAAAAGATATTATTTGGAGTAGGTGCTTCAATAGCATCTTTTGTTTTCTTTTTCGTTATTGGGTATTTATCTAAATACCTATCTCAATATGCTAGAAGTAATAAAGTGTGGAAAATAATAAATATATTTATAATAAGCTTTATGAGTTTACTTACGATATTTGTTGTTTTGGAAACGATTAATTAGAATATCCGTATTTTCTCAATCTAACATCACCTGTTCTTGCATGCGCCTCCATACCTTCATATCTAGATATTCTAGCTGCTGCAGCTCCTACAAGTTTTGTTGACTCTTTTGTCATTCTTTGAAAACTTAAAGTTTTAATAAATTTACCAACAAATAATCCACCTGTATATCTGCCAGCTCCTTTGGTAGGTAAAATATGATTGGTACCAGAACATTTATCTCCATAAGCAACAGTAGTCTCTTCACCTACAAATAATGATCCATAGTTAGTCAATCTCTCATGAAACCATTTTAAATTTTCAGTTTGAACCTCTAAATGTTCAGGTGCGTATTCATCACTAATCTTTACTAATTCTTCATCAGTATCACAAAGAATTACCTCACCGTAATCTCTCCAAGCAGCATCAGCATTTGTTCGAGGCACTTCAGGGAGTTCAGCAATAAGTTCAGGAACTCTTTTCATTACTTTTTCTGCAAGTTCTTTGCTAGTTGTGTATAGCCAACAAGGTGAATTGTAACCATGTTCAGCTTGACCAACTAAATCAACCGCAACAATTTCAGGATCAGCTTTTGCATCTGCAATAATTCCTATTTCAGTTGGACCTGCAAACAAATCAATTCCAACTTTGCCGTATAAAATTCTTTTTGCTTCTGCAACAAATTGATTTCCTGGACCAACAATTATATCTGCAGGAGGGTTTTTAAATAAACCATTTGTCATTGCAGCTATCGCAGGGACACCACCTAAATTTAATATTACATCAGCTCCACAAAGATCTGCAGTATAAACAATGGTAGGGTGGGCACCTACATCTTCTTTTGGCGGGCTACAAGCAATAATATTTTTTACTCCTGCAACTTTTGCAGTTGTAACACTCATTACTGCTGAGGCTATATGAGCATATCTTCCACCTGGGATATAACATCCAGCAGTGTTAACGGGAATGAGTTTTTGACCTGCATATAAACCATTGGATAATTCAACTTCAAAATCTTGGCCATAATTTTTAAGTTGTGCTTCAGCAAATTTTCTTACTCTCTCATAAGAAAATTGAATATCATCTTTTGTTTTTTGATCTAAAGTTTTTTTTATTTCTTCAATTCTTTCTTTTGAAACAACAATCTCACCAGTATATTTGTCAAATTTCTTTGTTAAATCAATACATCCTTGCTCTTTAGTTTTCTCAATATCTTTTAGTAAGTCTTGAACAATTCCAGTCGTTTTATTGTCATCGGTTGATGACGTTTTAGGAGATTTTTTTAAATATGTGATTGTCATTATTTAATTGATTAACTGAGAAGTTATTTAAGACAATTTTACTTCTATTGCAATCATACAATTAATCTAATGCTACAACTGCTGCTGCAATTGATGCTAATCTAGCTGGTGCTTCATCAGATCGACTGGTAATTACAACAGGGATTTTTCCACCTACAACTACTCCTGCAGCACAAGCACCACAAAAATAAATAAGCATTTTTACAAGACTATTGCCTGTTTCGACACTTGGCACTAACAAAATATCTGCCATACCCGCAACTTCATTTTTTATACCTTTGATTGCAGCAGATTTTTTTGAAATACTATTATCAAAAGCCAATGGTCCAAAAACATCAGCATTTAAATTTTCTTTTTTTGCAAGTTTGGTCAATTCTTCAGCTTCAACAGAACTTGGCACACTCTCAAGCACTTCTTCTGTTGCTGATAATATTGCCACTTTCGGTTTTACAATTCCTATCCGATTAGAAAAATCAATTACATTTTTTAAAATATGCATTTTTGTTTTAATATTTGGCAACACATTTAAAGCACCATCAGTGATTATTAATGGCTTGTCTTCTTTATCAATAGTCATATGCCAAATATGACTTAATCTTTTTTTTCCTAATAAATTATATTCTCTCTTAAGCACTTCTTTCATAAGTACATCAGTATGAATATGTCCTTTGACAATAATTTTTATTTTTTCTTCACTAGCAAGTTTTGCAGCAATAGCTGCAGTATTATTTTCTTCAGGTTCATCAATTATCTCATATTTTGAAATATCCCATTTTAATGTTTCAGCACATTTTAAAATTTCTTTTTTATCTCCAATAAAAATTGGATCTATTAAATTTTCGTTTACCGCATCTTGAACTGACAGCATTGGCAAAGGTTTCCCAGCATTAACAATTCCAGCTCTAACTCCTTTTTTTTTATGGGCTAAATCCAAGAGATTATTTGGACAAACTATTTCTTTATTCGAAAGCATAAACTATGAGTTTAAAATTAATTCTTTAATAATTTTTTTAGTATTATATTTTTGTTTCCAGTTTGGATAGTCTTTTTTAAATTTTTTATTATCAGTAATATACCAAATATGATCACCAATTCTATTTTGTTTGATAAATTTTCTTTTAATTTTTATTTTTGCTATATATTCAATTTCAGAAATAGCTTCTAGAATTGAACAATTTGAAAATCTACCACCACCTATATTGTACACCATCCCCTTTTTTGGTTTCTTAAAATATTCCCAAAAGCAATTTATTAAATCAAAACTATGTAAATTATCTCTTACTTGTTTGCCTTTATAACCTAAAATTGTGTATTCCTTTTTTAACAAAGATTGTTTTACCAAGTAAGATAAAAATCCATGAAGTTTTGCTCCACTATGATTAGGTCCGGTAATACAACCGGCTCTAAAACAAACAGTTTTTAAACCTACGTTTCTTCCGTATTCTTGGACTATTAAATCAGCATATATCTTTGATACACCAAAAAAACTATGAGTACAGTCATCAACAGATAATTTTTCATTAACACCATTATAAAATTTGTTCTTTTTTGATAACTCATATCTTGTTCTTTTTTCAAGTATTTTTAGTTTATTAGGATTGTCTCCATAAACTTTATTAGTAGACATAAAAATAAATGGCGAATTTGAACAGTATTTTTTAGTTAATTCTAATAAGTTTAATGTTCCAGTAGCGTTTACATTAAAATCAATTTTAGGATAATTTTTACCATAATCATGTGACGGCTGCGCCGCACAATGAATTATTAAAGAAATATTATTTTTATATCTTTTGAATAACTTGTCTAGAGCTTGTGAATTTCTAATATCAATATTATGATGAATATAATTTTTGTTTTCTTTAATAATTTTTCTTTTTATCCATGAAGTTGATCCATCTTCTCCAAAAAAAAATTTTCTTAAGTTATTGTCAATACCAATTACTGTATATTTTTTTTTTGAAAAAAAACTTACAGCTTCTGAACCTACAAGACCATTAGCACCAGTGATTATAACAATTGACATCTTTTATTTATGAGTTTTTATAAGCTCTTTTTTATTTTCTATTAACCATTTGTAGGTATCTTTCACAATATTTATAATATTTTTTTTTGGCGACCATTTATAAGTTTTTGTAATATAATAATTGTCAGTTAGATAATAGGGAATGTCATAAATACTGGTTTTTCTTTGTCTCTTAAATTTAATTTTATTTCCAGTTATTTTTTCGCATATAATAGTTAGACCTTTAAGAGAGGTATAGCTTTTAGTTGAACCTCCCACACAAAACTTTTTATTATAAATCTTATTAAAATTTTTAATTTGAATGTTAATCAATCTCAAAAGATCGTCAATATGAAGAACATCTCTTAATTGATTCCCATTTCCACCATAACCAATGTAACTTAAGTTTTTTTTTCTGTAATGATGCCATATCCACAAACTAACAAAACCTTGATCTTGCTTTCCAAATTGCATAGGTCCGGATATTACACCACAACGATTAATCAAATATTTTAATCCAAAAGCATAAGAAAATTCTTCGATCATCAACTCGGATGCAAATTTAGTATAGCCGTAAAAAGATTTTGGTTTTAGAGTATCAAATTCTTCATTAATCTTTTTTTTAATTTTAATTTTTTTTTTAATCTTTTTATCTTTTATGATTTCATTTATTTTTTCAATCGAATTTACTCTACTAGAGGAAATAAAAATTATTTTTGATTTATCTTTTTTGGATTTTTTCAATAAATTAAAAGTTCCAACTAGATTTGTATTAAATACTTTATCAATATCTTTTCTAGAGACTTCAACTGCAGCTTCCGCACAACAATCTATAATTAAATCAAATTTTGGTAATTTTGAAAATTTTTTGAAATCAAATATATCAAATTTATAATTTTTTATTTTGTTTTCTTTTAATTTTTTTAAATTTATTATAGAACTTTTTCGAGAAAGATTGTCTAAAGAATAAACTGAATGTTTTCTTTTAAGATCTAAACAAATATTTGCTCCAACGAATCCACACCCCCCTGTTACTAATATTTTCATCTACGCTTCTTATTTAATAGTATCTTTTCAAATAAACAATAAAATAAAGTGAATATATACATTGAACTCATTTCTTTAATTTTAAATTTTGAAACACCAATTTTCCGTCCACTCCAATTGATTGGAATTATTTTGTAAAAATAATTTCGTGTAACAATTTTTAATGGTAGTTCTAAAAAAACATTAAAATTTTCAGAGACTATAGGCAGTAATTTTATGAGAGTTTTTCTTTTATAAATTTTAAAAGCATTAGTAAAATCATTGTAATCTGAAAAGAAAATTAGTTTTATGATATTATTTGCTAATCTATTAAGAAATAATTTTAAGAATGGATAATTAGTAACCTTCGAGTCTTTTGAGAACCTTGTTCCAAGGACTGCATCTAATTTCTTATTTTTTTTAATAGTATTATAATATTTAACTATGTCATTTGTATCATCAGATAAATCACACATAAAAATACAGGTATAGATTTTCTTTGATTTTTTTATTCCAGTTTCAATAGCTGAACCAAGGCCTTTTTTTGGATTTTTAAAAACTTTAATAAAGTTTGAGTGTTTCTGAAATTTTTTAATCATTTCATAAGATCCATCAAAACTAAAATCATCAATAAATATTATTTCAAAGTTAATTTTTTTTTTAAGAGTAAGTAACTTTTTAATTGTTACTTTTAGTTGTTTGATCTCATTATGTACTGGTATTATTATTGATAAACTCATAATAAACTTTAAAACGGTATTAATGACATTTCAAAAAGAAACATTAGTTATTATATTAAATATAATCATTTCTTTTTGTTTAGCATTCTTTTTGTGGGACCATATAGAGTTTGATTACTTAGATAATGGTATAATTGGCATTTATTCCGAAAAAAATTTCAATGCTTTAAATGATATATTTAGATACATAGTATTTATTTTAATCCCTTTATCATTTTATTTTTTAACAAAACTTTATTTTGAAAAAAATTTTTCAATTAAAATAAAAAACATTTTTTCTAATAATGTATATACCTCAGAAAAAGATGAAGAATTATCTTGGATTATCTTTTTTTTAATTTTAATACCAATTTTTTTAGAGTTTTTGTCTGTTTCTTTCCCAGTTCATAAACTGGATAGTTTTCACGAGGGTCAAAGATTAAGTTCAGCTTATAAAAGTTCATTAGATGGATCATTGTGGTCTGGATCTTTTGTAACGGTTGGTATTTTTTTTGAAACTATATCCTCAAAGTTAATTTGGAAAATTTTTGATCAAACAAGTATTGGTTTAACACGTTATTTAGAAATATTTTTTATTCTTATTCAAAAGGTATCTTTAGTTTTACTTTTATTTATATTTACAAATTTTTTAAAATTAAGTTCTTTAAATAAAAGTATCTTTTTCATTTTTAATACATTGATTTTAAGTTTT
>CACFGT010000020.1 GCA_902565935.1 uncultured Pelagibacteraceae bacterium
GAACTACTGGAAATCCTAAAGGAGTAATGTTAAGCCATGGGGGAATTTTATCAAATTGTGAAGGTGCACAAGAAATTTTAGACTCATTAATAAAAAATAAAAAACCAGTTTTTTTGACTTGGCTACCATTATCTCATTCATATGAACATACTGTTCAATATGTACAAATATTATTAGGAGCAAAAATTTATTATGCTGAAAGTTTAGAAAAATTGCTATCAAATATGGCTGTGGCAAAACCTACTATTATGACTGCTGTACCGAGATTTTATCAAAATTTATATAATAAAATTTTCCTGAATTTTTCAAAACAAAAAGGGTTCAAAAAAAAATTGATAGAAAATACAATTTTGATGGGAACTAAAAATTTAAACAAACAAAAATTAAGTTTTAAGGAAAAAATGATAGATTTTTTTTGTGAGATTTTGGTGAGAAAAAAAATTAAAAAGCAGTTTGGTGGAGATTTAAAAGCCTTTGTATCCGGTGGTGGAGCATTAGACCAAAAAATAGGGGAATTTTTGAATTCTATAGGCTTACCAACTTTACAAGGATATGGCTTAACAGAGACCTCGCCTGTTGTAAGCTGTAATATCCCTGGAAATATCAAAATTGAAACAGTTGGTCCGCCTTTTAAAACTAATAAAGTAAAAATTGCTGATGATGGTGAAATCCTGGTTAAGGGTGAAAACGTTATGCTTGGTTATTGGAATATGAAAAAAGAAACCGATGATATTTTAAAAGATGGTTGGCTACATACAGGTGATATTGGTGAAATAACTAAGGAAGGTAATTTAAAGATAACTGATAGAAAAAAAGAAATAATAGTTAACCTCGGCGGAGATAACATTTCTCCATCTAAAATTGAAAATTTATTGTGTTTAAATGAAAAAATTAAGCAAAGTTTAGTTTATGGAGATAAAAAAACTTATTTAGTTGCATTAATTGTAACTGAAACTGAAGAAAATAAAAAAGAAATTGAATTTTATTTAGAAAATTTAAATAAAAGTTTATCTTTAATTGAAAAAGTTAAAAAATTTAAATTAATTAAAGAGGAATTTACAATTGAAAATGGGATGTTAACACCAACTTTAAAATTAAAAAGAAAAAAAATTTTAGAAAAATACAAAAAGGAATTGGAAAATCTTTATTAATCTAATTAAGTTAATTGATTATTTAACGCATAAACACTATCTTTTTTAGTCATATCAACTAAGCAATTTAATTTTTTATTTTTTAATTTTCTTAAAAAATTTTAAGTTAATTTAAGAATTGACATAACGTATATAAAAAAATAAAAATAACATATCAGCGAATCAATTTGATTCGTTTAACTAAAAAGGGAGCTAAAGATGCCTAAGAGAAGAAAAAAAGCAAAGAAGGCTAAGAAAAAAGCTAAGAAAAAAGCTAAAAAAAGAAGAAGAAGATAATAACTTAGTATTCTTTATTAAAAACGCTTCTCATAACTTTATGTGTGAGAGGCGTTTTTTTTATCCCTCAAGTGATTCATCATTATCAGATACCTGATCTTCTTCCTGTATTTCTGTTGATGCACTTTTAGTTATCGGTGGAACATTTTTAGGTTGTTGGGCTTCTAGATTTCTTTTAAGTGCTTTATCCAATTTTTTTTGAGTATCCTCATATGAGATATTCAAGATTACTTGAAATTCTGTTAGAATTCTTTCATAAGCTTTTTCAAAAAGTTGTCTTTCGCTATATGATTGATCAACCATTAGATCATCTCCTTTATTAAGATCTCTTACCACTTCTGCTAATTCATAAATTTTTCCAGATGATATTTTAGCTTCATATTCTTGTGCTCTTCTACTCCACATTGATCTTTTAATTTTGGGTTTACTTTTTAGAATTGAAATACATTTGTTCACTTGATTTATTGTTGCCAAAGGTCTTAAATGTGTTTGTTTGTTTACAGGGACCATTCCGTTAGCTTTATCTTTCTCAAACTTAATAATATAAGTTTCAACATCAATTCCACCGATATTAATTTTTTTAAATTCGGTAATCTGACCTACACCATGTTTAGGATAAACAACGTAATCTTTTACTTTATATTCCTTTTTTTCAGTTTCTTGTTTTTTAACTTTTTTTATTTCTGGTTTTACCTCATTATTTTTTGAAATTCTTAAATTTTCATTTTTTACATCATTATTCTTTTTAGGGGCAGATTTTGATATTTTTCTTGTGATACTCTTTTTTCCTTTTTGAGAACTTTTAATTTGAGATTTTCTTACAATTAGCTTACTAGATTTTTTTACTTTTTTAGCTACTTTCTTTTTAATTTTCTTAGTTTTCTTTTTGAAGGTTTTCTTTAAAATATTTTTCAAACTTATTTTTTTCATTTTTATATTTATCGTGATCCGCTGGGGGATCTTTTTTTTCGTTTATATTAGGCCAGATTTCAGAATATTTTTTGTTGATCTCTAACCATTTTTCGCTACCAGGTTCAGTATCTGCAGTTATAGCATCAACAGGACACTCTGGTTCACAAACGCCACAATCTATACACTCATCCGGTTTAATTACAAGCATATTTTTTCCTTCATAAAAACAATCTACTGGACAGACCTCAACGCAATCCATTAATTTACACTTAATGCATTTATCATTTACTATATATGTCATTCAGAAATTTCTTTTTTAATTTTCTCTTTAATATTTCCCATAGTTCTACTGTCGATGTAAAGCAATCCTGCAAGTTTTCTCATTAATCCTGTTTCATAAATATCAGCTTTTTGATTTGAATAGATAATTTTCCATAAAGTTTCTACAATTTTAATTTTGTTTTCGTGTGACATATTCTTAACTTCTTTTGTAAAATCCAGTATTTGGATAGAATTTGCTTCTATTTGTTCAGCCTTTTTTAAAATATCATCAATATTTTTATTTTTTTTATCAAATTCATTTATAATTTTTTTTATTATATTTTTTTCTTCAGTAGAGTAATTTTCATCAATTTTTGCTGCATGTACTAATAATGCACATACTTTAACTAAATCTTCGCTATCACTTATATTATTATTCTTTTTAAAAAACATATAATTTAACTTAAATTTAAATTTCTTAAGACACCAAAGGGACTTTCTTTTTCGGTTTTTTTATTGAATATTTTTCTTTTAACTTTTTTAGGGGCATAAGTAAAAAATGTATCTTCATCTTTTTGAAAAACTTTATAGTTCATGTTTCGAAGAAGTTTTTTAAAGTTATCTTTGCTACATCCTAACAAATTTAGCATTTCAGGAATCATCTTAATTTGTTTATTTTTCATTTTTTGAGTATCTGAATTAATTATTTGCATGAATAATCTTTCTAAAATGTCAATTCTTACATAAAAATTATCAAAACTTTCAAATCCACATAATAACATAAAATTTTTATTCTTTATTTTGTTGTTATCTAAAAAATTCAAACCAAAAGTTGGCGGTTTTAGATTAAAGTATTTTTGATGATAATTTTTCCAAAGCAATGTTCTCAAAGAAACAGTATCTGGTTTTATTAATTTATAAAGAAATATGTGATACCTTCCAAATTTGACACCCAAGTCTCTTAAAATTTTTCTGTCGTTTTGTTCTAAATCTTTAAGATATTCATAAACATTTTCTCTTTTTAAAACACCATTATTTTCATATAGTTGGTATGCCAATGCTTTAACAGAGGAATTTTTTTCCTTTAGGTTTTTTAAATCAATTAAGCTTTTTAAAATTATTGAAATTTTCTCCTTTATCCATTTTTCTATAAAAAGGATAAGTTTTTGTTTTTGATCTTGTTCCACAATATCGTCAATAATTAAATCAAATTTAGGTGACAAATAATCTCTGCCAGGTAAAATTCTTGCTATAGCAAATTCATTCCAATAAATTTTGAAATCATCTTTTATCTTTATAAGCCCAGTATCTATTATTAGTTTTATCCTTTTATTTAGCTCAGGACCTATTGTTTTCCTAGCTGCTTTCTTGAGAGATTTTACATCTGTTTCAAGAGACCCCTTTTTTAAATCTAGTTGTAATTTCAGACCATTAATTTTCCCAATAAATTGATCATCAATAATTACATCATTATTGTCTAAAATTTTTGTTTCAAATTCCATGTCTTGTTTTAAACCTCTAGCAAGAACACTTGCTCTTTTGTCAATAAAAGTTTTTGTAAGTTCTTCATGAAGTCTATCTGAGAGTTTGTCTTCTAATAATTTTGTTTTTTCTATCCAATAAAATTGATTTTCTACCCAATTATTTTTATTTGAAACATAAGACCAAGTTCTAACATTTGCAATTCTATTTGATAAAGAATCAACATTTCCCTCTAATTTGTTTAGTTTCATCAGCTGTAGATGCATAAAATCATCTGAAATTTTGCCATTTTGACTATTTAAGTAATTAAAGACATTTCTAATTACATCATAGTGATTACCATATGTTTTTTTTACAAAATCAGGTATTTGACAACATTCCCATAATAAACTTAATTTTTCTTTGTTGAAATTAATATTCTCAAAACTTTTATCTCTTAAAAAAAATTTGAGAGCTTTTTCATCTTCACATTCATGTATTTTTCTAAGCCATCCATACAGTGGCTTTTTATCTAAAGAACTAATTAATGATCGAGGATTATTAAAATCTAAATCTGAATTTCTCCAGAAAAGATTTTGAATATTTTCAAATTTATGGTTTTCTAATAAATCAACTTCTTCTGCATTAATTTCTTTACATTGACCAGTTATACCAAAATTTCCATCATTAAGATATCTTCCTGCTCTTCCAGCAACCTGACCGATTTCTGATAAATTTAATTTCCTTAATTTTTTTCCATCAAATTTCTTGAGATTTGAAAAATATATATTATTTAAATCCATATTTATACCCATACCAATTGCATCAGTTGCAACCAAAAAATCAACATCGCCTGATTGATAAAGGTCAACTTGAGCATTTCTTGTTTTCGGACTCAGAGAACCCATTACGATAGCAGCTCCACCCTTTTGTCTTCTAATTAGCTCTGCTATCGCGTAAACTTCTTCAGAAGAAAAAGCAATTATGGCTGTCTTTCTATCAATTCTGGAAATTTTTTTATGTCCTACGTAAGAGAGCTTTGATAATCTTTCTCTATTAACAAATTCCACATCCTCATTTAATTTTGAAATAATATTTTTAATAGTATTTGATCCCATCAACATCGTTAACTTATTACCTCGTGAATTTAATAATCTATCGGTAAAAATGTGTCCACGTTCATGATCCGAACACATCTGAATTTCATCAACTGCAACAAAATCTAATTCTTTATCAACTGGCATAGATTCTACTGTACAAAGAAAATATTTCGCATCTAATGGAATGATTTTTTCTTCACCTGTTATTAAGGCAACTTTATTAATACTGGTTTTTTTAACCACTTTGTCATAAACCTCTCTAGCTAATAATCTTAGAGGAAAACCAATCATGCCACTGTCAAATGAGAGCATTGTCTCAATAGCTAAATGAGTTTTACCAGTATTAGTTGGACCTAGAACTGCGGTTATTTTATTTTTTCTCATTTCTATCTTTGGTATATCTTTTTTTTTACCTACAAGATGTTGTTAGTGTTAAAGAACAAAAATAGTCTAAAACATGACCGAATCGTAAGATTAAAAGTTCTCATTTTACCAATTGTGAGAAATCATTTTAGCATAATAAAAATTATTTCTACATCAATTATTTTTAAAATATTTTATCCACCTGCACTCAGTTTCTAAGGCTTATTTTTTAATATTTTCCAAACTCCTGATGCAGAGGTTATAATTTTATTATTAGTTTTTAATTCACAAAATAAAAAAACTAACGTTTTAGTTTTTTTTAAAATTTTTACATTCCCAATTATTTCATCACCTAATTTTGAAGCACCAATAAATTTAAGATCTAAAGAAATAGTTACACATGGGGCATTATCTGCTGATCGATGAGCAGCTGTTCCAGCTCCAGCATCCACTAAAGCTGACAAATATCCTCCATGGGTAATACCAGCTGCATTCAAATGATTTTCATTGATAGAAGATTTAAATTCGTATTCAGAGTCAGAAATATTTCTAAACATAACACCACCGTTATGTTTCATGAAACCTGGTTTCAAACTTATTTGTTCAAATTTATTTGACATTTTTTTACAATATAAAAGTTAAGATTAATATAATAATAAAAATTATCACAAAAAAGTAAATGACTGATCTCTGAAGAGAAGCATTTATAAGCCAATCAAACATAAATTTCCTTCGTGGTGCACCTGCTAGGAGTCGAACCCAGAACCTCCTGGTCCGTAGCCAAGCGCTCTATCCAATTGAGCTACAGGTGCATTTAATTTCTTATTCTATTATAGTATATTTATTTTTATTATATTTAAATTTAATATTTTATGACTGAAAAATCAAAAGAAGTGGTCATTGTATGTGCACTTAGAACACCAATTGGCACATATAATGGAGCATTGAAAAATATCAAATCTCATGAACTTGGATCAATAATTATTAAAGGTATTTTAGAACAATCAAAATTTAGCAGTAATGAAATTGACGAGGTAATAATGGGTCAAGTATTAACTACGGGTGCCGGACAAAACCCAGCAAGACAAGCTGCAGTCCACGCCGGTATACCGATTTCAAAACCAGCACATATTATAAATCAAGTATGTGGATCTGGTCTTAGAGCTGTAATATCTGGTTATCAATCTATTAAATTAGGTGAGGCAAAAAATATAATATCTGGGGGACAAGAAAATATGTCAATAACTCCTCACTCAATTTTTTATAAAGATAAAATACATATTTCAAAAGACAATTTGATAAATACAATGATTAATGATGGATTATTAGATGCTTTTAACAATTATCATATGGGAATAACAGCAGAAAATATTGCACAAAAATTTAATATTTCCAGACTAGACCAAGATGAATTTGCATTTTTGTCTCAAAAAAAAACAGAAAATGCAATCAATCAAAATAAATTTAAGGATGAAATTATAAAGATTAATCAAAATGGAATAATTTTGAGTAAAGATGAACATCCGAGAATAGGCATAAATATTTCAGATTTAGAAAAATTAAAGACTGTTTTTTTAAAAGATGGAACAGTTACACCTGGAAATTCATCTGGAATAAATGATGGGGCTGCTGCTTTATTATTAACTACTTCAGAGGAGGCAAAAAAAAAATCTATTAAACCGCTGGCCAGGATAGTTTCATGGAGTTCAGTTGGAGTGGAACCTTCTTTAATGGGTCTTGGGCCTATAGACGCTGTACGTAAAGCAACTCATAAAGCCAAGTGGAACATAGAAGATATTGATTTGTTTGAAATTAATGAGGCTTTTGCTTCACAAAGTATTGCAGTAATTAAGGAATTAGGTATTGAGCTAAAAAAAGTAAATGTAAATGGTGGAGCCATAGCGCTTGGACACCCTATTGGAGCTTCTGGAGCAAGAATACTAGTAACATTAATACATGAAATGATTAAACAAAAAAAAGATAAAGGTTGTGCGTCTCTTTGTATTGGAGGAGGGATGGGTATAGCTTTGTGTATAGAGAGAATTTAGGAATTAATTTTTCCGTATTTCTCTTCTAATAAAATTTTTTGTATCCAAGTTTTAGCATCTATACATGTGCTAACTTTTGGCTGAATAAGTAAATTTAATAACTTTTTAATCATTTTTGAAGCATGTACTTAAAGAATGTCAAAAAATTGGACATAATGTGTTAGAATTAGAAGATAAGTAACTTTTATGGTGTATAAGCCTTAAACAAATGACTGAAAAATTATTAGTTCCGGATATTGGTGATTTTGAGAATGTGGAGGTAATTGAAATTTTGGTAAAAGAGGGTCAAGAAATTGAAAAAAATGATCCTGTAGTTACTATTGAAAGTGATAAATCAAGTGTTGAGGTACCCTCTATATTTTCAGGTAAGGTAGACTCGATAAATGTAAAAGTTGGAGATAAAGTTTCAAAAGGAGATTTATTAATAAACATTACAAATAAGGAAAAAATTTCAGATTTAGCTAAAGAAGTTCCTAAAAATACAGAAAATCTAATTAAAGAGGCAGAAAAAGCTTTAGAATTAGAAAAAAAACAAAGACCAAAAATTGAAAAAATTGAAAAAGAAAAATCTGAAATTCAGTTTTCAAAAGATGGAGATATTGATCCATTAGAAACAAGTGAATGGTTGGAGTCTCTATCTGCTGTTATTGAAAAGGATGGTAATCATAGAGCTCATTATTTAATCAAAGAATTAATTAATAAAGCTTATATGGAAGGTGCTAACATTCCATATACACAAAATACTCCATATATAAATACAATACCAGTAAGTGAGGAAAAAAAATCTAATGGTGATCAAAATATTGAGAGAAGGATAAGGTCACTAATAAGATGGAATGCAGCTGCGATGGTAGTTAGAGCTAATAAAAAATTTCCTGAACTTGGTGGTCATATTGGAACATTTGCATCTGCAGCAACTCTTTATGATGTTGGAATGAATCATTTTTGGAGAGCAAAAAATAATAAATTTGGTGGGGACTTAATTTATTTTCAAGGTCATAGTGCACCAGGTATGTATGCTAGAGCTTATTTAGAGGGAAGGCTTAATTCAAAACAATTAGATAGTTTTAGACAAGAAGTAAACCCAGGAGGATTATCATCATATCCTCATCCTTGGTTAATGCCAAATTTCTGGCAATTCCCAACTGTCTCAATGGGGCTCGGACCAATGTTGGCCATATATCAAGCAAGGTATATGAAATATTTAATTAACAGAGGCTTAATAAAAGACGAGGGTAGAAAAGTTTGGTCATTTTTAGGTGATGGAGAAATGGATGAGCCAGAATCACTAGGTGCCATTGGTTTGGCTGCTAGAGAAAAATTAGATAATTTAATATTTGTTGTAAATTGTAATTTACAAAGATTAGATGGACCCGTACGTGGCAATGGAAAGATAATCCAAGAATTAGAGGGTATCTTTCGTGGAGCTGGATGGAATGTAATTAAAGTAATATGGGGTTCTTATTGGGATCCACTTTTAGCAAATGATAAAACAGGTCATTTAGTTAAAACTATGAATGAAACTGTTGATGGTGAATATCAAGCTATGAAAGCTCGAAATGGAGCTTATGTGAGAGAAAAGTTTTTTGGAAAATATAGAGAAACTCAAGAACTCGTCTCAAGTCTTTCAGATAAAGATATTTGGAGGTTAAATAGAGGTGGGCATGATCCACATAAAGTTTATGCTGCTTACGATAAAGCATCTAAAAATATTGGTAGTCCAACAGTGATAATTGCTAAAACTATTAAAGGCTATGGAATGGGTAAAAGTGGAGAGAGTGTAAATACTACCCACCAAACCAAGAAATTAGATGTTGACGATTTAATGTACTACAGGGATAGATTCGATGTTCCTTTAACAGATCAACAGGTAAAAAATATTGAATATTATAAACCAGATCAAAATTCCCCAGAAATAAAATATATCAAAGATAGAAGACTTCAATTAGGAGGGTTTATCCCAGAAAGAACCACATATGCAAAACCAATAAAAGCTCCTCCTAAAGATATTTTTGATAATATGAAGGAGTCAACTGGAAAAAAAGAAATGTCTACTACAATGGCATTAGTTAGAATGTTAACAAATCTGTTAAGAGATAAAAATGTTGCTCCAAGACTAGTCCCTATTATTCCAGATGAAGCTAGAACTTTTGGTATGGAAGGTTTTTTTCAAAAAGTGGGAATTTATGCACATGAGGGACAAAAATATGAGCCTGAGGATTCTGCACAATTGAGTTCTTACCGAGAGGAAAAAAGTGGGCAAGTTTTAGAGGAAGGTATAACGGAGGCTGGTGCTATGTCTTCTTGGATTGCTGCTGGAACCTCTTACACTAATCATGATATTGAAATGATACCTATCTATCTTTTTTATTCTATGTTTGGTTTTCAAAGAATTGGAGATTTTGCATGGGCGGGAGCTGATAGTCAGTCGAGAGGATTCTTAATTGGTGCTACAGCTGGAAGAACAACTTTAGCTGGAGAAGGTTTACAACACCAAGATGGCCATAGTCATCTTATGGCATCAACAATTCCTAATTGTGTATCTTACGATCCCACATTTCATTATGAATTAGCAATTATTTTTAGAGAAGGATTAAAAAGGATGCATGAAAAGAAAGAGAATATTTTTTACTACATTACAACTATGAATGAAAATTATCCTCATCCTGCAATGCCATCAGACAAATCTTGTGAAGAAGGAATTTTACGAGGTATGTATAAAATAAAAGAATTCAGTAAATTTAAAAAAACAAAAATTCAATTCTTAGGATCTGGCACAATTTTAAGAGAAATGATTGCAGGTGCAGAAATACTTCAAAAAGAATACCAAATAGATAGTGAAGTTTGGAGCATAACTAGTTTTAATGAATTAAGAAAAGATGGTTTAGAGGTAGAGAGATATAATCTTTTAAATCCAGATAAAGAACAAAAAAAATCTTTCGTTGAAAAATGCTTAGGTAAAACAGAGGGACCAGTTTTGGCTGCTTCTGATTATATGAGAATGAACTCTGATCAAATCAGACCTTTCGTAAACAAAAGCTTTTATTCTTTAGGGACAGATGGATTTGGTAGAAGTGATACAAGAAAAAATTTAAGAAAATTTTTTGAAGTAGATAAAGAACATGTTGTAACATATGGATTGAGTGTATTAGCTAAAGAGCAATTAATAGCATCTAAATATGCTACAGAGGCTGTAAAAAAATATAAAATCGATCCAAATAAACCAATGCCAACTAAACTATAGGATGTCAAAAAAAAATATTAAAGTTCCTAATATTGGTGAATTTAAAGATGTAGAAGTTATTGAGGTTTTAATCAAAAATGGACAAGAAATTCAGAGGAACGATCCTCTTATTACTATCGAAAGTGATAAATCGAGTGTAGAGATCCCCTCAACAGAAAGTGGAATAGTTTCTTCATTAAAAGTAAAAATTGGTGACAAGGTATCTGAAGGCTCTGATATTTTAGAATTAGAGATTAAAGAGAAAGAAGTTGAAAAAAAACCCTCAATCCCACAACCAAAAATAATCAATGAAGAAAAAAAAGGAGAGGTTAAACAAAAATCTAATCCTCAAAATCTAATAGTTAAAGACTTCTCAGGAAAAACTGCAGCATCACCGAAAGTAAGAAAATTTGCAAGAGAATTAGGTGTAGATATTGATCGTGTGGCTGGTAGTCAACGTCAAGGCAGGGTTAGTGAAAATGATATTAAGTTATTTGTAGCATCAAAAACTTATGAAATTCCAAAACCTGAAATTAAAAACAATGAAAAACTTAAACAAGAATATGCACACTCTGATTTTGGGGAAGTAGAAATTAAGGATATTCCAAGGGTTAAGAAACTTTCATCAAAATATTTAATGAATTCATGGACCAATATTCCTCATGTGACCAACCATGATGAGGCAGATATCACTGAATTAGAGGAATTTAGAACATCTTTAACTGATATATATACAGGCGAAAAGAAAAAAATTACACCTTTGGCCTTTATTGTTAAAGCTTTGACCGCATCATTAAAAAAATTTCCAAATTTTAATAGTTCGATCGATGAAATTGATGAGGGTAAAATGACAGTAAAAAAATATTTCCATGTTGGTATTGCTGTAGATACACCTCATGGTTTGATGGTTCCTAAACTAAGAAATGCTGACAATAAAAATATAAATATTATAAGTTCGGAACTTAAAAAATTAAGTGATCAATGTAGAAATCTTAAAATTGATAAAAAAGAATTATTTGGTGGTTCAATGACAATAACAAGTTTAGGAGGAATTGGTGGTTCTTTTTTTACACCGATTATAAATTTTCCTGAAGTTGCAATTTTGGGTGTGGGAAAATCTGAAAAAAAACAAATCTTTTTAGACGGTAAATTTGTAACAAGAGTAATTTTACCTTTGTCCTTATCTTACGACCATAGAATAATTGATGGGGCTGAGGCAGCTCGTTTTAATAATGATTTAAAAGAAAATTTAGGTAAAAATTTTGCTTATAAGTTAGCTGTTTAATCCAAGTTATGTCAAAAACTACATCACTTTTTAGCGCCTTATTGTGTACTTTTATTTGGGGGACTACATTTATTGCTCAAGATACTGGCATGGATGATATAGGCCCTTTTACTTTTAATGCAGTAAGGTTTTTTGTTGGATTTTTAGCTATTATTCCTTTGGCAATTTTATTTGAAGTAAAAAAATTTAGATTAGAGTTTAAAATAGATTTAAAAACTTTTTTAATTCTTTCGTTTTTAATTGGAGTATCAC
>CACFGT010000021.1 GCA_902565935.1 uncultured Pelagibacteraceae bacterium
TCATAATGTCAAAACAAAGAAGTGGTAATATTATGAAAATTCCAAAAAGTTTTCTAGGTTATAAAAGAGAGAATGGAAGAGCGGGCACTAGAAATCATGTGATAATTTTACCGGTGGATGATATCTCAAATGCGTGCGCAGAAGCAGTATCAAATAATATAAAAGGCACGATTGCTCTACCCCACTCTTATGGAAGACTTCAATTTGGTGCAGATCTTGAATTACATTTTAGGACAATGATTGGAACCGGTAGTAATCCAAATGTAGCTGCAGTTATTGTGATAGGTATTGAGCCTAAATGGACTAAAAAAATTGTAGATGGTATAGCTAAAACTGGTAAGCCTGTTGAAGGTTTCCATATCGAACGTACTGGAGATATTGGTACTGTGATGAAAGCTTCAAAAAAAGCTCAAGAATTTGTTATGTGGGCATCAGAAAAACAAAGAGAGGAGTGTCCGATTAGTGATTTATGGATATCTGTAAAATGTGGTGAGTCTGATACTACATCAGGTTTAGCGGCCAATCCAACTGTTGGAAATTTAATGGATAAACTTGAGCCTTTAGGAGTTCATTTGTGTTTTGGTGAAACATCAGAACTTACAGGTGCTGAAAAAGTTTGTGCAACAAGAGGAGCAACTAAAGAAGCATCAGAAAAATTCATGAAAACATGGAGTGCTTATAATGATTTTATTTTGAAGGAAGCAACAGATGATCTTTCAGAAAGTCAGCCTACTGCAGGAAATATTGCAGGTGGATTAACTACAATTGAGGAGAAGGCATTTGGAAATTTTCAAAAAATTGGAAATTGTAAGTTTGTTGATGTGCTTGAACCTGCTGAAGAACCAAAAAAAGGTAAAGGACTTTATTTTATGGATACCTCATCTGCTGCTGCAGAATGTGTTACTCTTCAAGCTGCTGCAGGTTTCAATATCCATTTATTTCCAACTGGACAAGGTAATATTGTAGGAAATCCAATTGAGCCTGTTGTGAAATTGACTGCAAATCCTTTAACTGTAAAAGGAATGGGTGAACACATTGATTGTGATGTTTCTAAAATACTTTCAAGAGAAATGAATATGTCTGAAGCAGGTGATAAATTGATTGAAACGACACTCAGAGTTGCTAACGGAAGATTAACTTGTGCTGAAGCCTTAGGTCATAGAGAATTTGTTATGACTAAACTTTATAGAAGTGCGTAAAATTACTTTGTTGGTTTTATAAGATATTTTTTTCTCATTATAGACAAAAATCTTCTAATAAAAGCTGCACCAATTCCAAGAATAACCGCAAACAAGATTGAAAATAATCCATAAAAGAATGGCATATCTTTTGAAAAGTCTTTTATAAAACTAGAAAAGAAATTTAAATCTTGATTTGTCATTTTCATTGTCTCATTTTTAATTTCCTCTGCAAAAAAAGTATCATAAGCAATTGCTATACCAACGATTAGTAATAAAATTGCTAATAAAGCTTTTAATCCCGAGCTATCAATTTGTTCTCCAAGTTTTTGACCTACTTGAACACCTACAATTGATCCAACCACTAGCAAAACTACTAGCATTAAATCAATTGAGCCATAGTTAAAAGAGTGCAAAAATGTAACTATCACACTTACAAAAATAGTCACAAATAACGAGGTTCCTGGCACTAATTTAGTTGGCATCTTAATTAAGTAGATCATAGCTGGTACTAAAATAAATGCTCCACCTATTCCCATTATAGCAGCTATAAAACCAACTAATAATCCAATTACAATAGGGGTAAATATACTCTCATATAATTTAGATTTTGGAAACCGCATTCTAAAAGGAAGACCGTGTATCCAATAATGGACATGAAGTTTTTTTCTTTCGACAACATTTTTTTTTGCTTTATCGATCTCCCCTAAGCTTTCAACCAACATTAATGTACCAATTATTGCAAGTATATACATATAAGCTAAAGAGATAACTGTATCTATTTTTCCAATGTCTTTAAAATATGTAAATGTATAAATACCTAGAGCAGTACCTATTGATCCACCAATTACAATCATGAAACCCATCTTGTAATCAAGGGTATTCTTTAGATAATGGGTAGTAGATCCTGAAACTGAGGTAGCTAGAATATTATTTGCTTCATTGGCTACAGCATAAGCTGGTGGAACGCCCATAAAAATTAAAAATGGTGTCATTAAAAAGCCTCCACCAACACCAAATAAACCTGATAGCACTCCAACTATTGCACTTAACAAAAGTATTTCAACTGGATTAATAAATACTTCAGCTATAGGTAAAAAAACTTCCATTCAAAATAAAACTTTTAATTTTTATTATTTAAAAGTTAAAAACGTTCCAACTAGGATGACACTCCAACATGCTACTATTGCTGAAAAAATCCCTGTTTTTATAAAAGTAGTTTTTTTGTTTAAAATTTTTTGTGGGATTTTTATATTTGAAAGGTGCATCTCTAAACCTTCAATACACCTAGTAGAAAAATTGTCAAACTATTATTGAGAATAATTGTTTTTTTTGAATTAGTAAATTGTTGCACCGAAGACCTTGATTTCTCCATCCTCAACTCCTAATACCAATCTTCCTAAAAATTCTCCGGGAAACTTCTTATTAGTTTGTTTTATTAAAATTGTAATGTGCTCTCCTCGCCTCAAAGCTCCAAATGGCTCATAAGTCTCGTTTAAATTAGTAATAAGTTCATTATTAGCCCACTGTTTACCAAGTTCTACTTCATTAGCTCCGAACAACATCTGGGTAGAGAAATCTCTTGTAAAACCTCCATAGTCTTTCATATTTGATGATCTTACTAAATTTTCCCAAAATGGTTTACCAATACTAAAAATCTCTTCATCTGTTTTAGATAATAAGTTCATGGATTAGAAAAAAATTTGTTATTTGTTACGAGGCCTTTTTTTTCTCTTTTTCATCTACGATATGATAAACAGGCACTTTTTCCAGTGAAAATTTTCCAGTCTTAGGATCTCTTCTTGAAACCGTCAAACAATGCCAGTTTTCATCATCTAATTTCATGTGATCGCCTCTATAATAATATCCTGGCCAACGAGTTTCCTCTCTGAACAATGTGTGCTCAGTTACACATTGAGATGTTAATGCTCTATGTTTTAATTCCCAAGCTCTCATCAACTGGTGATAGTCTTCAGCACCTACTTTTTCTAAGTCCTCTACTAACCATTCCAAGAGTTCTAATGCTCTTTTAAGCATATTACCATTAGTCATATAATTTGAGGTTATACCACCAACGTATTCATCCATAATTTTTTGAAGTCTTTGAAGTCCTTGAATTGGTGAAATATAACTCGGTGAAACTGTTCCACCCGTAATTTCATTTTGAGCGATAGTAAAAGTATCTAAAGGTTTAAAAACAGCTGTTTTAAAATCATCACATTGTTTATCAGAAACATTAATTCCCTCAGCTTTTTTATCTTCAATATATTTTACAGCTGCTTTAGCTGCTAACCTACCTTCAGTAAATGAACCTGATGAAAATTTATGTGCACTTCCACCAACAGTATCACCAGCTCCAAATAAACCATCAATTGTTAACATTCTGTTATAACCCCAGAAATATTCTGGAGGAGATAAATCCTCAGGACCACTTACCCACGCACCTGAACAAGTTGCATGAGACCCCATTACATACGGTTCTGAGGTTGTTAATTCAGGATTAGTATATTTTGGATCTATATTTTGAGATGCCCATACTACTGCTTGTCCAACTGTCATTCCTAAAAAATTCTCCCAACCAACTGTCTCTAAATGAGGATCTTGAAAAGCTTCTTTTGTAACCATATGAATTGGTCCACCACCTGCAGCAACTTCTTGAATAAAAGCATGATTTCTTAAACATGTAGGAGTTGGATGATGATCTATATATTCTCCAACTAATTCTTTTGTTTGCTCATACCATTTCTTCTCGTAATTTTCACCATTAGCATTTTGAGTATATGTTTTTAAATGTAAGAAATAAGCACCAACCGGCCCATAACCATCTTTAAATCTGCATAACACAATTCTATTTTCCATTTGTGTCATCTTTGCTCCGGCAGCAATAGGTAACGCATATGCTGATCCATTGCTCCAAGGAGCGTACCAAGTTCTACCCATACCTTCTCCAACAGCTCTAGGTTTAAATATGTGTGAAGCTCCTCCGGCAGCTACAATAACTGTTTTAGATCTAAAAACATGAAAATCTCCAGTTCGCATATTAAAACCAACTGCACCACCAATTCTATTTTCTTTTGCTTCATCCATTAATAAATGAGTGATCATTATCCTGTTATAAATTTTATCAGCAGATTTTTTAGCTGCCTCAGCAACTATTGGTTTATAACTTTCACCATGGATCATTATCTGCCATTTTCCTTCTCTTAAATATCTTCCCGTCTTCTCGTTTTTCATCATTGGAAGACCCCATTCATCAAACATGTGCACTGTTGAATCTACGTGTCGAGCCATGTCGTATCCTAGGTCTTCTCTAACCATACCCATTAAATCATTTCGAGCATATCTCACATGATCTTCAGGTTGGTTTTCATCCCATTGCATTCCCATATAGCAATTTATTGCATATAGGCCTTGGGCAACGGCTCCACTTCTATCTATATTTGCTTTTTCAACACAAATGATTTTTAAATCTCTACCCCAATGTCTGGCTTCGAATGTAGCACCCGTACCTGCCATTCCACCACCAACAACTAATACATCACATTCCTCATAATGTGTTTTGTGTTTAGCCATTAATAGTAAACTCCTTTTTTGAAAGATTCTTTTGGAACTGAAGGAAGTTCTTGATTTGTATTTAATCCCTCAGGTTCACTGTAAAGTCTCTGAGAGTTTATTTCTCCTTGGTTAGGTTTGTCACCTTCTGCAAGTTTGGGAATAAATTTACCCCAAGGTTTTGTTGTGATCGGTGACACAAAGTTTTTTTCTGTTCCATTTCTAAACTTTATTTTCCAAGAAATTGTTCCTTTTTCCTCTTCTCTTCTAACTCTCACACTGTGTCCCATAGGTGCAAAGTCTGCGTAACCTCTAACATCAATCGCGTGATTTGGACAAGCCTTCACACATGAATAGCATTCCCAACAAAAATTAGGCTCAATATTTTTTGCACGTCTAATGTTTTCATCAATGTGCATTATATCTGATGGACAAATATCTACGCAATGACCACATCCATCACATCTAGTCATATATACAAAAGTTGACATAATTTTTTAATTTACTCCTTAATCTCTTAACATATTAATAGTGTTTTGGCTCTTCTCTTTTTATACCTAGGCCAAATTGCTCAGGCGCATCTGCTGGAGGTGGAAGATTATCTCTAGATCCATCAGCCTCTGCTAAGTTTTTTTGGATAGCTGCTCCAGGTTTATAAAACATGTGTGCAAACTTAGACCAATAAACACCACCAAATAAAATTAAATTTGATGCAACAAATAAAGTGAGGAATAAAAAAGATAAACCTGTCTGACCATTAAATTGTGTGTAAGACCATGCCAAACCAAAAGTTGAGCAAGCCAGTAACGCTAAAACAAATAGATCTGCTTTTATGATCCTATACCAAGGATGTGCTTCAGCTGATACATCGACTCTTAAAAAAAACCAAAACCAGTATCCACCTAGACAAGTTAATATTGCCCCAACATGCCAAAGTAATGACCAAGTTTGAGACTCTGGTTTTCCTGCTCCTGTATAGCAGAAAACTAATACTGCTGAAGAAGCCCAAAATAATATTGTTCCGTACATCCCAAGAACATGAGCTAATCTTCTTTTTCCAAAACCTAATTCAGATGTTGTACCGATATCAACTACAGTTGTTTTTGAAATAATAGAAACCTTTTCACCAACACTTAATTCCTTCGTTGCAGCTAATTTTGCTTTTCTAGCATTTCTAAAAAAGTAAGTAAGATTTTTATGGTGTATCATTTGTATTATGGTTCCAATTGCAATTAAAATCACCATTGCGATTATAAAAGATTGCATAGCAATTGGTGATACTGCCTCGGCTAAAATTGAAAAAGGATTATTATTTAACATGTCTGCTAATAGTTAATTAAATTTTTCGTATTTTTATATATAGTTGAATTAATAGTTCAACCTCAAACTCAGGTCAATTTGTCTTTAATAACAGCCTACTTTTTTCTTTTATAGTGTTGTTTGTGTGGAATGACAGATCTCACTCCTCCCTGAGGATTCTCTACATCCCTATCTCTTCTTGGAATTAAATGCATATGACAATGAAAAATTGATTGGCCTGAGACCTTTCCAATATTTGTTCCAAAATTAAAACCCTTAACTGTTTGGTCTTTACTTAAAATCTCATCCTTAACTATATTTATAAGTTCGTTGCAGGCAATAAGCTCTTGCTCTGTCAAATCAAAATAATCTTTTATATGTCTTTTTGGTATAATCAAACAGTGATATTTAGAGACTGGATAAGAGTCATAACTAGCATAAGCTAATTCATTTTCATGAGCACATCCGCTTTCTTTTATATTACAAAATAAACATGGGTTGTTTGGATCTCTCATCTTAAAACTTATATAAACTACATCTTTTTATTGCTGAATAGTAATATCTTTTTAAAAGTTTATATTTTTTCAAATTTTTTCTTTTCCAATTTATCTCATTAATCTTTTTAACAGATGTAACTCCTTTTCCGGAACCAACTAATAGAATCTCATCATAATTCTTTAGTTCTTCGATCAAAATATCTTTTTTAATAATCTTTTTTATTTTGCTTTTAAAAAATTTATAAGTATTACCTTCATAATAATCTCTATTAGGAGTAAATATTTTATTATTTTTAACAAATAAGAGATTTGAAGTTCCAGTCTCAAGAATTTTTTTATTGAAAACAAGTGCAACATCTGAAGAGGAATTATCCATTTTTGATAAATAAGATAAAATTTTTTTGTATTTCAAGTTTTTATATTCTGGTTTTTCACGTTTAAAATTTATAAACTTTAAATGAAAATTTAACTTTGGAGATACTCTTTTCCTTAAAGATATTGAAATTATCTTATTATTAAGGGCAACCCTTAAAAGATGGTTATAATTATTTCTTAGCGAAATATTTCTATTAATTGTCTCTAATATATCTCTTCTGATAAATTTTTTTTTAATTCCATATTTTTTGAGGGACTTGATCAAATTATCAATATGATTTTTAAAAAATAAAATTTTTGGTGGTTTTCCATATATCCACATTGTAGTAAAAATACCATGATCTCCCCACAAATCTTTAAAAGGTATCTCCTTTAGACTTTTAAGCTGATAAGATTTTTTTAATAAGTAAGTTACCATCAATTGTTAAGAATGACTCAGGGTGAAATTGAAATCCATAAATTTTTTCGTTGTTATTTTCAAAAGACATTGCTACTTTTGAATTTAAACATCTCATAGTTATATCAAAATTCTTTCTTTTAAAAGGTTCTTTTAACTTCA
Source organism: uncultured Pelagibacteraceae bacterium (assembly GCA_902565935.1). Taxonomy (GTDB): domain Bacteria; phylum Pseudomonadota; class Alphaproteobacteria; order Pelagibacterales; family Pelagibacteraceae; genus Pelagibacter. Next base: position 7,461 of record CACFGT010000021.1, read on the forward strand.
ATGAATGATAACGACCAACCTTAAATTTTTTCCCTATCTCAAATAAAGATCTATCACTTACTACCTTCACAGTTGACTGATAGCCGTGATATATTTTTTTTTGTTCTATTATTTTCCCACCCTCACAAAATAAAATTTGCTGAAAACCTAAACATATACCAATTATTTTTTTTTGGCCTTTAAATTTTTTATATATTTTCGAAGTCATTGGGTAATTCTTAGGATTGCCTGGGCCAGGAGAGAAAACTAAAACAGTAGCTTTTTTTAATTTATCTTTATTCAATTGATTATAATTATCGCACTCAACTTTATCAAATAAGGAAAATTGATGAACTACATTGTGAGTAAATGAGTCGTTATGATCTATTACATATATCATTTATATAAATCTATTAATGCTTTAGCTTTTATATAATTTTCATTAAATTCATTTTTAGCATTGCTATCAACCACTACGCCAGAGGCTACTGAAATTTCAGAAATATTCTTAAAATTTAGAATTGATCTAATAATAATATTAAATCTCATGTCACCATTAAATTTAATATAACCAAAACTGCCAGTATAAATATTTCTGTTTTCTTTCTCCTGATTATTCAAAAGATTAAGTGTATTTATTTTAGGACAACCAATTACCGATCCTCCTGGCATCATAGCTTTTATAATATCAATGTTTTTGATATTTTTTTTTAGTTTTCCTTCAATTAGACTTACATAATGAAAAAGATCTTTATATTCTTCAACAATTTTCTGTTTAGATAGTTTTACAGATCCAACTTTACAAATTCGCGATAAATCATTTCTTTCCATATCGACAATCATATTATGCTCTTTTGTTTCTTTGATATTTTTCCTGAAATAATTTAGAGCTTTAGATTTATTTAAAACTCTAGTTTTTTTTAAAGTTCCAGCTATTGGTTTTGTTGATATGTGATCACCTTTTTTTGTAATCAGATTTTCTGGTGAACAGCTTATTATTGAGTAGTCTTTATCCTTAATAAGGAAAGCCTCAGGAGCTAAGTTAGTTTTTGATAATCTACAAAAAAAATCTAGAGGATTTATCTTCGACTTTGTTTTATATTTTGTGCAAATTTTAATTTGATATGTTTCTCCTCTTTTTATCTTTTTTTTAAACTTATTAAAGATTTTAGTATAAGAATTAATGTCAATGTTTATCTTAAAGTTATTACTTTTAAATCTATTTTTAAATTTATATTCAAAACTATCACTTAAGTGTATTTTTGTTTCAGGTTTATAAAATATACCTTTTGGGAAATTTATATTCTTTTGCTTTGGCAATTTAATATTTATTAGGTAATTCAATAACTCATAACCAAAAAAACCAATAAAAAGATCTGTGTTATTTGATTTATTCTTTTGTCGACTATTTAAAAAACTCTTAATATTTTTATTATTTAAAATTATTTTTTTTGAAAAGTTTGTATATAAATCAAATCCTTTTTGTGATTTATAAATGATATAGGGTTTTCCTGAATTATGAATTTCTGTTAACTTTTTTATTTTATTCAATTTACTCTGCTTTTAATCTTAAAACTGGTTCTTCTTTAATTGGTAAATGTATTATTGCGGCGAATACAGATAAAGCAATTGCTAAATACCACGCATAGTCATATGAACCATAAAGATCATGAAATAAGCCTCCTAAATAAGCTCCAAAAAAAGATCCTATTTGATGGCTTAAAAAAACAATTCCATAAAGCATACTTAAGTATTTTGTTCCAAACATATGTGCAACTATCCCACTTGTAGCAGGAACTGTTGAAAGCCAGAGGAAACCAAAACTTGCTCCAAATATAAATGCACCAATATTAGTTGCTGGTGTAAATATAAAGAGAATAATTGTAATGCCTCTTAAAAAATAAATTCCACTAAGAATAATTTTTTTACTCATTTTTGCTGAAAGATAGCCACTTAATAATGAACCAAATATATTAAACAAACCTATTAATGATAAAATTGCAGCAGCAGTCCAATCTTCTAATCCTCTATCAATAACGTACTTAGGAACGTGAGTTCCCACTAAAGTAATATGAAAACCACAAACAAAAAAACCAGATACAAGTAAAATATAACTTTTTGTCTTAAAAGCTTCTGTAAGAGCTTCTTTGAATGATTGATCTGAAACTTTTTCCACACTTTCAGATTTAGATGGAGATCTTACAAAATAAGCTGCTACTAATCCTGTTATTAAAAACAATAAAAAAATAAATAAAGTATAATTCCAACCATATTCTTTTAAAGAATAATTTGTAAAAATTGGTGAAAGAAAGTAACCAAATGAACCAATAGCAGTAACAATACTCATTGCAATTGTTCTTGTTGAAAGTGGAAAATGTTTACCCACAATTGACATTGGAATACTTATTGCCGTACCTCCAAGTCCAATACCTATCAATAAACCCATGTGAATTTGAAAAAAGACTCCAGTATTTGGTCCTGTGTATAAAAAATATATACCTACAGTATAAAATATGAATGCAGAAATAATCGCGATGTGTCCACCATATCTGTCAGCAATAGCTCCAAAAATTGGACCTGTTAAACCCCACATCAACATCTGCACGCCAATAGCAAATCCAAACGCAGTATTACTAATATTTAAGCTTTCATTAAAATCAATAAAGAATAAACCAAAAACTTGTCTAACTCCTAACGAAATTAAAACTACAAAACAAGCTGCAAATAAAGTTACTATCGCAGTTTTAGAGTGAAAAAATTTTTCTGCTATCATTTTAAATGTCTTAATGCTTGTTTTATATCTGCAATTAAGTCATTAGGATCTTCAAGACCAATATGCAATCTAACAAGATGTTCGTTTTTTGCTAAATTCATATATCTTCTGTTTCCAGTTTCTCTAAATTCCTGATGCAAAACTAAACTTTCAAAACCACCCCAACTATAACCATAGCCAAATAATTTAAGAGAATTTACAAATTTTCTTACTGAATTAATATTTTTGGACTCAATTTTTAATCCCATTAGACCCGAAGCACCAGAGTAATATTTTTTCCACATTCTAAAATTTAATGAATCTTTTTTGTAAGGATAAAGTAGTTTAATTTTTTTATTTCTTGATAAAAATGCTGCTATCTTTTTTGCATTTTCTCTATGCCTATCTAATCTAACATCAAGAGTTCTTAAGCCTCTAGTGATAAGATATGCATCATCAGGTCCTAGTCTTAATCCAGTGATCCTTTCAGCTTCTTTTACTTTAGTAAAAACTTTTTTATTAACAGCTAAACTTCCACCCATGACATCTGAATGACCTGAGTAATATTTTGTAGCCGAAACAATTGCCATATCGAATCCTAATTTTATTGGTTTCAAATAATATGGCGTACCCCAAGTATTATCTATTGCTGTCAAAATCTTGTATTTTTTAGCAATAGAAATAATTTTACCAAGATCTTGAAAATCAAAAGTATTGCTTCCAGGATTTTCAACAAAAATTAACTTTGTTTTTTTGGTAATGTTTTTTTCTAAAGTTTTTAAGTCTCTTGGGTCATAAAAAATTGTTTTGATACCAAAATCTTTTAAATAATCTTGTGTGAGTAATCTTGTGGGGCTATAAACAGGATCAGCCACTATCATTTCATCACCAGGTCTTACAACACTAAAAATTGCTAGGAAAACAGAACCAAAACCTGTTGGCGTAGTAAAGACATGATAACTTTCCTCAAGTTTAGTTAAAATTTTTTGTAATATGTAAGTAGTAGATGTTCCTTGTCTTCCATAATCAAAATGACCACCAGTTGGGTTTTTTTTAGCTTTTTTCTGAGTCTTTCTAATATGCTGCATTGATTTAAAAATTATTGTCGATGCACGAACAACTGGTGGATTTACTGACTGATTATGAAAATCTTTAGCAGTATGTTTTAAAAATGTTTTAAAAGACCTAGTCATAAAAAATTTGATAACTCTAGTGGACAATGCTATATCCCACCAATAATTTCAATTAAATTATAAACAAAGGAAAAAATGGGATATCCAAAAAAGCATAGAGGCCGAAGAAAAATGGGCTC
>CACFGT010000022.1 GCA_902565935.1 uncultured Pelagibacteraceae bacterium
TAATTTAAAAGTTCTACAAGTTATTCCTAGACTAGGGTTTGGTGGAGCTGAAACTGGGTGTTATGATATTGCTCACTATTTACCTGAAAATAATTGTGAGTCATTTGTTGTAACAAGCGGAGGAGAATTAATTAAATTTGTAGATAAAAAAAAAGTAAAGATTATAAAATTACCTGTTCATAGTAAAAATCCACTAATGATATTTTTAAATGCAATTATATTAATTGGAATTATTTTGTTTTATAATATTTCTATTGTTCATGCTCGAAGTCGTGCACCTGCATGGTCATGTTTAATTGCAACAAAATTTACAGGCAGAAAATTTGTTACAACTTATCATGGTACCTATAATTTTAGGGGTAAAATCAAAAAGTTTTATAATTCAATAATGCTTAGATCAAATTTGATCATAGCAGGTTCGAATTTTATTTTTTCACATATAAAAGATAATTACTCTGAACTAATCAATGTAAAAAAGAAACTTTTAGTAATATTTAGAGGTATAAATGTTGATTATTTTGATCCTTCAACAAAAATTGAAGAGGATGAAAAAAAACTCTTAAATGAATGGGGATTAAATAAAGAAAAGAAAATTATACTAATGCCAGGCCGACTTACTGCTTGGAAGGGCCAAGAGTTATTTCTCAACGCAGTAAATTTAGTAAATATAGAACTTGGTTATGAAGCATTTTATGCAGTAATTTTGGGAAATGATCAAGGAAGAGATCAATACAAAAAAAAATTAATTGAATTAACTGAAAAATATAAAATTACTAATCAAGTAAAATTTTTTGATCATTGTGAAGATATGGCTTTGGCTTACAAGATTTCAGATATAGTAGTTTCAGCTTCTGTCGAGCCAGAGGCATTTGGTAGAGTTTCTGTTGAAACCCAATCAATGCAAAAATTAATAATTGCAAGTAATATTGGTGGATCTAACGAAACAATTATAGATGAAAAAACTGGATTTTTATTTGAGTCTGGTGACCCTAAGTCATTAGCTAAAAAATTGATGCGTGCTCTAACAATGGATGAAACCTCATTGAAAAAAATAGGTATTGAAGGTAGAAAAAACGTTATTAAAAAGTTTAATGTTGAAAAAATGTGTTTTTCTACCTATTCAGAGTATAAAAGATTAATTAATTAGATGGTTACAATTACATTACCAGATGGAAATAGTCTAGATTTCCCAAAAAAAGTTAGAGGATTTGAGGTTGCTGAAAAAATAAGTAAATCTCTAGCTAAAGAGGCAATGGTTATAAGTGTTGATGGTGAACTTAAAGACCTAAACTTTTTAATAGAGAAGAATTGCTCAGTAAAAATATTTACAAAAAAAAATAAGGAAGGATTAGAAACTATAAGACATGATACTGCTCATATTTTAGCGATGGCAGTTCAAGAATTATTTCCTGGAACGCAAGTTACAATAGGACCAGTTATAGAAAATGGTTTTTATTATGATTTTGCTAGAAAAGAGCCTTTCACAGAAGAGGATTTGAGTAAAATTGAGGAAAAAATGAAAGAAATAGTCGATCGCAATGAAAAAACTAAAAGAGAAATTTGGAAACGAGATAAAGCAATAAAACATTTTAAAGAAAAAGGAGAAATCTATAAAGCTAAATTAATTGAGAGAATACCTGAAGGTGAGGAGGTGTCTATATATTTCCACGGTGAATGGCATGATTTATGTAGAGGACCACATCTTGCTTCAACCGGTCAAATAGGTAAATTTTTTAAATTAACAAAAGTTTCTGGAGCTTATTGGCAAGGTGACTCGAAAAATGAAATGTTACAAAGAATATACGGAACAAGCTGGGCAAGTCAAAAGGATCTAGATAATTATTTAAAAAGAATTGAAGAAGCAGAAAAAAGAGATCATAGAAAAATAGGTAAAGAAATGGATTTATTTCATTTTAGAGAAGAAAGTCCTGGCTCTGTTTTTTGGCATGAGAAAGGATGGACGCTTTTTCAAAAATTAATTGAATACATGAGAATGAAACAAAACATAGCCGGTTATAAAGAAATTAATACCCCAGAGGTATTAGATCGAACTTTATGGGAAAAATCCGGACATTGGGAAAAATTTGGAGAAAATATGTACACATCTACAACTCCTGATGAAAAAGTCTTTGCAATTAAACCTATGAACTGCCCTGGGTGTGTTGAAGTTTTTAATCAAGGTTTAAAAAGTTATAAAGATTTACCATTGAAAATGTCAGAATTTGGAAAAGTACATCGTTATGAACCATCTGGAGCACTTCATGGGTTGCTTAGAGTCAGAGCCTTTACACAAGATGATGCTCACATATTTTGTACTGAAGATCAAATTACAGATGAATGTTTAATAGTTACAAATTTAATATTAGAAATTTATAAAGATCTTGGATTTGAAAATGTAATTTTAAAATATTCTGATAGACCCGAAGTAAGAGTTGGAGATGATAAAGTTTGGGATAAAGCAGAAACCGCTTTGTTAAAGGCAGTTAAAGCAACTAAATTAGAATATAGTATTAATAAAGGTGAAGGTGCATTTTATGGGCCAAAAATTGAATTTGTTTTAAGAGATGCTATTGGAAGAGATTGGCAATGTGGAACTTTACAAGTTGATTTTAACTTACCAGGTAGACTGGGTGCTTCATATGTAGACAAAGATGGTTCGAAAAAAGTTCCTGTGATGTTACATAGAGCTTTGTTTGGATCACTAGAGAGATTTATAGGAATTTTAATTGAAAATTATGCAGGAAAATTTCCATTTTGGATATCTCCCTTGCAATCAGTTGTAATTCCAATATCAGATGAATTTAACGATTATGCAATTACAGTTTCTGAAAAAATTAAAAAATCAGGCATTAGTTCAATAGTTGATCTTAAAAATCATAATTTAAATTATAAGATAAGGGATCATTCATTAGCAAAAATACCTCTTTTATTAATTTGTGGTAAAAAAGAAGTTGACACTAATTCTGTAACGATTAGAAGATTGGATTCTAAAAAACAAGAAAACATGGAATTAAATTTATTTTTAAAAACTTATTCTGCTTTAAACAAAGTATCTCAAAACTAAGTGGCAGATTTTAAGCAAAATTATTTTCAAAGAAGAACTAAAGATCGTGGCCCACGATATAATAACAGAATTTCATCGCCTGAAGTTCAAGTTATTACTAGTGATGGAGAAAATTTAGGAACTCTAAATACCAATGAAGCAATAACAATGGCAAAAAATCAAGGTCTTGATTTGATTGAAATAGCTCCAAATGCAAATCCACCTGTATGTAAAATAATGGATATGGGAAAGTTTAAGTATGATGCTCAAAAAAAAGCAAATCAGGCAAAGAAAAAACAAAAAATTATATCTTTAAAAGAAATTAAGATGAGACCAGTCACAGAGACACATGATTATGAATTTAAGGTTAAAAACGCAAAAAAATTTATAGCTAAGGGAGACAAAGTAAAGTTTACAATTAGATTTAAAGGACGTGAACTTCAGCACTCTCATTTAGGAAATGAACTTATGAGTAAAATTAAAGAAGATATGAAAGATATAGGAAAGGTAGAATTACATCCAAAATTTGATGGCAAACAAATGATAATGGTTATTCAGCCTATATAAGCTTTAATAGAGGTTGTAAAATATTATCATTCTTTGTATAACCTCGTTCAATTATGCCAAAATTAAAAACAAAAAGCTCAGCAAAAAAAAGATTTAAAATTTCAGCAAGAGGAAAAGTGATTATGGCTCAAGCTGGAAAAAGACATGGCATGATTAAGAGAACAAATTCTCAGATTAGAAAATTAAGGGGAACAACTACGATGTCAAAACAAGATGGTAAAATTGTAAAATCGTATATGCCCTACAGTTTAAGAGGTTAAAATGGCAAGAGTTAAAAGAGGCGTAACTAGCAAAGCTAAACATAAAAAAGTTTTAAAAGCTGTAAAAGGTCAATGGGGTAGAAGAAAAAATACAATTAGAGTTGCTAAACAAGCAATGGAAAAAGCAATGCAGTATGCCTATAGAGACCGTAGAAACAAAAAAAGAGATTTCAAATCTTTATGGATACAAAGAATAAATGCTGGCGTGAGAGCAGAAGGTCTTACTTACTCTAAATTTATTAATGGATTGAATAAGTGTGGTATTAAAATTGACAGAAAAATTCTAGCTGAGATAGCTTATGATAGCCCAGAGGCCTTTAAAACTATAGTCCAAAAAGCACAATCTGCATTAAATTAATCTTCGCTATTGTTTTATTTCCCTGAAGAAATAATCTGTGAAAATGTCTGATCTTAAAAAAATTAAAGAAGAATTTTTATTAAAACTTAAAAAGAAATTAAATTTATCAGAAATTAATCAAATCAAATCTGATTTATTTGGTAAAAATGGACAAGTTTCTTCACAATTCAAAAAAATTGGAACATTAGCCGAGTCAGAGAGAAAAAAATTTGCCTCTGATCTTAATATAATCAAAGATGAATTACAGAGCTTGATTAATTCAAAAATGGATGAAATTCAAAGTGCTGAGATTAATGAAAAGCTTGAAAAAGAAAAAATTGATATCACTTTACCCGAAAGACCATTTGTAAAAGGTAAAATACATCCAGTATCACAAACAATTGATGAAATATCATCTATCTTCTCTGAAATAGGTTTTAGTGTCGAGGAAGGTCCTGATGTCGAAAATGAATATAATAATTTTACAGCATTGAATACCCCTGATAATCATCCTGCTAGAGATATGCACGACACATTCTATCTTGATGAAAAAAAAGAAAAATTATTGCGTACTCATACCTCTCCTGTTCAAATAAGAACTATGCTAAAAAGCAAGCCGCCTTTTAAAATTATCGCACCTGGAAGAACTTATAGATCTGATAGTGATCAAACGCATTCCCCAATGTTTCATCAAGTTGAAGGTCTTTATATTGATAAAGATATAAACATGGGTCATTTAAAAGGTTGTTTGAATTACTTTATCAAAGAGTTTTTTGAGGTAGATAAAATTAAAATGAGATTTAGACCGAGCCATTTCCCTTTCACAGAACCTTCAGCAGAAGTTGATATAGGATACAAAATTAAAGATGGGAGAATAATAATAGGAGAGGGAGATAAATGGCTTGAAATTTTAGGATGTGGAATGGTCCATCCTAATGTCTTAAAAAATGTAAAAGTTAATCCATCAAAATTTCAGGGATATGCATTTGGTATAGGAATAGATAGGTTGGCTATGCTAAAATATGGAATTAATGATTTAAGATCTTTTTTTGATTGTGATTATAGATGGTTAAATCATTATGGGTTTGATCCTTTAGACGTGCCAACAAATTATAGGGGCTTGAGTAGATGAAGATCACATTTGATTGGCTAAGAGATCATTTAAAGACAAATTTAAAAGAAAAAAACCTTTTAAACCAACTCACCAATATTGGACTAGAGGTCGAAAGTGTAGAAAATTTATCTGCAGAAAATGAATTATTTAAAGTAGCAAAAATCACTAAAACTGAGAAACATCCTAATGCAGATCGACTTAAAGTCTGTGATGTTGACATTGGAAATAAAAATATAAAAAAGGTTGTTTGTGGGGCCTCGAATGCAAAAGAGGGATTAATTACCGTTTATGCCCCTCCTGGTGCAATCATTCCTAAGACTAAAACAAAACTAGTAGAAGCTAAAATCAGAGGTATTACATCTTATGGAATGCTTTGTTCTGAGTCTGAATTAAATTTATCAGATGAAAGTGATGGTATTACAGAATTGTCGAAATCTAAATATGAAAGAAATATTGGTAAAAATTTCTTCTCAAAGTCAAAAACAAATATTATTGATTTATCAATTACGCCCAACAGACCAGATTGTTTAGGTATTAGAGGAATTGCTAGAGATCTTGCTGCCTCTGGTTTTGGTAAATTAAAAGATATAAAAAAAGAAAAGATTAAATCAACGATAAAACAAACTCTTAAAGTAAAAATTAATAAAGAGAATAACCAAGGGTGTAGTATTTTTGGAAGTTGTTTGATTACAAACGTTAAAAATACAGAAAGCCCACAATGGTTAAAAAACAAATTAGTTTCTGTTGGTCAAAAACCAATTTCTGCAATTGTTGATATAACCAACTATGTTATGCTTGATATCAATCGACCATTACATGCTTATGACGCAGATAAAATTGAAAAAAGCATAATTGTTAGAAACTCTAAATCTGGTGAGGAATTCACAGCCTTAGATAATAAAAAATATAAATTAGAAAATGGCATGTGTGTTATTAGCGACAATAAAGGCGTTTTAGGATTGGGAGGAATTATTGGAGGAACAAGGTCAGGTACAGAATTCCATACAAAAAATATATTATTAGAATCTGCTTATTTTGACCCAAGATCAATAAGAAAAACTGCTAAAAAGTTAAACCTTGATACAGATGCAAAATTTAGATTTGAAAGAGGTATTGACCCATTTTCTATCGAGGATGGTTTAAATAAAGCGGCGTCTCTTATCAAAGAAATATGTGGTGGTGAAATAAGCAAAATCGATGTTCAAAAATTTGAAAATTTTAAAACTAAGGTTATCAAGTTTGACCCTAATTTGTTTGAAAAGATATCAGGTTTTAAAATTTCTAATAAAGAAATGTTTAAAGTGTTGGAGGACCTTGGTTTTAAATTAAAAAAAGAGAAAAAATATTTGAAATTAACTATTCCATCATGGAGACCTGACATTTCACAAGAAGTTGATATTGTAGAGGAATTGGTGAGAATCATTGGTTATGATAAAATAAGCACTATAGGCCCAATTAAAGAAAGAACAAAATCTACATTAACACAAACTCAAAAGTTATTTCATTTCTTACAGAGATCAATCGCTTCCAAGGGTTATTTGGAAACAATTACTTGGTCATTTACTGACGCAAATTACAATAATTATTTTAAAGATAGATTTAAAGAAATTAAGATTATAAATCCTATTAGTTCCGAATTAGGAGTTTTAAGAAATTCTATATACTCAAATTTAATAATGTTTATGAGTAAAAATCTTGACAGAGGATTTAAAGATTTATCAATCTTTGAAATAGGTCCTGTTTTTACTGGCTCTAATCCTGGCGAACAAAATACAATCATTTGTGGATTATCTGCAGGAAAAAAATCTAGATTATCCTGGATTGAAAAAGAGAGAAATTTTGATGTATTTGATGCAAAAAAAGATGTAGTTCAGACATTGGTTGAAGCAGGTTATAACTCTGATAAGTTTTTTATAGATAACGAGACACCTAATTATTATCATCCTGGTAAATCAGGTAGATTATTTTTAAATGAAAGAAAAGACCAAGTAGCTGCGTATTTTGGTGAAATTCATCCCAATATTTTGAAGAAAATTGATGTAAAAACAGACTCATTAGTAGGATTTGAAATCTTTTTAGATAATTTAAAATTGCCAAAAAAATCATTGAATGATCAAAAAACAAAGTTTGTTATTTCAGATTACCAAAAATCAGAGCGAGATTTTGCGTTTGTTGTAAATAAAAATGTAAACGCTCAAGATTTAATTAATACTATTTCTAATATAGACCAAAATTTGATTAGCAATATTAAAGTTTTTGATGTTTATGAAGGCGACAATATTCCTGAACATCAAAAATCGATAGCAATTAATGTAACAATCCAATCTTTTGACAAAACATTAAATGATAATGATCTGGAAAAAATTAATAATCTTATAATAAAGACAGTTGAAGATAAGACTGGTGCTAAAATAAGATCCTAACACTTTAATGAATACAATTGATAATATAAGAAATTTTTCAATAATTGCTCATATTGACCATGGTAAGTCAACAATAGCTGATAGAATTATTCATAGGTGTGGTGGATTAAGTGAAAGAGAAATGAAGGCACAGGTTTTAGACTCAATGGACATTGAAAGAGAAAGAGGAATAACTATCAAAGCTCAAACAGTGAAACTTAACTATAAGGCAAAAAATGGAAAAGTTTATATTTTAAATATCATAGATACTCCCGGTCATGTTGACTTTAGTTATGAAGTAAGCAGGTCACTTTATGCATGCGAAGGTTCGATATTAATTGTTGATAGCACTCAAGGAGTTGAAGCACAAACTTTAGCAAATGTTTATCAAGCTTTAGATATTAATCACGAAATTATTCCAGTATTAAATAAAATTGATTTACCAGCATCGGATGTAGAGAGAACTAGTAAACAAATTGAGGATGTTATTGGCATTGATACAGAAAATGCAATTCCATGTTCTGGCAAAACTGGGGAGGGAATAGATGATATTTTGGAGCAAATAGTAAATCAATTACCTGGACCAAAAGGAAATTTAGAAAAAGATTTGAAATGTTTGTTGGTAGATAGTTGGTATGACACATATCTTGGAGTGGTAATATTAGTCAGAGTAATAAACGGTAAAATTATTAAAAACATGAAAATAAAGATGCTATCAACAAACCAAGATTATGTTGTTGAAAAAGTTGGTGTTTTCACACCTAAACCAAAAGATATTAATGAATTAAATGCTGGTGAAATTGGTTTTATAACTACGGGTATAAAAGTTCTATCTGATACAAAAGTAGGAGATACTATCTGTGATGCATCAAAACCAGTTATCGAAGCTCTACCAGGATTTAAACCAAGTAAACCTGTTGTTTTTTGTGGACTTTTCCCAGTTGATAGTTCTGAATATCAAAAACTTAAAGACGGTTTAGCTAAATTACAATTAAACGACGCAAGCTTTTCATATGAAGCTGAGTCTTCTTCTGCTTTAGGACTAGGTTTTAGATGTGGATTTTTAGGGTTACTCCATCTTGAGATAATTACAGAAAGGTTAGAAAGAGAATTTGATGTAAATTTACTTACAACAACCCCCGGCGTTGTTTATAAAGTAAATTTAAATAATGGAGAAATAGTTGATTTACAAAATCCCTCAAGTTTGCCCGATCCTACACACATAAAATTTATTGAGGAGCCTTGGATTAAAGCAACGATAATAACACCAGACGAGTATTTAGGTTCAATCATTAAATTATGTCAGGATAAAAGAGGAATACAGACTAACCTAAGTTATTCGGGAAATAGAGCGGTACTAACTTACGAACTACCTCTGAATGAAGTCGTATTCGATTTTAATGATAGAATAAAATCAATGACGAGTGGATACGCAAGTTTTGATTATGAAATAATTGGCCATAGAGAGGGTGATTTAGTAAAACTTGGAATACTGGTAAACGGGGAACCTGTTGATGCATTAGCTATGATGATACATAAAGATTTTGCTCAAAGAACTGGAAGAGAAGTATGTGAAAAATTAAAAGATTTAATACCAAGACATAATTTTATGATACCGGTACAAGCAGCTATAGGAGGTAAAATTATTGCTAGAGAAACAATTAAAGGTTTTAAAAAAGATGTTTTAACAAAAATTCATGGTGGTGGTGCCACTGATAGAAAAAGAAAACTTTTAGAAAAACAAAAAAAGGGTAAGGCAAGGTCAAAACAATTTGGAAAAGTTGAGATACCTCAAGAAGCGTTTATTGGAGTTTTAAAAATAAATAAAGAAAAATAG
>CACFGT010000023.1 GCA_902565935.1 uncultured Pelagibacteraceae bacterium
TACTGCCTTCGCTCCAATAAAACACATCTTCATCCTTATTTTTTTTCTTCATTTTTAAAGCAGAGGCTTTAACAATTTCAGTTAAAGAAGCTAATCTTTGATTAGTAAAATTAATATCTATATTCAAATTTGTTAAATTTTGTTTGTCTTTATTTCTTCTAATCCACTTTAAACGATTGACTGCACTATCAGTTGCATGATCAATAGTTCTTTTAGCAATTTCTATTTGAGCTAATGCCATGCCAGTTCTATCTTTATTTTCTGTAATAGAAGGACATTTGCTAGAAATAATATTAAACGGACAAACTAAATCAAATTCGAATATATCCTCGGTACTAAAGTTACTCACATAAAGTTTTAAACCTACACCATTAAATCCAAGTGCACCTAAATTAAAACTATTTCCAGACGAGTTGAGTGGTGTAGCAGATCCATCTAAAACAGCTCCCACTAAACTGTAAGCAGTTGGAAGGGAATATTGAGCAACACGTTGACCATTTTTATAAGCTAAAAATAATCTCTTACCATTATTACTAAAAGCCAAAGCTTCTGGATTATGTGATGCATGAAGTTGAATAGCTGTTGTTTCCAGTGTCATTGTAGAGAGATCAAATGCTGTTGAAAGAGTATATTCTTTTATAGAATCTGCATCTGCAGATGATGATGCATCATTAAAACTTAAAAATATTTTTGTGCCGTCGGGTTTAATTGTAATACCACTTAAATAATGTTTGTTCGCAACTGCTCTATCGCCAGCAGTAGTTCCATCTTGAAGAGCATCTGTATCAACGTATCTTACACTGTCGAAAGAACATGTTGAAACATCATAAGCAGTTGTCAAAGTAAATTTTAATACAAAGTCAGTGGCTCCACCAGAAAGACCTCTATTAGAGGTTAACATTATCAATCCATCACTACTAAATGCCATATCGCCACCTTGTTCAGCTCCTTGGGTACCAGCTACATCAGTATTTGCATCATCAGGTGCATCAAGCAAACATCTTTCACTGTCTCCCGCATAACTTCTCGTTGAAATATCATAAGGTGTAGAAAGAGTATATTCAGAAACAAAGTCTTCACCACCTCCATCTGAAGTTATGATAAATATCTTGGTTCCATCATCGTTAAAGGTTAAACCATTAATATTATCTTGTCCGTCATCAAAAAAAGTTTCTGATTGATTAAAAGTCACACTGCCAAAAGTATTAGATATTGGGAACAATAAAATAAATATAACCAATATTCTTTTAGCCAAGGTCATCATATTTTTTTACAGCAATTTTAATCTAATTCATCTTTTTTTTAGCGTAAAATTAGTAGTAAATTATTATTTTTTTAACCATTATGGGCAATTAAACCTTTTGAGATTTCATAAAAAAGTATAATCTTGTCTTTAAGTAAATTTCTAGATAGAAAATATTATGTTTGAAAAATTAGAAGAATTAGCCAAAAATAATAAGAAAATTTCAGATTTTCACATTAGAAGCGGATGGCCTTTAGCCTTTAGACAAACAGGTGAAATTCATAAGGTGCCAGAAGTTGTGGTTAAGTCACAGGACCTGCAAGATTTATTATCGACTAATTGTAATGAAGTAGAAATGAAAAGATTTAATGAAACGCATGAACTAGATTCATCGGTGACCTTAAGTGGCTTAAGATTTAGAGCTAACTTTTATAAAACTATTACAGGACCAGCTGCAGTATTAAGAAGAGTAGAAAGCGTTATACCTGAAATGGGACAGTTCGATCTACCCCAAGTTCTTTATGATATTATAGACATGCACAAAGGTCTCGTACTTGTTACTGGTCCAACAGGCTCTGGAAAATCAACAACACTAGCAGCTATCATAAATGAAATAAATAAAACTAGAACTTCAAATATAATTACTGTTGAGGATCCAGTTGAGTTTATTCATAAAGATATGAAAAGTATTGTTTCTCATAGAGAAGTTGGAAAACAAACCCAAACTTTCGCAAGTGCATTAAAAGCAGCTCTTCGAGAAGATCCAGATGTTATTCTAGTTGGAGAGATGAGAGATTTAGAAACAGTATCGCTTGCATTAACAGCTGCAGAGACAGGTCACTTGGTTTTTGGAACATTACATACAAGTGGTGCACCAAATACTATAAACAGAATTATAGACGTGTTTCCACCAGAACAACAAGCTCAAATTCGAGCACAAATTTCAACATCATTAAAAATGGTAGTTACTCAAAGACTTTTAAAAACTAAAGATGGCCAGGGTCGTTGTGGAGCTTTTGAAGTGATGAAGTGTACAGCACCAATTCAAAACTTAATAAGAGAAGCAAAAATTCATCAAATCCCAAGCATCATGCAAACTGCCGTTAAAGATGGTATGATTACCATGGCGAAATCATTAGAAGATTTAGTTAAAGCAGGGAAGATTGATGCTGGTGCGGGAAAAGAACATTAAAGGTTTTAACGTTTTAGAACTTATCGTTGTCCTAACTATAGTTGGAATTATTTCTGCTGTTGCTTATCCAAATTTTTCTGAATGGACAAAAGAAAGACAAGTTCGAGCTGGTGCTACAAAGGTAAAATCGTTCATGAAAAATATTCATTCACAAACTGAAAAAGGAATGTTTGCTTATGTTCAAGTTATTTTTGAAAATGACAGTGAACGCTTACAATTAACCTCTAAAGGTATGACAATGCAAGATCTTGCTTCTTTAATAAATGACGGGAATAGTGATTGGAATCAATTACCAGAGGGTAGATGTGATACTTTAGATGATAATTATTGGAGCACAGATAATGCTGATGACGATGATGATATAAAAAACTTTGTTTACACTATTAGTCTAGAGGACGTAACTACAAATTTCGATGGAGATGGTGCAGTTTGTTTTGCAAGAAATGGTAAATTTTTTGAAGCTTCATTTGGAGCTTTTGACTCTGGTTCTGCAGTCCCATTCCAATATGTTTATGTTTGTAGAAGAGCATCAACTCCAGCAGGTGTTTGTCTTGTTCCTAATGGAGATGCGGTAGAAAAAGAAGAAGCGACTATATTGATACCACATTTAAGAGCAGTTAACTTTGGTAGATTTGGAAATTTTTCAATAAGTAAATTTAAGTCTGATATTGATGATGCAGGTAATTACGATGGTGGAACATGGATTGAGTAAATGAAAATAGATAAAAAAAAAATTTCAGGTTTATCACTTTTAGAAGCTCTAGTTTCAACAGCAATCATTGGGATTGGTTTTGTTGCTATATTTCAAATGACTAATTATTCAGTGCAATCTATTTACACATCAGGTGAAAGAACTAAAGCAAATTATTTAACCAATATGATTGCAGAAGACATTATAGGACACAAGAATGTAACTAGTGGATCAGCAATAAATTTTTCAGATCATCTTTTTGACAATAAGCCAAATTTAGATTTTTGTGAAGATCCAAAAAATAAAGTTGCTTCATCAAATGTGGGAAATGTTTACGGAGATAGTAGTGTCGATGGTGCTCTAATGAAAACTAATAAATGGGCAGCTATTTTTAATAGTAAGGATTATTTGAATTGCAAAGGTGATAATGAGAGAAGAAGTTTCAGAATGTTCAAACTTAGAAGTCAACATAGTCTTGAACCAAATGCTATAGAAAATAATAAAATCAATGATGACCTTATGTTTATAGGTCGAGTCCAAATAAATCTAAATGATGGAAAAAAAAGAAAATATTTATATTTCCAAACTGATTATGTATTAAAACCATGATAAAAAAATATCTAAATAACATCATCGGTTTGACATTAGTTGAGATTATGATTGGAATTATAATCACAAGTTTGATGATGGCCGCAATGTACACCTCATACACTGTGGTAAATCAATCTTATACACAAGTAAGTGAGAAAGCCAAGATAAGTAGATCTAGTAGAGATTTAGTTTCAATGTTGATGAGAGATGTCCGAATGGCAGGTTTTAAATATTATGCAGGAACTGATCAAATAGCAAAATTTGCAGAAGACACGACCCCTTTATGTGGGGCACCTGGTGTACCCTTACCTAAACTAAGTTATTTATATTTTGAAAATGGATTTGATGACTCCTCACTTAGCCACAATCCTATAGTTATTAGAAAGAATACTCAAGGAGCAGGTGAAACAACTTCAGGAAATCCGAGTGAAAATTGTTGTGATCAAATTCAAATTGTCTATGAAGATTTTAATCAAAATGATTATGAAGAAAATGAACAACCATTTAAAAGATATAGAATTACATATTATGCAAAACCAACATCGACGACTAACAATACTTATGGAGTTTATAAACGTATTGAAAGTTATAGTCAGCCAAGAGTTGGATGTGAAGTACCCGACCCTGATAGGCCTGAGACTGTGGATGGTCTTTGGGGTGCAAAAGGTAATTGGATAAATACTTGCACTGAATGTACTCCAGAGGATGTTTTGGTTAGAGATCACATAGAAGACATGGAATTCATTCCAATTGACGAAAATGGAAAAATTATAAGAGACGATGCAGGTAGATATCCTGCCCCCGAACTTCCTGGCATAAGAGATAGGTTATATGATATCAGAGGTGTTGACATAAGATTGACCTTTAGGTCTAAAGATTTTTTCTTTAAAAATGCAGCACCTACAGACAAACAAAGAGTAACAACTGGCTTGTCAGAGAGAAACTCACAATCTACAGATCGATATTTAAGAGACTCTGTAATCGTGTCTGTTGCTACTAGAAATATTGGAGGAGAATCATTTTGACCATAAGAAACAAACAAAAAGGTTTTGCTTTAGTTCTATCTTTAGTTTTACTACTTGCAATGTCACTAATGGGTGGAGGTTTAGTTGTTATTGCTTCAACCGATCATCAGGGCAATAATAGTAGTGATGAGTACCAACAAACTTTTTATGTTGCTGAAACTGCTTTAATGCAAGCAGAAAAAAGTTTAATTGATAAAATGATGGGTCCAATAGGAACTGGTGGTGAAAGAGATCAAAGTAAAAGAGAAATACCACGTAACGCTGAAGCATCTGATCCTGGACCAACCCTAACACCTTGTTATAGAAGTTTTAGAAATTTAAGTAGAGATGCAAATTTTAGAATAGTTGAACAAGTTCAGGATCAAAGTTTTTTTGATTTAATTGAACCAATTTTTGACATAAGCGATTTTAAAAACCATGCCATAATTGATACAGATGATGCTATTGAAAAAGAGAAGGATAGGTTAAAGAAATTCAAGTACGAGTTTTTTTCTGTCAATTCTGGAACTTCTATGTACAAGGGATCTGGTGTCAGCTTGAAAAAAACCTCAGGTACTACTCAAAGACAAGGAACTGCATATAGAATTTATGGATGTGGCATGCTAGGTAATGTAAATAAACCTCAAATTTTAATTCCATTAGAAACTCTTGTGGTGCTTTCTCATTAAAATTAAACTTAAAATGAGCATGTAACGATGTTGAAATATCAGTTCATTATTTTATAATTTATTAATGAAAAAAACTTTTATAAGTTTCATATTTTTTCTACTTTTTACAAGCCATTCTTATGCTTGTGCTTTATTACAAGTTCCCATTGGAACTCCAGTAAGTGTTGCTAAACAAACATTTGATTTCTTAGACTCCTATAATTCTCAAATATATGGAAAAGATATATCTGCAAGATTTTCTAATTACGCAATCGATTATTGTGAAAATTCATCTTTGGAGAACGCTGACTTAGAAGTAATAGTTTACGACTCTAAAATAGCGGGTATCAATTTGATATCATCAGACAATGATTTTAAAAAAGAAATTTATGAATTTACAAAATATAATATAACCGACCCAGGAGAAGAATTTAATAATGAAAATTATTTAGGTTTTAAAGATATAAGTATTGGAGGTTTAGTAATCTTCTATACAAGGCTAGAAGCAAGAGATGAGATAGTTGAGGTTTTAGAAATTACCAATAAACAAATGAGTGATTATACAATCGGTGAAGAAGTAATTGATGTGACTGGGTAATATATGTTTAAAGTTTTAAAATTATTTATTTTTTTATTTGCATTACTAATTAATAATAATGCTAGCGCAAAACCAGTACCCCCAGGAGCAGGAGATGGTGATGAGGCCGCTAATATTCTATTTTTAGTAGATAGTTCTGCAAGTATGGGGAGATGGATTGGTGGTGATGGTGTTGGAGCATCACAAGGTGTAACTTATGACTCTCAAGGTAGAATTCTAATTAGTCAAGGTGGAAGAAGAACATTAGGATCAGTTATTAGGTATACAGCTGCCGGCGCAAGAGATCGAAGTTTTAGACCAATAAGAGCAATACCTGCAACAGGATGTTTTCAACATGTCGATGCAACTCGAAACATAAACCGACAAAGATTAAGAAGGGCTGCAAGTCTAAAATTTGCACAAGGCCTTACTACAAATATGATTACAAATGAAAATATAATTTTCATTTCTAGCAGAGAAAGAAGAACTATTAACTACGTTTTTGGTTTCAATGAAAATGGTACGCAATGTAGAATTGCAATAGCTGGCCCTAATAGAGGTGTGGTTCATGATTTTGATGTAAAAACAATAAATGGAACACCTCATTTGTTTATGTTTGGTGGAATAGGAGGAAGGAGAGGAGGGAGCTTTTTTAAATCTTGTAACCTTTCTAACATGACATGTCGTACTCAACAATTTAGTGATAGATCTCATATAACACGAGTTAGCCATAGATTAAGTGTAACAAGCGCTGGATCAATAGTATATTTTAGTAATCCCTTAATGAATGGTGATCTAGTTGGATTTTCTCTAGCGAGTAATGGTGGTGCTTTTGATTTAGGAACACAATCAAGAAGATGTGCTGCTACCAACAGCCCAAATCTTACAAGTCAATTAGCGTTTGTAACACAAATAGAAGTTTCACCCGATGATGATAATATCGTCTATGTAGGTTCACACATAAATCACGCATTACAAAAAGTACAATGGACAGGTAATAACTGTTCAGTTGTCACCGGAGTTGGTCGCGGATTAAATTGGATTTCATCTAACTCGGGAAGTGCTAATTCTCTTGATGCAGATGCAGTAGGATTTTCAAGTATTTGGGGCTTACATGTAACTAGCACAAGAATTTTAACATCAACAGCTCGCGGATATGTAGATGAATTTGATGAGGATCTTTTTACATCTGCAAATAGAAATACTACTTGGCTTCAACAGATGGGAGGTCCAAGAATAAGAAGATGGGACGGAGTAAAACAAGCAATTAACGCAATTGTTAACGACTCTACATTAACAACCGGAGCACACTTTGGTTTTGGACATTGGAATGCTGGAGAAAGTGGAAGAGGTAAAAATTCACCAAGAGGAGGAGCGTTTTGTCATAGAAATGATGGTTGTACATATTATCAAGGATGGTCTGGTTCACATCCTGAAGGAAGAAGTTTACAATGTAACTCAGACTCTTGTATAAATGTTGCGGTAAGTGCTAGAGGAGCTGGAAGAATAATGAATGCCTTAATTCCAATGGGAATGGCATGGGGAACTGATGCTAGAGCATTCTCACAATTAGCAGAGGATTATTTTAATGATGATGCAGCAGGAGGATCAATATTAGACCCAGACTCTGAATGTCAATTAAACTATGTGATCGTTATTGGTGATGGTGCAATGAGAAATATGGGTCCGGCATTTGATCGAATGGCAAGATTACGAGCCAAGGGAGTAAAATCCCTTTATGTAGCTTATGGGGGTGGAATAGTAGGAGCTAACTTGCAGAGATTTCATGATTTAGCAAGAGTAGGATCTAGTGAACATACAACCCAAGCTCAATGTGATGCTGATGATGAATGTGAAAGAGCAATTATAGCTAATACACCAGAGGATTTAAAAAGAACATTAACATCAAAAATTAGACAGATTATTGCAGATAGACTTGCGTTCACTGCTCCTTCTATTACAGCAACTATTCAAGAAGGTGGATCATTGTATCAAGCTCAATTTGCTTATGAGCAATTTGGAGAATGGCAAGGCACAATATTGAGAAAAACTTTAAAATCAGATGGCACCGTAGACCATAGTATGGATACAGCTGGAAATTGGAGTGCGGCGACTCAGGTAAGAAGACAATCAACAACTGGATCTGACCCAGACACAAGAAACCTTTGGACGGCAATGCCAGCAGCTGGATATCTTCAAAACTGGGATAATTTTAAGGTCGATAATTCTGATGCTATTAGATCATTATTTGACAGGTTAGGATATACAATAGGGGATTATCACAATTCATCATCAAATTGTTCGGCAGAAGGTAGTGATGCAACTCTTGGTAATGAGGTTATTGGATTAATTAATTTTATGAAAGGTAATGATTATTTTGATTATGATGGGGATTGTGATTTAACAGAAGTAAGAACTCATGTTATGGGTGATATTTATCACTCTCAATTAGTTGAGGTGGGATCTCCAGATATGAATATTGATTTCACAAATAATAATGAGGAAGCTTATCATAGATCTTCTAATAATTATCAAAATTTCATGTCAGATTTTAATGGAAGAAAAAATATTCTTTATGCAGGATCAAATAGTGGAGTATTACATGCGATTAATGCTGAGACTGGTAAAGAAGAATGGGGTTTTATTCCGCCATTTATTGGCGCTCTTTTGCCTCAGATTGTCAACACAGATCTTGATGGAAAGGTTGATGGTAATAAAGGTGGTACTAATCCAATTTTTGGTGTTGATGGTTCTCCAGTTTTACATGACTTATATATTAAAGGCTACGACCCAACTGGAAAGTTAGAGGCAAGTAAAAGTTGGCGAACAATATTATTTGTCCCTTATGGAAGAGGAGGAGCAGGTTTTTCAGTAATTGATGTCACGTATCCATTGCCTGTAGGTGGTCAAGGTCCAATTCACATGTTTTCAGTTTATAATGACAGAATTAATTCAAGAATTATGGTTGCTGATGTTATAGGGGACATAACAGAATATCCTTATAATGCAAGCTCAACTTCGTTGTTAGACTCAAGTGAGGGAGAGGTCGCTACGGACAATTATCAGGACGCAAGAGAGGAAGATGAAACTCGTGATGATGGTTTGGATACCGTACAAGATGGAATAGCAGCATGTAATACAGCATCTGATTTTAGAGAGAATGGAACTACGTCTTGTTACTCTTCAAAAACTTGGCATTTCCCAGAATTTGTTCTTGATTTTCCTTTAGGCACAGATATTCCAGACGGTTTTTTAAGTGCAACAGAAACGGTAAATAATGTGGAAACACCTATAAA
>CACFGT010000024.1 GCA_902565935.1 uncultured Pelagibacteraceae bacterium
ATCTAAATTACCTTCTGGAATATTAGTAACTTTTGATGGCACTGATCATTATAAATTAACAGATGAAGTATATGAACAAGTTTGTAAAGCAACAAAACTCATTCCTCAAAGAGCAATTATGGGTGCAAATTTTTTAAATTTTAGAGCACACGAAATCTATACAATTAATGGAAATAAAATTGATGAAACTTTTGTTAAGTGGGATGAAGAGAAGAATAAATGCTATGCAGGTTTTACTGTAAGTGGAGACAATGTTGGAGTTAATGAGTCAATAAAAGTGAGTGGTGAGGCATTAAGTTTTTTAAGCACAGGAATTGATACCAGGGTTTATTACATTAAAAATTTTTAAGGAGAAAAACATTAATATTATGGATTTAATTTTATCTTAATTTCATATAACTTAATAAGAATTTATGTCTGAACCAGTAATCAAATGTGAAAATGTTTATAAAATCTTTGGAGCAAATGCTGAAAAGATGTTGAAAGACTCAAATGGCAATGTTGATGCCAAAACCTTTCAAGAAAATGGATGTATTGTAGGAGTTAATAATGCTTCATTTGAAGTTTCTAAAGGAGAGATGTTGGTTGTTATGGGTTTGTCTGGTTCAGGAAAATCAACTTTATTAAGATGCATTTCTAGATTAACTGATGCAACAGGTGGAAAAATTTTTATAGAAGGTCATGATTTATTACAATTAAACAACAAAGACCTGATTGATCTTAGAAGAAATAAAATGGGAATGGTTTTTCAAAGTTTTGCTTTGCTTCCTCACAAAACTGTAGTTGAGAATATAGCTTTTCCACTCCAAATTAAAGGAGTGAAAACTGAAGAAAGTATTAGTAAAGCAGTGGACATGGTTAAGTTGGTTGGACTTGACGGAAGAGAAAATTATTTCCCAAGAGAATTATCAGGAGGACAACAACAAAGAGTTGGTATTGCAAGATCGTTAGCAGTTGAGCCTGATATATGGTTTTTAGATGAACCTTTTTCTGCTTTAGATCCATTAATTAGAAAAGAAATGCAAGATGAGTTTTTAAGACTTCAAGAAAAGTTACAAAAAACAATTATGTTTATTACTCATGACTTTGATGAAGCTTTAAAACTTGCTGATCGAATTGCAATTATGAAAGATGGTATAATTGAGCAATTAGATACCCCGGCTAACATTGTATTAAATCCAGCAACCGAATATGTAAGAAAGTTCACAGAAGAAGTGCCTAGAGAGAAAGTTTTAATAATTGAAGATGTAATGGACAAAACTAAAGATAATCTTGGTGATTTAAAAGTTTCAAAAGATGAAATTATAGAGAACGTAGCTGAAAAAATTCTTACTCAAGAAAAATCAGTAGCTGTGGTAGATAGTAATAATAATACTATTGGCTCTATAAACCCAGCTAAAATAATCAACACAGTTTTTGGAGGAAGAAAAAATAATAATTAATTATGGAATTTTTCAAGAAATATCCAAAAACATTTCAATGGTTATTTTTATTAATTGTATTTTTTGCATTATGTTTTGCAATCGAAGTTCCTGAAACATATAAATTTATTAGAGGTCAAGCAGAATTTGTAAAAGATCCCAATCAGAGTAGCTACGTATTTTTAGGCAAAGAAGTAAGATATTATGCTTTTGATGTTTTTTGGAGATTGCCCCCATTACTTGGATGGTTACCTATTTGGATAAATGATTCATTGTTTTTCTTAATGAACGAATGGATGCCAATCGAAGTTTGGAATGAAGATACCCAAGAATTTAAAAGTCGTCCTCTGGTCTTACAGATAAGTAGAAACATAACTGCATTTATGACTTTTTTAATACAGTTAATAAGAGAGATCTTATTAGGAGGTCTTGAAACTATAGTAGCTTTTAGTAGTTGGGATTGGATAGATAAGAATCCTTGGGCTGAACTACCAGGGTTACCATGGACGATTGTTGCAGCAGGTGCAACTTTACTTTCTTATAAATTAAGTGGCAAAGGTTTAGCTTTGTTTGCAGGTCTAACAATGGTTTATATTTCTATATTTGGTCAATGGAAACCATCAATGCAAACTTTATCATTTATACTAGTTGCAGCACCTTTATCATTTATTTTTGGATTAGGATTAGGAATAGCAGCATTTAAAAGCAAACGTGTTGAAAAAGCTTTATATCCAATATTATTAGTCATGCAGACGATGCCACAATATGCAGTTTTAGTTCCTGCTTTAGTTCTTTTTGGAGTAGGTGATCATGCTGCAGTAATAATAACAATGGTTGTTGCTGTGCCACCTATGATATTATTAACTATACTGGGTTTACGAGCCGTGCCGCCAGAAGTTATTGAAGCTGGTAGAATGAGTGGTTGTAACAATTTTCAATTAATGTTTAAGGTATTAATTCCAACTGCAAGAAGAGACATATTAATTGGAGTAAACCAAGTTATTATGGTTTGTTTTTCAATGGCAGTTATTTCTGCTTTTATTGGCGCAAAAGGTTTAGGATTTAATTTATTATTAGCACTGAATCAGCTAAATATCGGACTAGCACTAGAGGCAGGCTTATGTATTAGTTTAATTGCAATTTTATTAGACAAGATGTCATTAGCTTGGGCAAACAAGCAAGAAGATTATTTTGGCAACCTTACATTTTTTCAAAGAAACAAAAATTTACTATTTTTTGCTGCGACGGTAGTGATTGGATTGTTACTTGCTTACATTGGAACCTTTTTGTTTAAAGGGACATTCAATTACTTATTTGAAATTCCACACAATAAAGGAATTTCGACAGCTGATTTTTGGAACAAAGGTGTTGATTGGATTTTTGAAACTTTCTTCGTATATATCAAGGCATTTAACACTTGGTTGATACAAGAGGTACTTCAACCAATGAGGGCGCTGTATTTAAGAATGCCTGCAATAGCTACAATAGTTTTAGTTGTTGGTGCCGGATATTTAATTGGTGGTGTTCGTTCAGCTTTAGTTGTTTGTGCTTTAACTTTATTTATCGCTTTTAGTCCATGGTGGGATAGGGCCTTAGTAACTGCTTATATGGCAACTTTTGGAGTAATTGTGTCTTGTATAATAGGATTTACAGTTGGAACCTTATGTTTTCAGAATAAAAAATCTGCAAAATTTATGTTAGGTGTATGTGATATCTTTCAAACATTCCCATCTTTTGTATATCTAATACCTGTAATGATGTTATTTGGTATAACTGATACATCAGTATTAATTGCAGTTATAGTTTATGCCACTATACCTGCAACTAGGTATACAATTGAGGGACTTAGAAGTGTTCCAGCAGGCTTGCATGATGCTGCAACCATGTCGGGTGTAAATAAGTTTCAAAGACTAACTAAAATAGAATTTCCTTTAGCATTTCCACATATGATGCTTGGTATAAATCAAACAATAGTATTTGCATTATTCATGGTAATTATTGGAGCATTCATTGGTACAGAGGATTTAGGCCAATATATTTTAAAAGCATTATCTGATAAAAAAGGTGCAGGTATTGGATTAACACTTGGTATATGCGTAGCTTTTATTGCTCTAATATTTGATAACTTAATCAGAGCTTACGTTCAAAAAAGAAAAAAACACTTAGGTATTGATTAATTCTAATCTATTTATCTAAAAAAGTTTTTAATGAATCATCCATAGCAGTTGCCCATGGTGTATGATGAATCGGAGCAACAGAACCTGTCACTGGTGAAGAAAAAGATTTGTTTCTATAAGTTAATATATCCTCAACTTTGTGATGTTCCCATTCTTTAAAATGCTTTCTAATCAATTCAAAATCAATTTTTGGATAATCTGACATTTCATGAAGTTCTTTTGTATATTCAGTTTGAAAATCAATCATTTGATCTGGATTTTCTAATTTTTCTTCCATTCCGACCCATTTATTAATATCACTCTCAATTTCTTTATCATTTGGTATTTTAATCTTATTCATTATTACATCTCTTGCGTACCAAGCCTGACAATCAAACATATTAAATGTATGAAATTGATCTTGCATGCCAAGATATAAAAGTTTGTGATTATCCTGCCAAACAACTCCTTTGTATAGTTTTGGTGGGTATAATCTATTTCTAGTTTTTAATTGTAAACTCTCCTCTAAAAAAGGAAAATGATGAAGATAACCAGTGCATAAAATTACAACATCTGCTTCTTGTTCTGTACCATCCTTAAAAATTGCTTTTTTCCCCTCTAATCTATCTAAGTAGTGAACTTCCCTCATTCCTTTAGGCCATTTAAAACCCATAGGATTATGTCTGTATCCTATGGTTACACTTTTGGCCCCGTACTTGTTGCATTGAAGCGCAACATCTTCTGCAGAATAACTACTCCCCAAAACAATTACATTTTTATTTCTAAATTCTTCTGCATCTCTAAAATCATGAGAGTGCATTATTCTCCCTGGAAATGAATTCATTCCTTTATATTCTGGAATAAAGGGAACTGAAAAATGACCAGTTGATACAACTACATAGTCAAAATTATCTTTTAAAATTTTATCATTTACTTTGTCTTGATAACTAATTTCAAATTTATCATTTTTAAATATTGTCCCTACAACCCTAGTATTGAATTTAATTTTACTTTTCATCTTTCCCTTGTTTAATCTACCTATGATATAGTCATATAAAACTGCTCTAGGTGGAAAAGAAGGAATAGGTTTTCCAAAGTGTTCATCAAATGAATAGTCTGCAAATTCTAGACACTCTTTTGGCCCATTTGACCAAAGATATCTATACATACTGTTATGTATAGGATCTCCATATTGGTCAGAACCAGTTCTCCAATTATAGTTCCATAATCCTCCCCAATCTTCTTGTTTTTCAAAACAAACTATTTCAGGAATTTTCACACCATTTTTTTCAGCTAACTCAAATGCTCTTAGCATAGACAGTCCGCATGGCCCAGCTCCAATAATTGCTACTTTAGTCATTAGTTACTTTAGTTACTTTGTAAAATTAAAATTTATTTTACTAACAAATTACTTAAATTTAAAATAAAATATTACAATATAATTAGGATTATTTGAGATTACTTTCTCTCGTATGTGTTGTATTAAACATGTAATCTTTAAGCTAAATATATATGAAAAAAATTTTAATAATTGGTGGTGGTGCAATGGGATCAGCCTTCACGATCCCGTGTTTAGAAAATAAAAATGATGTAACAATTACTGAACCTTACTCAAAAAGATTTATAAAAGACTTATCCTCAAGAAGAAAGTTTCATTCAGCATTAAAGATTAATCTACCCAGAAGTTTAAAATTTAGAAAATTTTCAAATGATCTATTAAATGAAAAATTCGATTTATTTGTAATTGCTTTAAGTTTACCAGGAATTGATTTTATTGGTAAAAAATTAAAAGATAAAAAGATAAAGACGCCTGTTTTAGTTCTTACCAAAGGATTAAAATATTTTACAAAAAGCAAAAAAATTTTAACAATTTCAGAAAATCTAAGAAGAAATTCTGGTATCAAGAATGTATCAGTTTTAAAAGGTCCTTGTTTAGCAAAAGAATTAGCCAGAAAAAATCAAACAAGCGTTGTTATTGCAAATAAAAGTATTAATTTTGCTAAAAAAATTGGAAAAAGAATTTCAACAAATTATTATCTCACAGAATTCTCAAAAGATGTTATTGGGGTCGAAGTCTGTTCGGCTATAAAAAATATTTATTCAATGATAATTGGCGCTGGTCAAAGCTTAAATGCTTCGTCAAATTTATTTCAGAAATCAATTTTAGAAATGAAATATTTAACAAAATATTTTAAAGGTAAAGAAGAAACTACTTTAGGACTTGCTGGAGCAGGAGACCTTTATGTTAGTGCAGCTGGTGGGAGAAATAGTAAAATGGGAGCCTATCTTGGTATGGGATATACATTCAAAACTGCCAAAAAAAAATTTATGCCCAATGATACTGTAGAGGGAGAGCAATTAGCACGAGAGATTGCACCTTTTATTCTTAAGAAAATAAATAAACGGAAGATACCCTTGATGGTTAATTTAATAAGAACTATTCAGAGTAATAAAAAACTAAAAATTAAAGTTTAGAATAAACCTTCAATTTCACCTTTATCATTTAGTTTAATCGAGTCAGCTGCTGGAACTCTAGGCAAACCAGGCATAGTCATTATTTCTCCACAAACAACAACAATAAATTCTGCACCAGATGACAATCTTACTTCTCTTACTGGTAACACATGACCAGTTGGAGCACCTTTTAAATTTGGATCTGTTGAAAAACTATATTGGGTTTTTGCAATACAAACTGGAAGCTTACCATATCCTTTTTCTTCAAAATCTTTTAATTGTTGTCTAACTTTTGTGTCAGCAACTACTTCACTTGCATGATAAATTTCTTGGGCAATTTTTTCAATCTTTTTGAATAAAGGCAGTTTGTCTTCGTATAAATACTTAAAAGTATCTCGATTTTCTTCGCATATCGTAACAACATTTTTTGCTAATTCTTTAGTACCCTCACTTCCATCTGACCAGTGAGTACATTTTGATGCCTTTACACCTTGAGTTT
The DNA here is from genome assembly GCA_902565935.1 of uncultured Pelagibacteraceae bacterium. Classification (GTDB taxonomy): domain Bacteria; phylum Pseudomonadota; class Alphaproteobacteria; order Pelagibacterales; family Pelagibacteraceae; genus Pelagibacter. Next base: position 6,531 of record CACFGT010000024.1, read on the forward strand.
TACAAAAATCTAATAATGTTTTCATTTCCTTATCTGTATCTGTAATAAAATGATTAATAGCAATTGTAACTGGAAGTCCAAATTTTCTAGTATTATTTATATGTCTTTCTAAATTGACCAAGCCTTTTTTTAAAGCATTTACATTTTCGTTTTTCAATTCATCTTTTGAAATACCACCATGCATTTTAAGTGCTCTTATGGTTGCAACAATAACAACACAATCTGGTTTGATACCTGATTTTCTACATTTTATATCTAAAAATTTTTCAGCACCAAGATCTGCTCCAAACCCAGCCTCTGTCACAACATAATCGGCTAATTTAAGTCCAGCTTTGGTAGCAATTACTGAGTTACAACCATGTGCAATATTTGCAAATGGACCACCATGAATTATTGCTGGGTTATTTTCTAAAGTTTGGGTGATGTTAGGTCGAATAGCCTCTTTTAATAAAACTGTCATCGGACCTTGTGCATTTAAATCTTTTGCTAATATCGGTTTTTTGTCTCGCGTATATCCTATAGTTATATTTGCTATTCTATTTTCTAAATCTTTAAGATCTACAGCTAAACAAAAAATTGCCATAAGTTCTGAAGCAACTGTAATATCAAAACTGTCTTGTCTAGGATATCCATTGGCAACACCACCAAGATCAACAATAATTGACCTTAAAGATCTGTCATTCATATCCATGACTCTTCTCCAGGAAACTCTTCTTACATCAATGTTGAGTTTATTTCCCCAGTAAATATGATTGTCAATTAAAGCAGATAACAAATTATGTGCAGATGTAATTGCATGAAAATCTCCAGTAAAATGTAAGTTGATTTGTTCCATTGGAACAACTTGGGCATATCCTCCTCCAGCAGCTCCACCTTTTAAACCAAAAGATGGACCAAGACTTGGTTCACGTAAACAAACTATAGCTTTTTTTCCAATTTTATTTAATCCATCATTGAGCCCTACAGAGGTTGTGGTTTTGCCTTCACCTGCAGGTGTAGGAGTAATAGCAGTTACTAAAATTAGTTTTCCGTCTTTTTTGTTTTTTAAACCATTAATAAATTCCAAGTTAATTTTTGCTATATGACGACCCATTGGACTAAAAGCTGAGCTTTCATCTGGAACATCGATTTTGGCTAAAATGTCTTTGATTGGTTGCATTTTAGCTTCCCTTGCAATCTGAATGTCTGATTTTATTTTACTCATTTAAAATCTAAAAATTGCACGATTAGTATCTCTTTTTAAAGCCTTTGGAAATATCTAAAAATTATATATAAAAAAAATAGGGACTATTTATATTCATTATTATAAAATTTATTCATGCAAAAATATTCAATATTTAGCTTAATAAAAAACGCTTTTTCTAATCATGAAAAATGGGATTTAGCCTGGAAAGATCCATCACCTAAAAAAGAGTATGATGTCGTGATTATTGGAGGGGGTGGTCATGGTCTAGCGACTGCTTATTATTTAGCTAAAGAGCATAAGATTACAAATGTTGCTGTAATTGAGAAGGGTTGGATCGGAGGAGGAAATATCGGAAGGAACACTACAATTATAAGATCGAATTTTATGTATGATGATAATGCTAGATTTAATGAGTTTGGAATGAATTTATGGAGAAACATGAGCCAAGAATTAAACTTCAATGTAATGTTTTCACCAAGAGGAATAATAAATTTAGCTCATTCAGATGCACAAATGAATGCTTATGCTCGAAGAGGAAATTCAATGAGACTAAATGGGATCGATGCAGTTTTACTTAATAGGGAAGAAGTTAAAAAGATAATACCAATGGCAGATTTTTCAGATGATGTAAGATACCCAATATTTGGAGGGTTGGCTCAACCAAGTGCTGGCACAGCAAGACATGATGCAGTTGCATGGGGTTATGCTCGTCAATCCGACTCTATGGGAGTAGATATAATTCAAAATTGTGAAGTAACTGGTTTTGATGTGTCTGGTGGCAAGATTACAGGAGTAAGAACATCAAGAGGTGATATTAAAACAAAAAAAATTGGTCTTTGTGTTGCCGGTAGTACAAATGTATTAGCTGAAAAGCTCAATATGACACTTCCAATTGAAACTCATTTGCTTCAAGCTTGTGTTTCTGAACCAGTCAAACCAGTATTAGATGGAGTTGTAACCTTTGGTGCTGGGCATTTTTATATAAGTCAATCTGACAAAGGTGAGATGGTTATGGGTGGAGATCTTGATGGATATAATAGTTACGCACAAAAAGGAAATCTTCCAACCATACAACATGTATTAACAGGGGGTGTTGCGTTATTTCCATTTTTAAGTCGATTAAAAATGTTAAGGACTTGGGGAGGAATTATGGATATGTCAATGGATGGCTCACCTATTATTGATAAAACTCATATCGATGGATTATATTTAAATTGTGGTTGGTGTTATGGAGGATTCAAATCTGTTCCATCTTCTGGGTGGACATTTGCACATACAATCGCACAAGATAGAGTTCATGAATTAAATGAGGGCTTTAGTCTAAATAGA
>CACFGT010000025.1 GCA_902565935.1 uncultured Pelagibacteraceae bacterium
GGGCCAGGACTTGGCTCTGTAATTGGACCGAATAGTAATTTTTCATCCTTACCTGATATATCTAAATGGATATTAAGTGTTGGCATGATCCTAGGAAGATTAGAATTATTTGCAATACTTGTACTTTTTTTGCCATCTTTTTGGAGAAATTAATTAAATGAATAAAAATATTTTCTTTCAAAAAAAACCTTTAAAGATGATTTGTTTAGGTTTTTCATCTGGTCTTCCAATTCTTCTTGTATTTTCTACCCTTTCAGTCTGGCTTGTAAAAGCTGGTATAAATAGAAGCACTGTCACTTTATTTAGTTGGGCTGGATTTGCTTATGCTTTTAAATATTTATGGTCACCTTTAGTTGATAATTATAAATTGCCTTTTTTAAAGGAGTTAGGTCACAGAAGAAGTTGGCTTTTACTCTCACAATTATTAATAATATTAGCATTAATATTGACAGCTTTCACAGACCCAAAAGATAATTTATTTTTTACAGCCTTGTTTATTACAATGTTGGCTTTTTTTAGTGCTACTCAAGATATTTTGGTTGATGCTTTCAGAATAGAATCTGTACCCCAATCTTTGCAGGGGCCGATGTCATCTATGTACATAGCTGGTTATAGGATCGCCATGCTTGTTGCTGGAGCAGGAAGTTTATGGTTAGCGTCTTTATTTGGTAACGAAATTTATGATCAAAATGTATGGAAAAAAGTTTATCTTATAATGTCTTTTTTTATGCTAATTGGTGTGTCAGCAACACTTATATCTGAAGAACCAAAATTAAATAGAAAATTTAAATCAGATAATCATTTAAAATTTTTGCTTTCAATTTTTGTTTCAGTAATTGGTTTTATATTTATATACTCCATAATTGAAAATCCCTTTGGAAAAGAGAAAATTTTATTAAGTTTTTTATTTTCAGTATTAAGATTAATAATTTGTTTTATTTTCTCTTTTTCAATAATTTTTTTATTAATCCTTATTAAGTTTACTCCAAAAAATAAAATTTCTGAGAGTTATTTGGGTCCCATTTTAAACTTCTTAAAACGATATGGAAAATTTGCATTTTTGGTGCTCTTGCTTATTTCACTTTATAGAATTGCAGACATTGTTATGGGTGTGATGGCAAATATTTTTTATTTAGAAAAAGGATATAAAATTTCGGATATTGCAACCTTTTCAAAATTTTTTGGTGTTTTTGCTACAATCCTTGGTGGATTTATTGGAGGATATTGTTCATATAAATTTGGGACTATGAAGTCTTTATTTTTTGGCGCATTAATTGCTGCATCAAGTAATCTATTATTTGCTTGGCTTGCTTTATCGCCAATAAGCATAAATTTTTTAATTGCTGTAATCACTGCAGATAATATTTCAAGTGGTTTTGCAGGAGCTGCATTTGTAATATATTTATCGGGTTTAACTTCAATAAAATTTACTGCAACACAATATGCTCTATTTAGTTCAATTATGTTGTTTATTCCAAAATTAGTTGCGGGTTATGCTGGAGGATGGGTTGATGTAATGGGATATCCTTACTTCTTTTCTTTAACAGCTTTTATGGGCTTACCGGTTCTTATTTTGATTATTTGGATAAGTAAGGTAGCTCCTATTAAGAATTAATATGAAATACAATTTTTTAAATATTCCATTTTGCAATATACACTCACAACCTTCTACTAAGTCAGAGATAAGTTCACAAATTTTATATGGAGAAAAATTTAGAATTTTAAATCAAAAAAAAAATTGGATAAAAATACAAACATCTTTTGATAGATATAAAGGTTTCATAAAACTAAAAAAATTTAATAAAAAATTTTCCGCAGAAAAAAAAATATGCAAATTAAAATCTAAAATTTATTACAAAATTAATAATAAATACATACCTACAAATAAATATTTGTTTTTTGCATCAGGTATAGCAATAAAAAGTAGTAATAAAAGATTCTTAGAGTTTGAAAAAAATAAATGGATAAAAAAAAATGATACAATAAAGATATCACATATAGAAAAAAATTTTAAAAAAATTTTTAAATCATTTTTAAATTCAAAATATCTTTGGGGTGGTAAAACTGCTAACGGTATTGATTGTTCAGCATTAATACAAATATATTTTTATTATAATAGAATTTTTTTTCCAAGAGATACTAAGGATCAAATCAAATATTGTAAAAAAAAAATAACAAGAAAATTATCTAGTGGAGACATCATTTTCTGGAAAGGTCATGTTGGTATATGCTTAAATAATAGTCAGTTTATTCATGCATATGGGCCAAGAAAAAAAGTAGTAATAATGCCTACAAAATTTACTATTTACCAAATTAGTAAAACAGCGAACTTAAGAGTAAAAAAAATTAGTAATATTTCGAAAAATTAGTTTCTACCAAAATCTGGTTTATTTGTATCTTGTTTTAATTTTATAATTTTAGATCTTACTTTTTTAGTTTGACTTAATTTATTCAAAATTGATTTATTTTTTTTTGAATTTATATCATTTTTAAATTCCTTTAAATTTTTGATAAATAAATCAATAGCCTTAGACACATTTTTTCTGTTATCAAAAAAAATATCTCTCCACATAATTTCATTTGAGGCTGCAATTCTTGAAAAATCTCTTAAACCACCTGCACTGTATTTTATTAAATCATATTTTTGTTTCTTTTCAAAGTCTTGAGCAGACTTAACAAGATTGTATGCAATTAGGTGGGGAAGATGACTAGTAATAGAAAAAATCTTATCGTGTTTTTCCGAGTCCATAAAAGTAGTTTTTGAACCTATTTTTTTCCAAAAAGAATTTAGCTTTTTTAAATGTATTGAATTTGTTTTTTTATCTTTGATTAAAATACACCATTTATTCTCAAATAAATTCTCTTTACCGTGTTCAGGACCACTAACTTCTGATCCTGCAATTGGATGGCTTGATGTCCAAAATATTTTCTTTTTTAAATTTTTTTTAATTATAGCAGCAGATTTTAATTTCGATGATCCCACATCAGTAATAATTTGTCTTGGCATTAAGTATTTATTAATTTTTAAAATAATTTTTTTGTACTCGCTCATTGGGGTACAAAAAATAATTAAATCTGATTTTGAAACTGCATCCTCAAGTTTTTTCACAATTACACAAGGTAATTTGAGTTTTTTTATTTTTGTTATATTTTTTTTTAATTTTTCAAAAACAAAAACTTTCTTAGCAATCTTCTTTTTTATAATTTTCCTTAACAAAGACGATCCTAAAAGTCCGCAGCCAATTATTAATACATTTTTCATCATCTAAAAATACTTTCTACGGCATTTATGAATTTTAAATTATCGATTTTAGAACCAATAGTTAATCTCAACATATTTTTGATTTTATAACCATTTTCTGTTGATCTTAAGATAATTCCTTTAAGTTTAAGTTTTTCATAAAAGTATTTAGCACTAAATTTACATTTTTTAAAATTTAATAATAAAAAATTGGCAGAAACCTTGTTTGAAATAATATCATGTTTACTCAAAAATTTTTTTATTTTAGTTGCATAAAAAATATTATGTTTAATTGAACGTGTTATAAATTTATTATCTTTAAGAGCTTCTATTGCTGCTTTTTGAGCAACTTCATTAACATTAAACGGTGGTTTGATAAGATTTAATCCACTTATAATCTTTTTCGATCCATATCCCCATCCTACTCTTAAGGAAGATAAACCATAAATTTTTGAGAATGTTCGTAATATGAAAACACTTTGATTATTTTTAAATAATTCTAAACCAGACTTGTAATCTGAATTTTTCATATATTCTGCATAAGCATCATCTACAACTAATAAAATATTCTTTCTTAATTTTTTTCTTAAATCTATAAGTTCATGCTTAGTCAAATATGTTCCAGTTGGATTATTGGGATTGGCTAAAAAAACAATCTTAGTTTTTTTTGTAACTTTTTTTAAAATTTCTGAGATAGATACCTTAAACTTTTTCTCTTTTGCAAATATCACTTTTGCACCAACTATTTTTGCATAAATTCTATACATTAAAAAACTAAACTGAGGTACTATTACCTCATCTTTAGAATTTAAAAATAACTGACATAACATTTGAATAACCTCATCTGAGCCAGCGCCACAAATAATCTTATTTGGATCACATCTAAATTTTTTAGAAATCTGACTCCTTAACAATTTAGACTTTCCATCTGGATATCTAGAAAAATTTAATTTTTTGTTGGAGATTATCTTTCTTACCTTTGGACTCATTCCTAGAGCTGATTCATTTGCTGAAAGCTTAACAACTTTTTTTAATCTCTTGATACTAGATTTGCCTGGTTTATATGCTTCAATATCAAATTTTTTGAAATTTATTGTTGTCATTTTTTTAATTTTTTAGCCCTTTATAAATAAAAAAACATTTTTTTATATAGCATAAGTATAGATATTTTAGAAATTGACATACTAAATAACTTCTTGTACAAAAATTATGCGCTGATTTAACTGAATTGCGAGCGCTTTAAAAAAACCGCTAAAAAAGTTTTTTTTCTCACAATTCAATTTTCAGCTTTTATTATGAATACTAAAGATAACATAAAAACACTAGTTATTGAGAAACCACTTAAACTAGATTGTGGTCAAACAATAAACAATTTTCCATTAGCTTATGAAACATATGGATCACTAAACAAAGATAAGGATAATGCAATTTTAGTTTTTCATGCTTTAACGGGTGATCAATTTGTAACTGGAACTAATCCAGTAACAAAAAAAGATGGATGGTGGTCATATGCTGTTGGTCCAAATAAATCTATTGATACAAATAAATATTTTGTAATTTGTGCTAACGTAATTGGAGGGTGTATGGGTTCATTTGGTCCAAGTCACAAAAACCCTGAAACACAAAAGATATATGGCACAGATTTTCCAGTAATTACGATTAACGACATGGTAAACGCTCAAATCAATTTACTAGACTTTTTCGGTATTAAAAAACTTTTTTCAGTTGTTGGTGGCTCAATGGGGGGAATGCAAGTTTTACAATTCATAAGTAATTTTCCTGATAAATCTAAAACAGTAATACCAATTGCATGTACTTCAAGTCATTCAGCACAAAATATTGCTTTTAACGAACTTGGTAGGCAAGCTATTGCAGCTGATCACAACTGGAAAGAAGGAAAATATACTTTACAGAATACAGTTCCTGACAAAGGATTAGCTGTTGCTAGAATGGCTGCGCATATTACCTATTTATCCAAAAAAGGACTTCAAGAAAAATTCGGAAGAAAACTTCAGGAAAGAGATGATCTTAAATTTGGTTTTGATGCAGATTTTCAAATAGAAAGTTACTTGCGTTACCAAGGCTCTGTTTTTGTCGATAGATTTGATGCAAATAGCTATTTATATATCACAAGAGCCATGGACTATTTTGACTTAGTTAAACAGAATAATGGAAATCTATCAAATGCCTTTAAAAATACTAAAGCTAAATTTTTTGTAATATCTTTTACTTCAGATTGGCTTTATCCAACACAAGAGAATAAGGATATAGTAATTGCTTTAAATGCTATAGGTGCAAATGTAGGATTTGTCGAAATAAAATCAGATAAAGGACATGACTCTTTTTTATTGGATGTACCAGATTTTTTAAAAGCACTAAAAAACTTTTTAGATAAATCTTACTTAGAAGAATAAGCATGAAACAAGAATTTAAAATTATATCTGATCTAATAAATGAAAATTCACATGTATTAGATGTTGGATGTGGAGATGGTATTTTAATGGAGTATCTTGTTAAAGAAAAAAAAGTAAATATAAGAGGAATTGAAATTTCAAAAACTAAAGTTCAAAACTGTATTGCTAAAGGATTAACCATAATCGAAGGTAATGCTGAAGAAGATTTAAAACAATTTCCAGATAAATCTTTTGATTATGTTGTTTTAAGTCAAACTCTACAAGCATTTTTAAATCCAGAAAAAGTTATCAATGAGCTCTTAAGAATTGGAAAACAGGCCATTGTGACAATACCAAATTTTGGCTATTGGAAAATAAGATTACATCTTTTATTAAAAGGCACAATGCCTGTAACAAGAACATTGCCAAACGAATGGTACAATACTCCAAATATTCACCTTTGTACTATAAAAGACTTTGTTTATTTTAGTAAAGATAAAAATTTTAAATTATCAAAGTCCATTGCCTTAAGAAGCAATCAACTCTCATATATCAAAGATGGTAACCTAAATCTAAAAAATTTAAGTTCAAATCTTGGTATTTTTTTAATAGAAAGATAAAAATGGATGTAAAAATAATACCATGTTTAAATGATAACTATTCATATCTAATATTTGATAGAAGCAATAAAAATGCATGTGTTATTGATCCAAGTGAGTCAAAACCAGTAATTAAAGCAATTGAAGAGAATAAGGTAAAATTAAAATATATTTTGAACACCCATCATCATTATGATCATGTTGGGGGAAACAAAGAATTAAAAGAAAAATATGATTCTAAAATAATTGGTTTCAAAGATGATAAAGACAGGATACCAGAAATTGATATTTTGGTAGAAGATAATCAAATTTGGAAAGAAGAAAATTTTGAAGCTAAGATTTATCATATACCGGGTCATACGGCAGGACATATAGCTTTTCATTTTTTTAAAGAAAAAAAAATATTTACTGGTGATACATTGTTTTCTTTGGGATGTGGTAGAATTTTTGAAGGTACATATGAGCAAATGTTTAATTCATTAAATAAAATTAAGATACTTCCAAAAGATACTGAAATTTATTGTGGTCATGAGTACACTCTTAAAAATGGAGATTTTTGTTTAGCAAACGACGCTAATAATATGAAACTAAAAAAAAAAATTGAAGTAATTAAAAAAAAATTGGAAAACAATTTACCAAGCATTCCAACAATATTAGGGGATGAAATTGAATGTAATATATTTCTTAAAGCCAAAAATTTAGATAGCTTTTCAAAATTGCGAGATTTAAAGGATAATTTCTAGTTTATAGATCTTGACTATAGTGTCACTCGGACTATATTGCGGTATTTAAATTAACAAATATTTTATGTCTTACGCAGTAATACAAACAGGTGGAAAACAATATAAAGTTAAATCAGGTGAAATTTTGAAAATTGAAAAATTACCTAATTCAAAATCTGATACAAAAGTCGAATTTAAAGAAATATTAGCCTATGGAGATGACAAAGTAATTGAAGTAGGAGCTCCTACAGTTCAAGGGGCAAAAGTGGAAGCAAACTTAATTAAGAATAGTAAAAATAGAACTGTTTTAATTTTTAAGAAAAGAAGAAGACAAAACTCAAGAAGAAAAAATGGTCACAGGCAACAATATTCAATGATAAAAATTAATAAAATTTTTTCGAAAGATGGTAAAATTTTATCGGAGGCTGAAAAAATGATAAAACCTTCAAAAAAAAAGGAAGAACCTAAAAAAGAAGTAAGTAAATAACTGGTAATTTAATATGGCAACAAAAAAAGCAGGTGGTTCATCTAGAAACGGACGTGATAGTGCCGGAAGAAGACTTGGTGTAAAAAAATATGGTGGTGAAACCGTTATTCCTGGAAATATTATTGTTAGACAAAGAGGCACAAAAATTTTTCCTGGTGAAAATGTGGGTATGGGTAAAGATCACTCAATTTTCTCAGTGATTAAAGGCAAAGTAGTTTTTAAGAAAACTAAATCAGATAGAACATTTGTTTCAGTAAAACCCAATTAATAGTACAACTTAAAAATAGCGTTGTATTATGAAATTCTTAGATCAAGTAAAAATATATATCAAAGCAGGAAACGGTGGTGATGGTTCGCCAAGTTTTCGAAGAGAAAAATTCATTGAATTTGGAGGACCTGATGGAGGAGATGGAGGTAAAGGTGGTTCAATAATTTTAAAATCAGAGCAAAATTTAAATACCTTGATAGATTTCAGATATCAACAACATCATAAAGCTCAAAGAGGAGAGAATGGATCGGGTCAAAACCGCTCTGGAAAAAGTGGAAAAGATTTAATTCTTAAAGTTCCTTTAGGTACACAAATTTTTGAAGAAGACAATAAAACATTATTATATGATTTTACAAAGATTGGTGAAGAATTTATCGCTGCTTCAGGAGGAAAAGGAGGTTTGGGAAATACAAGATTTAAAAGTTCTACTAATAGAGCACCAAAAAAATTTACAAAAGGTGCGATAGGTGAAGAATTTACAATTTGGTTACAATTGAAAACAATCGCTGATATTGGAATAATTGGATTACCAAATGCAGGTAAGTCAAGTTTATTAGCTGCTATGACTAACGCAACTCCAAAAATTGCTAATTACGAATTCACAACACTTAACCCAAATTTAGGCGTTGTAAGTTACGATAATAGAGAAATTACAATCGCAGATATTCCAGGTTTGATAGAAGGTGCACACGAGGGTACAGGACTTGGCACAAAGTTTTTAAAACATATTGAAAGATGTAAATCAATATTACATTTAATAGATATAACTAATGAGAATTTAGATAAATCATATAATCAAGTTAAAAATGAATTAAAAAATTATAGCTCTCAACTAACAAAAAAAAAAGAATTGATAGTATTAAATAAAACAGATTTAATGAATGAAGAAACCACTATAAAAATAGTAAAAGAATTTTCAAAAAATAAGAATTGTGAAGTTTTGACTTTATCAACAATAAAAAAAGAATCGATTTCCAAAATTAAAGCTAAATTAATTTCATATGTTTCTTAAAAACTCCAA
>CACFGT010000026.1 GCA_902565935.1 uncultured Pelagibacteraceae bacterium
ATAGTATCGTCATCTATTCTCTCTAACTTGTCTTGACCAATAACTTCCACCAACCTCAATAGTGCAGCTCCTTTTTCATCGTTATTAATCATTACTTGAATATCAGTCGGTATTGTTGATATATCTTGTTCAAGTAAATCGTAAAATTTTTTGTCAATCTCTATACCATCAGATCTCAAGGAGTCCAAAAAAATTTGATCTTTAACTGTTAATGTGTATTTCTTATTTCTTTTAACTTTCTTTAGAAAATTGTTGATATCTTTTTCAATTTTATTTTTTGTATAATCGCCACTGAAATAGTTCAAAAGTTTTGATTGATGTAAAATTTCGTTATTAAATTTAATTTTCTTTTTCTTATCATCTTTGATTTCAATATTTGTATAGTAAAAACTCGTTAAATTATCGGGAATTTCCATTGGATTAAAATCTTCAAGAAATTTTTTTAATTCTATATCGAAAGCATTTTCCAAATTATCTTTTTTGAAAGAGTCTTTTAGAATTTTTAATAACTTTAATTTTTCAATTCCTTCAGACTCAAGCAAGATTTTTTGATAAATTAATGCTCTTCCTTCAATATTTGAAAGAGATTTATAAAATTCTTCCGCATTAAGAAGTTGATTTATATTAAATTGAAATCTTTTATAAATCTGAAACAAATCTTTTTCTGGATAATTTTGATTATGAACAGCTTTTTCAATAACTGATATTCTATCTAATTCTGTAGTTTCAATTTCCTTAAAAGAACTCAACAAATTTGCTGAAGAAAGATATTTCCAGATAATTTTTTTTGTGCTTTCATTGGGCTCAAAGGAAAAATTCGGATTTGTTTGGTGAGCAAGATGAAAATCAAAAATTGTTTTTTCAGAAATTATTTCATCAGCTTTATCAATATATTTGAACAAATAGTTTATCTTATTTTCAAAATATTCATTCTTAAAACCCATTTCTTTCTTTAGGTCGTAAATCAACTGTGCCTCTTCATCTTTTCCATCTTTAATAAGACAATAAATATTCAATTTTATTAAATAATCATCATTTATGGGCTTCGAATTTTTTGAAAAAATTTCACAAGCCTTTTTGATTTCAAAATTTGATAAATATTCATCAATCAAAAACTTTGTTAATTTTGGTTGAACGTCTATAATTTGATTTTTTAACAAATAAGTTTTTATTAAATCAAAGTTAGAACTTTTGATTAACCAATCAGATTTAAATTGTAAAAATTCCTTATTTGAAATATTTTTTTTTGGATAATGTGAATTTGTAAGAACAGAAATATTCATTATTTCTTTTGCATCTTCAGAAAATTCCATCTTTTTTAGTTTTGCAAAAATATTTTTCAACTGATCACCATCTGAATTTGACCACATATTGATATCTAAACCATTCTCTTCTGGATCATATAATCCAAATATTCTAACCTGATCTGATGCTAAATTTTGATCAAACTCAATTTGATTTTTTATGGTTTTGGGTTGCATCTTATAAATACTATTTTCTAAAATTTCATTATTCGATTGATCATTATCTTGAGAGGGATCTTTTGTATTAATTGATTCTTGTATTTGTTGTTCAGTTATACTCCAAATATCACTGGGTTTATCTTCAGCAAAAGAATTAGATATAAAAATGAATATGAATGAAATTAGAAATAATTTCTTACTTAACGATTTTAAATTTTTCATTTGGAACAATTTTTTCTAATACTTTTTTAGGTGCAGGAAAATCAATTTGATTAAGTAGAAAAACAATTCCTAGAATTATAATAAAAACCAAAGCTAACTTTATTATAAACCCAAGAATATTAGTTCTCGAACTTGTTTTTTTAATAAATTGCATATAACTTTAGTTAATTTCAAAATAAGACATATTTGTGTTTTTTCAATAAAGAAAATTATGAAATCAAAAGAAAATATTGTTTTTTTAGGTATGATGGGATCTGGTAAGTCATCTTTAGGATCTTTAATTTCAAAAAAACTTAATTTAGATTTTTATGATACAGATAATGTAATAGAAAAAAAAACTGGAATGAAAATATCAAAAATTTTTAAAGAAAAAGGTGAATTTTTTTTTAGAAGAGTTGAAGAAAAGATTAGTTTAGAAATTTTAAAAAAAGACAATATAGTAATTGCGCTTGGTGGTGGAGCATTTTTAAATAAAAAAATAATGGAAGAAATATTAAAAAACCATTTATCTTTTTGGTTAAAATGGAACGATAAAGTTTTAATTCAAAGAATAAAAAATAGTCAAAAAAGACCACTGGCATTTAATTTAGATGATAATGAGTTAACAAATTTGATTAAAAAACGATCTAAAATATATTCAAAAGCAAAATTTAAAATTAATTGTAATAGTTTAACTAAAAATCAAATAGTTAATAAAATTATGAATATATATGAAAAAAATTAAACTTATAGTCAACACAATAAGTCAAAATTATCCAATAATAATTGGAAAAGGTGTGGCTTCAAATATTTCAAAGATCGCATCAGAAAATTCAATTAGGTTTGAAAAGTGCTTGATGGTTGTTGATAAAAATATACCAAAAAACATTTTGGCTAAAATAAAAAGATCATTAATAAAAAAAAAAATTTTTATACATTATATAAAAGCTACTGAAAAAAATAAGAATTTAAATACATCAAATTCAATATTAAAAATTTTATTAAAACAAAATTTTTCAAGACAGGATTGTCTTATAACGGTTGGAGGTGGGATAACTGGTGATATTGGATCTTTTGCAGCAAGTATATATAAAAGAGGTTTAAAATTTATTAATGTTCCTACTACATTACTTTCACAAGTAGACTCATCTGTTGGCGGAAAAACAGGAGTTAATACCAATATAGGAAAAAATCTAATTGGAACTTTCTATCAACCTAAGCTAGTAATAAGCGACATTAATTTTTTACAATCATTACCTGAGAGAGAAAAAATATGTGGCTACGGAGAAATTTTAAAACATTCACTTATAGATAATAAGAATTTTTTTCTTTTTTTAGATAAAAATTTTTCAAAAATAATTAATCTTAAGTCACCTTTTATAGAGAAGGCTATTTATGAGAGTTGCAAAATAAAAAAAAGAATAGTTGAGAAAGATGAAAGAGAGAAAAATCTTAGAAAAGTTTTAAATTTTGGTCATACATTTGCTCATGCTTACGAGGGAACATTAAATTTTTCAAAAAAATTAAATCATGGAGAAGCTGTAATTCTAGGAATGCAGACTGCCCTTAAATTTAGCATGTTGAATAAGCTTCTTAAACTAAAAGAATACGAATTGATAATAAATCATATTAGTAGCTCTAATCTACCAATGAACTTAAAAAAAAAATTTTCCATAAAGGACCTTAATAAGATTTTATCTTTTATGTCAGTTGACAAAAAGAATCAGTCCAAAAAAGTAAACTTAATATTATTAAAGAAAATTGGATCACCTATAATTGATAAAGAATTTGGAATAAATAGATTAAGAATTTTTTTAAAAAATGAATTATCTCATTAAAATTTGCAAAGAATGGATACAAGAATTCATTTCTTCTTTTAATATTTTATAAATTTTTTTGTTAGCCTCTATTTTATTCATTTTTTTTAATGTTTTAGACTGAATTGAAATTTTTAAATGAAATCTATCCTTTTTGTTTCCTTTGTGATTTTTGTGTAAAAAAGATTTATCTTCCACATCAATATTTTCTAACTCAATATTGTCTCGAATTTTTTTTTTTTATAATTTTAATTAATTCATTTATATTCATTGTAATATAAATTATTATATATCATGAAATATATTTGCGACTGGCAAAATTGTAAAGAGATTGGTGAATATAAAGCACCTGTCGAAAAAGATAACAGTAAAAAATTTAGAATGTTGTGCTTAAATCATGTAAAAGAATTTAACAAAAACTGGAATTATTTTTCTGGCATGAATGACGATCAAATAATGAAATTTCTTAAATCAGATATGATATGGCATAAACCTACACAAAGCTTTAGTTCTTCAGATAACTTTTTTAAAGTTTTATGGAATGATACGTTAAAGGATGAATTTGATAGAGATAAATTTAAAAGTGACTATAACCACATGCGTCAATTTAAATTTGACCATAAAGATATAAAAGCTTTTGGAATTTTAGGAATTTCAGTGGGTTTGGAGTGGGTAAAGATAAAGGATAAATTCAAAATCCTTGTGAAAAAATTTCACCCTGATATGAATTCTGGAAATAAAAAATATGAGGAAAAACTTAAGTTAATTACTTTGGCTTATACACAATTAAAAAATACTTATAGGAATAAAATTGACACCTAACCTAGATATAACACCTGATATTAAAGTTTCTGTTAAACAGACATTTGGAATTGACTCAAAAATGGAGGTCGAGGCGTTCTCAAAAAAGGGTGAGTATGTACCAGAAATTGATAAAAACTATAAGTTTGATAGGGATACTACTCTTGCAATCATCTCTGGTTTTGCGTTTAATAAAAGAGTTTTGGTTCAAGGTTATCACGGCACTGGAAAGTCAACTCATATAGAACAAATCGCAGCAAGATTAAACTGGCCTTGCATAAGAGTTAATCTTGACAGTCATATCAGTCGAATAGATTTAATTGGGAAAGATGCAATAGTCTTAAAAGATGGGAAACAAATTACACAATTTAACGAAGGAATTTTGCCTTGGTCTATCCAAAATCCTGTAGCACTAGTTTTTGATGAATATGATGCTGGTAGACCAGATGTTATGTTTGTAATTCAAAGAGTTCTTGAATCAGAGGGAAACTTCACGTTGCTTGATAAAAATAAAGTAATTAAACAAAACAAATTTTTTAGACTATTTGCAACTTCTAATACTGTTGGACTAGGAGATACAACAGGTCTATATCATGGAACGCAACAAATCAATCAAGGTCAGATGGATAGATGGAATATTGTTACAACACTTAACTACTTAAGTCTTGAAAAAGAAATGGACATAATTTTAGCGAAAAATAAAAACTATAATAATCAAAAAGGTAAAGAGAAAATTGCAAATATGATTAAAGTTGCATCACTTACAAGAAAAGGATTTATTGCAGGCGATATATCAACAGTGATGAGTCCAAGAACTGTTTTGCATTGGGCTGAAAATTCAGAAATATTTAATGATATTGGTTATGCTTTTAGAGTTACATTTTTAAATAAGTGTGATGATATAGAAAAAAATACAATTGCTGAGTATTATCAAAGATGTTTCGGAGAAGATTTACCTGAGTCTTTAGCTAATATTCAAATTTAATGAACAATCGCGATAAAGAAAATATTCTTAAAGAAAAACTTAAACAAGCACTCGTGTCAACTGCAAGAGTAATTTCTGAAGATTTTATAAATAAAAATTCTATAGATGAGAATAAAAATTCAAAAGAATTCGATATTTTAAATTTGGAAAGTATCAATTCTAAAAATAATTTTATAAAAGCAAGAGCTGAATTCGACTCTGCTGCACTTAAAAAAAAATTTTCAAATAAAGACATTTTTAATCAAAATTTACCAGCCAATTCATCATGCAAATCACTTTATTCTATTGCAGAAAAAATTAGATATGAGTGTTTAGGATCTAAAATGTTAAAAGGTATTGAAAAAAATCTTAAAGAAAACTACAGACAAATAATTAATCTTAAAAGAAAGGATCAATTAAAAACTAGAGAGGATGTATCTGTGATTGAAGCATTTGAGTTATATATGCTAAAAAAGTTCCACAAAATAGATCTAAATCCATTAACAAAAAAAATGTTAAATTTTTGGGAAAAAGATTTTGACAAAGTAATTGAAAAACATATTAATTTTTTAACAACAAATTTAGAGGATCAAGATAGATATTCATCAAAGTTTTCACAAATTTTGAAAGAAATGGAAATATTTCAAAACGAAGAAAACGAGGAGAATATAGAGGACAATAAAGATGAGGGTCAAAATAATCCATCAAATGATGATCAAGAAAGTGATAATGATGATAAAAGAGAACAAGATCAAAAAGATGAAAGTGAAACAAGTTTAGACTCTGATTATAATATTGACGAATACAAGCTGGATGAACAACTTGTTGATACCAACTCTGATCTACAAAGTAATGATCAAATAATCCAAAAAAAGAAAATTAATGAAATTAACGTCGATTATAAAATTTTTACTAATCAATATGATGAAACTTTAAAAGCAGAGAATTTAGAAAATTTTGATGATGCACTTAAGCTGAGGAAAAATCTTGACCAACAACTCATTGGATTTCAAGATGTAATAACCAAACTTGCAAATAAACTTCAGAGACAATTATTAGCAAAGCAAAATAGGGCTTGGAATTTTGATCTCGAAGAGGGTTTATTAGATAGCTCAAAACTTCCAAGAATTATTATGGATCCATTTAATTCACTATCTTTCAAAAAAGAGAAGGATTTAGATTTTAAAGATACTATCGTGACTTTATTAATTGATAATTCTGGATCTATGAGAGGAAGACCAATTACTATTGCTGCTATTTGTGCGGACATATTGTCAAGAACGCTTGAAAGATGCTCGGTAAAAGTTGAAATTTTAGGCTTTACTACAAAAAACTGGAAGGGAGGACAAAGCAGAGAACTTTGGAATAAAAATGGAAAACCAAAAAATCCTGGACGACTGAACGATCTTAGACACATTATCTACAAAGGAGCTGATACACAATGGCGACAAGCAAAAAATAACTTAGGACTTATGCTTAAAGAGGGTCTTTTAAAAGAAAATATAGATGGGGAAGCTATTACATGGGCATTTAACAGACTAAAAAAAAGAAGGGAAGAGAGAAAAATTTTAATGGTTATTTCGGATGGTGCACCTGTAGATGATTCAACATTATCTGTTAATTCGGGTGATTT
>CACFGT010000027.1 GCA_902565935.1 uncultured Pelagibacteraceae bacterium
GGTGGTGCCTCTATAAGTAGAACAGCTAGACCATATCCATCTTGGCTAGTTTTTAAACCATTAATGATTTTTACATCTTTTCTTCTTATTAAATATTGGATTTATAATAGAGAAATTATTAATTTCTTTAGCAAAGATAATAAAAATATTAAAAAAATTTTTTTCTTTGGGGTTGCTTCAGCAGTTTTTCTTACTTTGCACTCAATTTTTTTAGGAATTAAAATTGATAATGATTTTTATAAATTATTTAGAAGAGTAATATTGCTATTATTTATAATATTTGAAATTGTAGCTCAAGCATATCTGGTAAAAACCTTATATTCGTTCAAAGAAAAATTAATAGATTATTTAAATATTAATATTCTTAAAGTAAAAATTGCACTAGTTACTATTTTAATAATAGTCGCGATAATAAGTATTCCAATCATTAGTTTACCAGGTGACGATTTTATGGGCTTCAGTTTAAAATTTTTTAAACATGGTCTTGAATGGAATTACTTTTTAGGTGTAATAACATTCTATTTATTAACTTTTTTAATGTGGAAAAAAAATTAACTTTTTATCCACCCTCCACCAAGCACTCTAAACCCAAGCTTATCTTTCTCATAAAAAACACAAGCTTGTCCAGGAGAAATTCCATCCTCTGGAACTTTAAGATTAACTAAAGCTTTTTTTGAATTTTGAATATTAATTTTAGCATTTAATAATTTGCCAGTTGATCTAACTTTTACAAAAATTTCTTTATCAAAATTTTTTTCTTCTACGAGAAGATTTAAGTTTTCTAAATTAATTAATTTTTTTCCCAATTTTTCTTTAGGGCCAACAATTATTTCATTTTTTGATGAATTAATTTCTAATACATAAAGGGCTGATTTGTCTGAAACTTTGATTCCTTTTCTTTGACCAATAGTAAAATTTATAATTCCATCATGAACACCTATTACCTTGCCATCAAGATTTTTTATATTTCCTTTTTTAAGTGAATTAGGTCTCAATTTTTGTATTACAGATGCGTAATCACCGTTTGGAACAAAACAAATATCTTGACTGTCTGGTTTATCAGCAACATTCAATTCTAAATTTTTCGCTATTTTTCTTGTTTCGTCTTTTAACATTCCACCAAGAGGGAATCTTAAATAATCTAATTGCTCTTTAGTTGTATTAAACAAAAAATAACTCTGATCTCTATTTTCATCTAATGCTCTGTACATACTTATTTTATTATTAGAAAATAAACTTCTAACATAGTGACCTGTTATCATTGCATCAGCTTTTAAATCTTTAGCTACATCAAATAAATCTTTAAATTTTACAGTTTGATTACATTGAACACATGGAATAGGTGTTTCACCCTTAAGATAACTATCCACAAAATTATTTATTACACCTTGTTTAAAATTATTTTGGTAATATAAAATTTTATGTTCTATATTTAATTTCTGAGCAACTCTTTTAGCATCCATTATATCTTGCCCAGAACAACATTGTTTGGATTTAGCTACTTCTTTGCTGTCGTCATAAAGCTTTAAAGTTATTCCAATTACTTTATAGCCCTCTTTTTTCATTAAACCTGCGACGGTCGAGGAGTCTACCCCACCAGACATCGCAACAACTACTGTTGTTTCTGAAGCTTTTTTTCTTAATCCGATTGAGTTTAATTCATTATTCATTTGATGGTATTTATACTGATTTCTAATATAAATTAAATTAAATGATTTTAGATTTTGAACCAGGTGACAAAGTTATTAATCCTTTAAACAAAAATTGGGGAATTGGACAAGTACAATCAATAATAAAAGGTAAAGTAACTGTAAATTTTGAGAATGTGGGTAAAAAAGTAATCAACGCTGAAAACATAGAATTAAAAAAGATCAATGAATGAAATTAATATTAAACAAACTGTTGAAAACTTAATTGATACTTTTTTAGATGCTGGAAGGTTATCTTTAGAGTTAAGAAAAAAAGGATTAATAAAAGAAATTAAATCTGACAATACACCAGTTAGTAATGGAGACTTGGAGGTAAATAAATTAATTACTAGAAAAATAAATCAACTGAACCCTGATGTTCCTTTAGTTTCTGAGGAAACTTCAGAAAATAAATCAAACACCAATCTTAAAAATTTTTGGTTAATTGATCCAATAGATGGAACATATGACTATATAAATGACCTTGATGAGTTCACAATTAATGCTGGATTGATAATTAATAACAAACCTGCTGCTGGACTTATTTATGCGCCCGCAAAAAAAAGAATGTTTTATTCATATGGTGAGAATTGTGCATTTGAATTAATCAATGAAAGGCCTGTTAAATTAAATTGTGAAAAAAAATTTAATAAAAATGAAATTAAATTTGTTTCCTATTCAAATAAAATTAAGCCTGAAATAGAGAAAATTCATAAAAAATATAATGTTAAAAAATATGTAAGAATGAAAAGTTCTCTAAAATTTTGTGTAATTGCTGCAGGTGAATTTGATGGTTATGTAGCAGAGCCCAGAGCATCTGAATGGGATATCGCTGCTGGTCATGCGATCTTATTTCATTCTGGTGGTATTATCACAGATTTTCATAACAATGAGATTTTATATGGAAAGAAAGATTTTAAAAATCCGAGTTTAATTTTGAAAAGAAAAAATTTATTATAATGGATGAACAATTAAGAATTATACTAATTATTATCGTTTCAGTATCAATTTTTGGATTATTAGTTTTTGTATTTGTTAAAAATTATATTAGAAATAAAATTGATAATTTAGTGGAAAAGGAAAAACAAAAAAAATTAAAGTAATCTAATTATCCGTACATAATCTTCTTTTTTAATATCCATAACTTTTTTTGAAGTTTCAAAATCGAAGCCATTCCTTGCAAGCAGAGCAATGTCTTTTTTATAAAATAAAGGTCTGTTATCCTCTGTCCTAGCAGGTCCAATTCTTTTTTTTTTACAAATTTTAATGGCTGAAAAAAAATCCTGATCTGAATTTTCATCTTTAATTTTATTCACAGTATCATTAATTAAATTATCTCTTATTCCTTTGCCAAATAAATAGCTTCTTATCTTGTTTATAGAACTTCCTCTTCGTATCATGCTTTTTGCTTTACTATCTGAATAAAATTGGTCGTTTATAAATTTGTTTTTTTCCAAATCATTTGAAATAATATCAATTAAATTTTTAATATCTTGTTTTTTAACATTTGATGATGACAATTTAAGATATTTCTTCAATAAATAAGTTTTAAGCTGTTGTTTTGAGGGGGCATATTTCTCTATGTAGTTAAAAGCAAAATTTCTCATTTCATCAACAGTAATCTGTAAAGATTTTTTTTTATTTCTTATAGGAATCATTATTAGATTTAATATAATATATTTTAAAATGATCGAACAAATTTATAATTTTTTTACAATTGAAATGCTCTATTTTTGGGTGAATTTAGGTGTATTACCATTTTGGCTAATATTAATTTTTTTGCCAAACTCTAAATTTTGTAAAATTTTTGTAACATCTATTTTCCCTATTCTCATATTGAGTGGAGCTTATATTTTTATGCTGTATAAATCTTATCTTGGCACATATGATTTTATCTCAAATTTTAATCTTTATTTAGGGATTAACGAAGTAAAAGATCTATTTAGTGACCAAATATTTCTGATGATGTTTTGGATCCACTTTATTTCAATAAATCTTTTTACAGGGGGTTGGATTGTTAAAGACTCTCAAAAATTATTTATTAATAAATTTCTTATAATTTTACCACTCATTATTACTTATTTAATTGGCCCTATTGGCTTATTTATTTACTGGCTTATTAGAATTTTTTACGCCAAAAGTATAAATTTATATGACTAAATTTATCGATTTTTACTTTGATTTTATAAGCCCCTACTCCTACCTAGCGCACAAAAGAATAATACACTTAAACAAAAGAGATAAATTTAATTATAAACCAATTTTATTAGGAGGTTTACATAATCTTGGTGGAATAACAGCTCCTGCATTTAATGAACGAAAAATGAAAAATATGAAAAATGACTGTTCACTAATTGCTCAAAAGAATAATATACAATTTAGATGGAATGAAAAATTTCCTTTAAATTCTCTTAATTTAATGAGAGGTTATCTTTTTATTGACGAACAGATCAAAAATAAATTTTTTGATATTTGTTTTGACTCATATTGGAAAGACAATGTTGATATTACTCAGGATTATAATGTTAAAAAGATATTGTCAGATTGCAATATTGATGAAAAAAAATATCTAGCAGGAATTAAAGAAATCAAAATAAAAGAAAAACTAAAAAATCTTACTAGTTTAGCATTTAAAAATGATGTTTTTGGAGCACCAACATTTGTTGTTAATGATAAACTTTTTTGGGGGCAAGATAGACTTGAATACGCTCTTGATGAATACAATTCCTAAATTACTTTAAATTTACTCTGTTTCATAGCTCCAAACCCTCCGTCAATATGAGATACTTTTTCAAAACCCATATCTTTTAAAGTTTTAGCAGCTAATGCAGATCTAAGTCCTCCTGCACAAAATAAAACCATTTCTTTGTTTAAATCTAATTTTCCTTCTTTAAAGTAAGCACTTTCAGGATCTAGCCAAAATTCAAGCATACCTCTTGGTACATGAACTGCACCTTCTATTCTTCCACTATTTTGAAGTTCTCTAATATCTCGTATATCAATAATATTTGACTTTCCTTCTGTCATTTTCGAATGTGCTTCGTCTATAGTTAATGTTTTTATCTCTTTTAAAGCTTTATCGACTAATTCTGCTGAAGTTGTTATTTTCATATTTATAATATTTAAGATAAATATTAATATATAACAATATTTTTTTTATGAAAAATAAATTAGGTAAAGAAAAAAAATTTTTTTCTAAATTTTTTGCTAAAATCATAAGAAAATTTGGTTTTGAAATTATTGACCAATCAACACTAGAAATACCATCTAATGAAAAATTTGCTAATGAAAATCTAAGTAAAAGTGGAATGAAGTCTATTACAGTGCCTTTGGGTAGCACAAAAATTACCAACAAGATTAATAGTCTAACAATTATAATAAGATCCTATACTTTTGGTGACACAGACAATAATCAAGTAATGCTGGATCAAAATAAAAAAAGAATTTTTGATCTACCAAAAATTGAATACACCTTAAGAACAATTAAATCTGTAATTAAATCTTGTGAACAAGCCAAAAAATTTTATAAAGATTTACAAATAAAAATATTAATTACTGATGATAAATCAAATCAAGAAAATCTCACAAGAATAAATGAAATCCTCAAAATTACTAATTTAGGAACTAAAATAATCAATTTAAATGAAAATGAATTTGTAAAGGAAATAAGTCCAACAGATGTTAATGGAGAAAAAATATCAAAAAATATGATTTCTAACATGAGAAATATATTAAAATCTATTCAAATTGCTGAAACCGATAATTCAGATTTATTTTATTTTTTGGAAGATGATTATATTCATACAAAAGATGCGATTACTGAAATGCTGTTTACTTACGAAAAAATTAGTTCACAATTAAATAAAGAAATATTTTTATGTCCAGCTGATTATCCCTACTTATATTCAACAATTGAAAATACAAAATTATTTTTTGGAAATATGAGACATTGGCGAACAGTAAATGAAACCTTAATAACGTTTTTGACTAGTAAAAAAATGATAATAAAATATTTGGATAAATTAAAATTGATGGGATCTAAAAGACATCATCCGATGGAATTAATACTTCATAAAATTTATGAAAAAGAATATTGCTTTTCACCCATTCCATCCCTAGCAATGCATGCAACAAACATAAATACTATTTATGGTCTTCCACCAAACTTTGATTGGAAAAAAATTTGGGAAGAAAACACGCCTTAAATGATTAAGGAAAAAACAAAAGCTCCTTTATTTAAATTGCCATCAACTGGAAAGAATGATTTTAACTTAAAAGATGCACTTGGTAATTATATTATAATATATTTCTATCCAAAAGATGATACGCCCGGGTGTACTTTAGAAACGAATGATTTTAATAAATTACTCCCAAAATTTAACAAATTAAAATGTAAAGTACTGGGGATTTCAAAAGAT
>CACFGT010000028.1 GCA_902565935.1 uncultured Pelagibacteraceae bacterium
GATTTTAATGATTTCATCAATTCACCAATTGAAACTACATCAGCACCTAAGCCTAATTTTCCAATTTCACCCAATAAGGTTTTATTTGGGTTTGATTTTACAGAAAAACAAATTATTGGCTTTATTGACTTAAAATTTTGTTTGAAATTTAAGATATTGTTTTTCAATTTTTTAAATGAATAACAATAAAGTGGCGTTGCATATTTTTTTGCCAGCGCACTAGTTTTGATATTATCTATTACAAATTCGTTTTTTTTATATATCATTACACCTTATTGGGTTTGGTGTTGAATATTTTTGAATCTTTTTCTTTGTATACAGGGTCTCCTTTTTTTCCACATGCAAAAAAAAGTGTACAAAAAATTAAAATTATAAATAGTTGTTTTATCATAATGTTTTTTTATATTTCATTATCATTTTTTTGATATTATAAAAAGCTGTTCCTCCATAAGATTTTTTTGAGTTTATAGAATTTTTAAGGTCAAAAACTTTTAATACATCATTTGTTAATTTTGGTTCGATTTTCTTTAAATCTTGAATAGACAAATCTTCAAGTCTTTTTTTATTCTTTTCTGCAAAATTTACCAACTTAGCTGTTATTTGATAAGCTTCTCTAAAAGATTTAGAATGATTTTTAACTAAATAGTCTGCTAAGTCAGTAGCTGTCAAATACCCTAAATTTGCAAGTTCTAACATTTTTTTTTTATTTGGAATTACATTCATTAAAGTTTCGTTCAAAATTTTTAAACAATTTATAAGTGTATCATTTGCTTTAAAAACAATTTCCTTATCGTCTTGTAAATCTTTGAAATATGACAATGGCAATCCTTTTAAAATTGTTAGCATTGAAAATAGATTACCATATGCAAAGCCTGTTTTTCCCCTTAAGTATTCTAGTAAGTCTGGATTTCTTTTTTGTGGCATTATAGATGAGCCGGTAACAACTTTATCAGACAATCTTATAAGATTAAAACCATCGGAATTCCAAATTATCAATTCTTCTGCAATTCTAGATATATGCATTGAGCAGACTGAGCAATTATATAAAAAATCTAAAACAAAATCTCTATCAGAAATTGTATCGATAGAATTATTTGTTGGACTTTTAAAACCTAATTTTTTTGTTGTGTAATTTCTGTCTATATTAAATGATGTCCCTGATAAAGCACCGACGCCTAAAGGGTTTTCATTTAAACTATCTAAACTATTTTTAAATCTTCTTTTATCTCTTGAAAAAATTTCAATATAAGCCATCAAATAATGTGCAAAAGATATAGCTTGAGCATTTTTAAGATGTGTAAAACCAGGCATAACAGTTTCAATATTCTTTTCTGATATCTTTAAAATTGTTTTTATTATGTTATCTAAATTATTGTTAATATTTTCTATATTAGATCTCATCCATATTTTTAGATCTGTAATTATTTGATCATTTCTCGAACGAGCTGTATGTATATATCCAGCATCATCACCAATAATTTGAAACAATCTCTTCTCAATATTCATATGAATGTCTTCATATTTTATATTAAAATCAAATTTTTTCTTTATGATCTCATTTTGAATTTTTTTTAGTCCATAGATAATTTTATTTTTAACTTTAAAAGAAATTATTTTTTGTTTGAAGAGCATTTCAACATGTACGATTGAACCTTGAATGTCTTCTTTAAATAGTCTTTTATCCACGTTGATTGAACTTCCAACCTTTTGAAAAGTTGTTGAAATTTGTTTCTTAATACGAGTATTCCAAATTGCCTGATTGTTTTTATTTTTAACCATGGTAATTACTTATACCTTTTTAACATGAGATTTTTAACAATATTTATTTTTTTAATGTTAAATTCTTTTTCGCTTGAGGCTTCAGAAATTAAGAATTTAATTATTTATGAAGAACCTAAGAAATACGTTAATTTATCATTTTTAGATGATAAAAATAACGAATTAAAACTCAATAGTTTCAAAGGAAATGTTATTTTATTAAATTTTTGGGCAACATGGTGTGCTCCATGTAAAGAAGAAATGCCTTCACTTGATCTTCTTCAAGAAAATAATGAATTAAATAATTTAAAGATATTTCCAATAAATATTGGCAAAGATAACGTGAATAAAGCTTCGAGTTTTTTCAATAATTTAAAAATTAAAAATTTAAATTTATATTTTGATAATCCAGAAACTTTAGCAAAAAAACTTTCTTTGAGAGGCATACCAACCACAATTTTATTTAATAAAAAGGGAGATGAGTTTGCAAGAATCGTTGGATCTATAGATTTTTCAGATCAAAAATTTTTAGATTGGTTAAGAAAATACGATTAATTTTTAAAAAAATAAGCAAATCCAATAAGAACTATTATAGCTATAAATTGAAGTAAAACTCTTAATTGCATTAATTTATTAGAATATTTTTTACTAGTTTCTCCTCCTTTAAATAAAGTTCCAATTCCAAGAATGAGAACTACACCAACTGCAACTAATAGTATAATAGATAGTAATTTTACAAATATTCCCGAAATCATAATTGTATTGTAGGGTGTTTTAAAAATAAAAAAACATAATTATTTAAGTAAAAGTATGACATTTTGTCTAGAAACAGTTTTTATCAAACCCGAAAAAGATGTTCAAATTAAAAGTGCTATAATTTTGTTACATGGATATGGAGGAGATGGAAAAGATATAAGTATGCTATCTTTAAATTGGAAAAGATATTTACCTAATACAATATTTATTTGTCCAAATGGTCATGAACCATGTTCAATTAATCCATCAGGTTATCAATGGTTTGACCTAACAAAAGACGATACAAAATATATATTAGAAGAGTCTTTGAAAGCAGAAAAAAAATTAAAAAAATTTATTGAAGAGATTAAATTTGAGTTTAGTTTAAGAAATAAACAGATTTGTCTTTCTGGATTTAGTCAAGGATGCATGATGTCAATAAATTTAGGCTTAACAGCTGAAAAAGAATATGGTTGCATAGTAGGTTTTTCTGGAAAAATAATCGATCAAAATGATTTAAAATTAAGAAAAAAAAACTCTACTAACACTTTATTAATCCATGGAGAACAAGACCAAGTAGTTTCACCCAATCATATGTTGGAAGCTAAAGATTTTTTTATGAGAAACAATATAGATATAGAGACACATCTAATTAAAAACTGCGACCATCATATTCCTATTGAGGCTTCAAGTATAGCATTAAACTACATTTTAAAAAAAATAAAATAATTCCTAAATATTGAAATAAATTTTTATTTAAGTTAAACTTTAATTATGAATAGCTTTATCGAACAAGAAATTTCATTAGAAAAGTGCCCAGCATTAGTTTTAAATGCTGACTATAGGCCTTTAAGTTATTATCCTTTATCTTTGTGGTCATGGCAAGATACTGTAAAATCAGTTTTTTTAGATCGTGTTATTATAGTTAGCAATTATGATCGAATTGTAAGAAGTCCATCGTTTAACATGCAATTACCAAGCGTTATAGCTCTGAAAGATTATATTGTTCCTCAATCTAAACCTAGTTTTACAAGATTTAACGTTTTCTTAAGAGATAAATTTTCATGTCAATATTGTGGAAGTGGTGAAGAATTAACATTTGATCATTTGTTACCAAGATCAAAAGGTGGTGAAACAAATTGGGACAATGTTGTTACAGCTTGTTCAGCCTGTAATGTAAAAAAAGGAGGAAAATTATTGAAATCTTCAGGGATGAAACTCACCCAATATCCTTTTCAACCTTCTACAGAAGATCTTCATCGGAATGGGAAAAATTTTCCACCAAATTATTTACACAAAAGTTGGATGGATTATTTGTATTGGGATGTGGAATTAGAGGCTTAGCACTAAATTTTTTCTGAAATATTAATTGCAATCTTTGAGCCAGTTTTTATAATTTTATCCATTAAAGAATATAAACCTTTTTTTGTTGCCCCTTTTTCGTAAGCAATATCTTTATGATGCAGTTCATCCTCTCTAAATTTAATGATTTTGTTTTTAAGATTTTTTTCTTCTGGGCCAAGATGATTAATTTGATTTTGATAATGTTCGTCAATTACTTCTTCTACAGACGCAGTACAAAGCATTGCAGCTTTCTTTCCAAGAATTGTAGAGCCAAAGCCTAAACCAACTCCTAATAGATCCCACAAAGGAAGAAATTTAGTGGGTCTTATTTTTCTTTTTTTAATTTCATTTTCGAAAAATTCACAATGTTCTTTTTCATGTATTTTCATTTCCTCAATAGTTTTTCTCAAACTTTCATCCTTAACTAGAGTATTCAATGCCAATAATTGACCTTCATAAATTTTAACTGCTCCTCTTTCACCTGCATGGTCTACTCTAATAAATTCTTCAACTTTATTATCTTTTTTTTTCATAATTAGCAAAAATTTTAGTAAGAGTTAAAATTAACAATAAACTTATAACAATATTAATGCTTGTAAGTGATAATCCAAAAATCCTAAATGTCACATCTTTACAGCTTACTCTTTCTTGACTTAAGAGCTCAAGTAAATCCTCTTTAGTGATATTTTCATTAAAATCTTTTGCACCACAAACCGATGATTCCTGAAAAAAACCTTGTTCAATTCCAAAATGATAAATTGAAATTGCTAAAGAAAATATAAATGTAAGGATCAATAACATGATGAGGAAATCTTCATTTTTTTTTAAAATAAATATCGTAATTATTAAAATGATACTTATTCCATAAGGGATTCTCTCAATTAAACAAAGATTACAAGGTTGGTAACCAAGCGAATATTCTATAAAAAATGCTGATACCAATGCTGTAAAACTTATAATAAAAATTATTTTGAGGTATAATTTTCTCTTAAAATTATGCATTAGATTTAAAAATTAGATAGATAATTACGCAAATTATTACAATTAATATTCCAAGAATTGTAAACCATTTAGAACCATGTTCGTCCATAAATTTAGTAAATATATCACCAAATTTATAAGATAAATATGCGACTATAAAAAATCTTAATCCCCTAGAAAAAAAACTTATTACAATAAAAATAAAAAGATTAAAACCAATCAAGCCACTTGCAATAGTAAAAACTTTATATGGAAGAGGTGTAAAACCTGCTAAAAAAAGTATACCTAACCAAGCATAAAAACCATCACTATTGAGTAAATTGTTTTTGATATCAGATAATTTATCTTCATATCCATAAAAACTCATAATCTGTGTACCAAAATCAAAAAAAAATACTCCAATCAAATATCCTAAAATTCCACCCATGACTGACGAAATTGTTGTAATAAGAAAAATTTTTATGAAATCATTTTTTTTTGAGATAACCATTGGAATGACCATTACATCAGGTGGAATTGGAAAAAATGAGCTTTCGATAAATGATACAATTGCTAAGTAATATTTAGAACTTTTATGAGCTGCTAAATCTAAACATTTTTTGTAAAGACTTTTAAACATTTTTTGGTTTTAATATAATTTTAGTTCTTATACTATTTATTAAATTAATAAACAATTAAGGGCGAATGGCGGAACTGGTAGACGCGCACGACTCAAAATCGTGTTTCGCAAGAAGTGAGAGTTCGATTCTCTCTTCGCCCACCAAAATTTATGGAATTAAACAAAATTAATAGTTTAGTCGAACTTTTTTTTAAAAAATATGAGGAAAAGTTTCCTAAAGGAACGAAGGCTCATGAAGAGACTTTTTTAGTTTCACTTAAAAATCAAGATTTACCAGATACAAATTCTGGGCCATTTACATATTCATGGGGAAACGTTGATACAAAAATAAAAATATTAACAAGATATTTGGAGAAAATTATTTCTAAAGGTGATAGATGTATTCTATTATCAGAAAATCGACCTGAGTGGTTAATAGCCGACATAGCAATAATGAATGCGGGTGGGGTTACTGTTCCGCTTTTTACAACTTATTCTGAAAAAGATTACGAATACATAATCAATAATTGTCAACCCAAAGTGTGTATTGTTTCTAATTT
>CACFGT010000029.1 GCA_902565935.1 uncultured Pelagibacteraceae bacterium
GAAGGTGATGGTGTTATAACTTATGAAATGCATTTTCTTCCTGATGTTTATATCCAATGCGATGAATGTAAAGGAACAAGATATAATAGAGAAACATTAGAAATTAAATTCAAAAATAAAAGCATAGCAGATGTTTTAAATATGACAGTAGATGAAGGTTGTGAATATTTTGAAAATATTTCAAATATCAAAACAAAATTATTAACACTAAAAAAAGTTGGTTTGGGTTACATTAAAATAGGTCAACAAGCTACAACACTTTCTGGTGGTGAAGCTCAAAGAATAAAATTAGCAAAAGAACTTTCAAAAAGATCTACAGGTAGAACCATATATATCTTGGATGAACCAACTACTGGACTACACCAACACGATATTAAGAAATTGCTCGAAATTCTTCACACATTTGTTGCCTTAGGTAACACAGTTGTTGTTATCGAACACAATCTCGATGTTATCAAAACAGCTGATTATATTGTGGACATGGGACCTGAAGGTGGTGTTAAAGGTGGAAAAATTATCGCAGAGGGAAAACCTGAGGAAATTTGCAAAATTGACAAAAGCTACACAGGCAAATTTTTAAAACCTCTTTTAAATGGTGGTTGATTTTGTTTTAAAATATTAAAAAATTAGTATATAAATATATTTATGATCAATTTACTATCTTCACTATCAAAAACAGTTCATACTTCTATAGCATTAGCAATAATACTTTTTTTAGGTTTTTTTTATCAAAATGGCGGTTTTAGCTTTGATGCCTTATTTTGGAGTTGGGTGGCAAGATATACTCATGTTCTTGTTGGTATAATGTGGATTGGTTTACTTTGGTATTTTAATTTTGTTCAAATTCCCAATATGTCAAAAATTCCTGATGAACAAAAACCTGCAATTGGAAAAGTAATTGCTCCTGCTGCCCTTTTTTATTTTAGATGGGCTGCTGCTTTTACTGTAATATCTGGACTTATTTTAGCTGGGCTAAATGGTTACCTTCATGATGCAATGACTTTAAGCATTGGATCAGGTATACCTAAACATACAGCTATTGGTATAGGTATGTGGCTAGGATTAATAATGGCATTCAATGTTTGGTTTGTAATTTGGCCTAATCAAAAAAGAGCATTAGGTATGGTGGAATGTGAACCAGATTTAAAAGCAAAGTCAGCAAAAACTGCTATGTTGTTTTCTCGAACAAATACGTTGTTATCAATACCAATGTTACTGACCATGGTAGCAGCGCAAAACTTGTATTAGTTTAATTATAAAGCCTTATCAAAGTCGGACTTTTAAAAATATTCTTATTTTTCTTAAAAATAGATAAACAATTTTTCACATTTATTTCTGTTGTTTTATGAGTGATTACTACAATTGTTGCACTTCTACTTTTTCTATCTGGAGTTTGAATTATCCTTTTTACAGAAATTTTATATTTAGATAAACGATTTGTTATATAAGATAACACACCTTGTTTGTCTTTAACTTCAAATCTTATATATAAAGAATTTGAGTACATATCATTATTAAAAGGTTTAATTGATTTTCTATTTTTAAAAGCAATACCAAAAGGATATTTTATATTTCCTCTTAAAATAGATAATAAATCTGATAGTAATGAGGAAGATGTTGGACCTGGACCAGCGCCTTCTCCTTGTAAAACACTGTTTCCTACTGGTTTGCCTTCAATAATTACAGCATTCATTACACCGTTAACATTTCCAATGTATGTATTTTTACTTACTAAACAGGGATGAACAGTTTCGAATAATTTATCATCTATTATTTGAGAAATACCTAATAATTTAATTCTTAAGTTTAATTGATTAGCAATTTTAATATCTTTCAATTCAATATTTTGAATACCTTCCATTAAACATTTTTTTTTTGAAATTCTACTATTAAAAGCTAATGCTGATAAGATTCTTACTTTTGCAAAAGCATCAAAACCATTTAAATCTAATTTAGGATTACCAGGTTCAGCATAGCCAAGTTTCTGAGCTTTAGTTAAAACTTTTTTAAATGGTTCTTGACTATTTTCCATCTCAGATAAAATATAATTTGTTGTACCATTTAATATTCCATAAACTTTATTAATCTTATTTGTAGCCAATCCTTCTTTAATTGTTCTGAGAATTGGAATACCACCAGCTACAGATGCTTCAAATTCAAGATTAACTTTATTTTTTTCGGCTAATTTAGATAAACTGTCTCCATGTTTAGCTATTAATGCTTTATTTGGTGTAATTACATTAATCTTTTTTTTTAAGGCTATTTCAACTATTTTTTTTGAAATGCCATCTGACAGACCTACACATTCAAAAAGAATATCAATTTTTTCATTACTAAAAATTTTAATAGGATTTTTATAAAAAATCTTTTTATTGATTGGGAATTGTCTTTTTTTGTTAATATTTTTAGCTGAAATAGCTACAACCCTTATTTTTTTTCCTGTTTTCTTTTCAATTTCTTTTTTTTTTAATCTTAATTCATTGTATAGATAAACTCCTACTTGACCTAAACCTACTATAGCTATATTCGTAATTCTATTCATTTAAATTTGGATAATCACTTAAGTTAACATATTCTTTTAATTTTTTTTTATATTCTTCGAATGTTAAATCATCTGAAAAATCTGAATTAATTATATTAACATCTTTTTGATTGAAATTACATCCAGGCAATAAAAATATTAATAAGAAAAATATTTTTTTCATTTCAACCCCTCATTGATTTTAAAATCAAATTTAATATTCATATTTTGTACAGCTTGGCCAGCGCCACCTTTTATTAGATTATCAATTGCTGATAAAATTATAAATTTATTTTTAAATTTTGTTTTACAAACTGATATTTGAATATTATTGGTATTTATAACATTATTAGTACTTAACATTGAGTCAATTTTTTTTATTATGATAAATTTTTTACCTTTATAAAAATTTATTAATTCTCTATAAACATCATAAATAGATTTTCTATTTTTTAGCTCAACATAAATTGTACTTAAAATTCCTCTAAACATAGGTGTCAAATGTGGTGTAAAGATAAAATTAATTTTTTTTTTGGTAATATTTTTTAATTCTTGATCTATTTCAGAAACATGTCTATGGAAACCAACTCCATAAGCACTTAGAGACTCATATAAATTTTTATTTCTAAATTTTTGATGCACACCTCTACCTGCTCCTGAGTATCCAGATTTCGAGTCTATAACTAAGTTATTCGTTTTAATCAGATCTTTTTTAATTAGTGGAGTTAATGGAAGTAAAATCGATGTTGGATAACATCCTGGACAACTAATAATCTTAAAGTTCTTAACTTTATTTTCAGATATTTCAGGAAGTGCATAGATACTTTTGTTTATATTTTTTGGAGAATTATGTTTTTGTTTATACCATTTTAAATATTCTGAAATTTTATTAAGTCTAAAATCTGCAGCTAAATCAATCAATATATTTTTATCTAATAAACCATTTGAAATTATTTGAGCTTCCCCATTAGGAAGGGCAGTAAAGATAACTTCAACATTTTGTAGAAATTTTAAATTAAACTTAGTAATTTTAGGTAGCTTATTTTTCTTTAAATCTTTATCAAAATAAGAAATATTTCTTCCTACTGAAGAATTTCCACATAAATATTTGATATTTACATATTTATGCTTAACTAGTAATTTTACTAATTGAACACCTATGTATCCAGTTGATCCAGCAATTAAAACATTAAGCTTGCGCATTTTTTATTATACCAATTTAAATTAAAAAAAAAATTATCTTTTAGAGAATTGGAAGCTTCTTCTAGCTTTTCTTCTACCAGGTTTTTTTCTTTCGACAGCTCTAGAATCCCTAGTAGTTAATTTTTCTGTTTTAAGTTTCGTTTTTAAATTTCCATCGAATAAAACTAAAGCTTTAGAAATTCCATGAACCATTGCACCTGCTTGTCCAGTAGGTCCTCCACCCTTTACACTACATCTAACATCATAATCAGTTGGTTGATTAATTATCTCAAAAGGTCTTGTAATTTGCATTTTATGATTATCGTCTGCAAAATAATCAGTGAATAATTTACCATTTACATAAATTTTACCTGAACCTTTTTTAAGCCAGACTTTAGCAATAGAAGTTTTTCTTCTTCCAGTGGCATACTTGCTGTCTTTGAAATCCAACTTTATTTTTTGGTTTTTAGTTGTTGCTTGAGTATTTTCCATTTTAATTTTGCGCTATATTTTTGGAATTTAATTTATCTAACTGTATAACTTGAGGATTTTGAGCTGAATGAGGATGTTCATTTCCCACATATATTTTTAATTTAGTAAGTTGTTTTTTTCCTAGCACTCCGCCTGGAAGCATTCTTTTTACTGCAAGCTTTAAAGCTTCACCTGGTTTTTTTTCATACAGTTTTTCTGGGGTAGTTTCTTTTATTCCACCAGGATGACCAGTGTGTCTATAATATTTTTTATTTTGAAATTTATTTCCAGTGAACTTGATCTGCTCAATATTTTTAACAACTACAAAATCCCCATCATCCATATGTGGAGTAAAAGTTGTTTTATTTTTACCTCTAATAATTTTGGATATAACAGTTGCAAGTCTGCCTACTACAGCATTCTTAGCATCTATTTCATACCAATTAGAAGTTAATTGATCTTTTTTAATGAATTTTGTCATTGTGCGAGGATTAATACTATTAATAAGATCAAAGTCAAATTGATATTTATATTGTTTTTAGTGTATTTTTTTGTTATATAGTTATTGCCGATTTGTTCCTATTGCGGGCTTACAGCTAAAGAGGAAATTTTCAAACAAACTCGGTAGGCATTTGAACTATATTGTGCGCCTTGCATAAAGCTAAAGTACTAAAAAAGGAGTAAAATGACTAAAAAAAGAAATAATCCTGAAACCATTGCCATTCATGGTGGTGATTACAGAAGTGACCCAGCAACAAACGCTGTTGCTGTACCAATATATAGAACAACATCATATCAATTTCAAAGCACTGAGCATGCAGCAAATTTGTTCGCATTAAAGGAATTTGGAAATATCTACACTAGGATTATGAATCCTACTAATGATGTTTTAGAAAAAAGGATTGCTGCATTAGAAGGTGGATTATCATGTGTAACAGTTTCATCAGGACAAACAGCTTCAAGTTTTGCAGTTCTAAATGTTGCTCAATCAGGTGATAATATTGTAAGTTCTACAGATCTTTACGGAGGTACAGTTTCATTGTTTACACATACATTAAGTAAACTTGGAATAGAAATAAGGTATGCTGATCCAAGTGATCCTAAAAACTTTGAAAAAGTGATAGACAGTAAGACTAGAGCTTTTTATGGTGAAACACTACCTAATCCATATTTGAGAGTGTTCCCTATTAAAGAAGTTTCTGATATTGGAAGAAAATACAATATTCCACTAATAATGGATAATACCGCTGCGCCGGTGATATGTAAACCAATAGAACATGGAGCGGCCGTTGTTATACATTCATTAACAAAATATATTGGTGGGCACGGAACCGCTGTTGCTGGAAGCATAGTTGATAGTGGTAACTTTGATTGGACTGCAGATCCAAAGAGACAACCACTATTAAACGAACCTGATGCAAGTTATGGAGGTGTTATTTGGGGAAAAGCTGTGCCAGAATTAACAGGAGCTAATGTACCTTTTGCAGTCAGAGCAAGAGTTTGCTTACTAAGAGATTTAGGTTCAGCTTTATCACCAGATAATGCTTTTGCAATAATCCAAGGTCTTGAAACAGTAGCACTCAGAATGAAACAACATTGTGAAAATGCTGAAAAAGTAGTTAA
>CACFGT010000030.1 GCA_902565935.1 uncultured Pelagibacteraceae bacterium
TGAAAGTGTTACCTTTTTTAAAATTTGAGGAAGTAGATTTGGATCCAAATGATTTTGAAAAGCCAGCTTTTTTAATTGATCTATCTAGATTCTTGTCTATAAAAACTGTTTTTTGACCTTTTGATTTACTGGTTTGAAAATTTCTTATCTTGTTTTTTGGATTTCCAGAAATAGTAAGTTTTGTTTTTTTGTTGTCCATTTCTCATCCTCTAATCTTTATAAACAATATTTCTTGCAGACATTATAAGTTCATCTGCCTCATTTTTTGATAATGCAAAATCTTCTAAATATCCTTGGATTTTTACTCTTTCACCTTTGATAACATCAAAACCTCCAGTTAATTCATCTGAGGCTAAATCAGCAAAATCTCCAAGATTCAATATCTTTTGTTCACCAAGAGTCACTAGCATTCCAGGAGTAAGGCCTTTTAAATTTATTAGATCGTCAGCTAAACCTAAATCCTTTATTCTTTGAGCAATATCCTCTTGATCTTTTTGATAAAATTCTTTTGCTCTTTCAATTAGTGCTTTAGCTGTGTCCTCCTCAATACCTTCTATTTTTATCAAATTTTCTACATCCGTATCCTTTATATCATCTATTGTAGAAAAACCTTCAGCCACAAGCAACTGACCTAAAGTTTCATCAAGCTCTAAATTCTTTACAAAATTGTCAGTTTTTTCTTTAAATTCTTGTTGTCTTCTCTCTGAATCCTCCTGATCAGTCATAATATTTATTTCATAACTAATAAGCTTTGTAGCTAATCGAACATTTTGACCCCTTCGTCCAATAGCTTTACTTAAATTATCTTCGGTAAGTATTACATCTAATTTTTTTCTTTCTTCATCTACATTTACTCTTTGAACCTCTGCAGGTGATAATGCATTTGAGACCAAAATTGCTGGATCTTCAGACCAATTAACAATATCAATTTTTTCTCCTTGTAATTCATTAACTACTGCCTGAACTCTTGATCCTCTCATACCTACACATGCACCAACTGGATCAAGGGATGTATCAACTGCCTTTACACAAATTTTTGCTCTGCTGCCAGGGTCTCTAGATGATGATTTTATCTCAATTAATCCGTCATAAATTTCTGGTACTTCTTGAACAAAAAGTTTTTCCATAAATTTTGGATGGGCTCTTGATAAAAAAATTTGTTGACCCCTAGTTTCTCTTCTTACATCATAACAATAAGCTTTTAACCTATCTCCAGGTTTTATATTTTCTCTTGGAATTAACTCATTTTTTTGTACTATTGCCTCTGTTCGTCCAAGATCCATAATCACATTTCCAAATTCTAATCTTTTTACAATGCCGCTTAAAATTGTGTCTTTTTTATCAATAAAATCACTAAATTGTTTTTCTCTTTCTGCCTCCCTTACATTAAAACTTATAACTTGTTTTGCAGTTTGTGCTGCAATTCTTCCAAAATCAAAAGAGGGAAGAGGTTGAAGAATCTCATCACCAACTTTTTTGTCTTTATTAAGTTCACTCAAAATAATTGCGTCCTCTAACTTAATTTCAGTGTTCGAATTCTCTGGATTTTCAACAATTATTAATTTTCTAAAAATTTCAATGTTTCCATTATCTCTATTAATTAATACTTTTATCTCATTATCATAACCAAATTTCGATTTAGCTGCTTTTGCAATTCCTGTTTCCATTGAGTTTATAATTAATTCTTTATCAATAGATTTTTCTAATGCTACCGCTTCAGCGATTCTTAAAAGCTCTAATTTATCTGCTCTTTTATTTAACATACTTTACTATTCTCCAAAAAAAAATGGGCCAAAGCCCATTTTGATAATTCGACAATGTGACGAAATATATTGAAGTTTTTTAATTATTCAATAAAAACTATTTATTAAAAATACTGATTTTATCTGTATTTTCCCATGAAAAAGCACCATCTTCCTCGGGTTCTCTTCCAAAATGTCCATATGCAGAAGTTTTTTCATAAATTGGTTTGTTCAAATTCAGCATCTCTCGAATACCTCTTGGACTTAAATCAAAATTTTCTTTTATCTTTTTTTCAACAAATCTATTTTTTTCGATGTCTTTATCAAAAAGATTTACATAAATTGATAATGGTTTTGATACACCAATTGCATATGCAAGTTGAATTAAACATTTTTCAGAAATTTTTGAAGCAACTACATTTTTTGCGATATACCTTGCTGCATAAGCTGCTGACCTATCAACTTTTGTTGGATCTTTTCCTGAAAAAGCACCACCTCCATGAGGTGCGGCTCCGCCATAAGTATCAACAATAATCTTTCTGCCTGTCAAACCACAGTCTCCATCAGGTCCTCCGATCACAAAATTTCCAGTTGGGTTAACATAAAATTCTTCCTCTTTAAAATCTTTCATAAAAATTTGTGGTATTGAATTAATCATATAAGGTCTTAGTAATTCCTTAACTTGTTCTTGATTTATATCAGGAGAATGTTGAGATGAAATAACAACTGATTTTACTTTAATAGGTTTTCCATTTAAATATTCAAAAGTGACCTGGCTTTTTGAGTCTGGTTCAATGTTTTTTAATTTTCCAGATTTTCTATCATCAGCCATTAATCTTAAAATTTTGTGAGAATAATGAATAGGAGCTGGCATTAAACCATCTGTCTCATCACAGGCGTAACCAAACATTATACCCTGATCTCCAGCACCTTCATCTTTATTACCAGCTGAATCTACTCCCATTGCAATATCTGCAGATTGAGAATGTAAATGACTTTCAATTTTTGTTGCTTCCCTCCAAGTAAAACCCTCTTGGTCATATCCTATATCTTTTATACATTCTCTAACTTTACTTATTAATTCATCTTTTTTTATTTCAGGTCCTCTAACTTCACCTGCCAATACAACTTTGTTAGTGGTAGTAAGTGTTTCACATGCAACTCTTGAATAAGGATCTCCAGAAAGATATGTGTCAACCACCATATCTGAAATTCTGTCTGATACTTTGTCTGGATGACCCTCAGAAACTGACTCACTAGTAAAAAGAAAATTTTTTAAATCACTCATTTTTGAACCTATTAAATGAAAAAATTAAAAAAATATACAACAAAATTAATATAAAGAATATTTTATTTCCAAATTTAGAAAATACTGTTTGTTCTATGTCTCTTCTTTTATCAAAATCAATAAAACCATCTTTTCCATAATCTATTTTATTTTCAATTTCTCCCAATGGATTGATTATTACCCCAACACCATTATTTGAAGATCTAATTACATATTTTCCACTTTCTATTGCCCTATAAACACTATGAACTAAATGTTGTTTTGGACCAACAGATTTTCCAAACCAACCATCTTCAGAAATATTAAAAATATAATCAAAATTAAAATTTGTTGTTAATTTACCACTATAAATTATTTCATAACAAATTAATGGTAGAAAACTAAAATTTTCAAAATCCTTTTCCATTTTAATGATATCTCTTTTTTTACCTTTGGAAAAAGATCCAAAGTTATTGGTTATTACCTTAAGGCCAATTTTATTTAAGAAACTTTCCAATGGTAAAAATTCTCCAAAAGGTACCAAATTTACTTTGTTGTAATTTTTTACTAACTTTAGATCACTATCAAATACAGAAAATGAATTATAATATTCATATTCTCCATTACTTATAAACCTAGTTGTTATTCCAAGCCCAATTAGGTGATTATTATTAAAATTATTTTTAAATAAATCATTATATAAGATTAATTGATCTTGATAAATGTCAGGTACAATTCCCTCAGGCCATAAAAAAAAAGTTTTTTTTTTAGAATCTGGTGAACTTAAATCTATTAATTCAGAAATTACATTTTCTGTTTCAATATTCTTAATAAATCTATTTAGACTTATATTTGAACTAATCACTCTGATTGTGTAAGAATTATCTTTTAGTTCTTTACTAAAAAAATTTT
>CACFGT010000031.1 GCA_902565935.1 uncultured Pelagibacteraceae bacterium
TGCTATTCTTCTTTCAATTTTTTTATTTTCTGAAACTGAAGCAATTTTCATTTTAAAAAACCTATAATAAGAATATCGCCATTAAAACTAAAACTATTATTACAGCGACAGTTCCCCACAACACAAATTTCGTAAAGTTATTCCAAGTATTTTTATGGTTTTCATTGTCCATAAAATTTATTTTTGTCTTGCTTTAAATTTTGGATTAGTTTTGTTAATTATGTAAACTCGACCCCTTCTTCTAACTAATTTAGAATTTAGATCTCTTTTTTTAACAGACTTTAATGAACTTTTGATTTTCATAAATTAAAATGCCGGCAACGTCCTACTCTTCCATGTCTTAAGACAAAGTACCATTGGCGCAGAAAGTCTTGACTTCCGAGTTCGGAATGGGATCGGGTATAACACCTTCGCAATAATCACCGGCACCGGGTTTATACTCAAGAAAATTAAAATTGTAAAGATATAACAAATGATTATTTAGTGGTTTTTCTGAGATAATCTCTATAGGTAATTTTTATTGCTTCTTCAATATTAGTTTTTGCTTTCCAGCCATATTTTTTTGCTAAATTTATATTTAAAACTTTTCTAGGTGTTCCATTAGGTTTAGTTCTATCAAATAATATCTTTAATTTCTTACCAGGATAAATTATCTTTAATAAAAGATTAGCATATTCTTTGATTGTTAAATCCTTTCCAGTTCCAATATTTATGATGGTTTCCTTAATTTTTTTATTCATAAAAAAAACACACGCATCAGCTAAATCATCAACATAAATTAACTCTCGTTTTGGAGAACCATCACCCCATAATATAAGATTTTTTCCTTTTTTTTGTTTTAATTCATGAATTTTTCTTATCATGGAAGGAAAAAAATGTGAATTTAAGAGATCATAATTATCATTCGGCCCAAAAGTATTAGTTGGCATCAAACACTTATAATTAGTTTTATATTGATCGTTATAACTTTCACACATTTTAATTCCTGCAATCTTTGCAATTGCATAGGGCTCATTAGTTTTTTCTAATTTACCATTTAAAAGAAAGTCTTCTTTAATGGGTTGATTACAAAATTTGGGATAA
The DNA here is from genome assembly GCA_902565935.1 of uncultured Pelagibacteraceae bacterium. Lineage (GTDB taxonomy): Bacteria > Pseudomonadota > Alphaproteobacteria > Pelagibacterales > Pelagibacteraceae > Pelagibacter. The sequence goes on from CACFGT010000031.1 coordinate 1,084, forward strand.
ACACAGCTAGAGCCCAAAAATATCATGTCTTTAATATTACATCTGTAAGCTGAATGAATAATATTATTTTGTATCGATAAGTTACTATAAATAAATTCTGCTCTATATTTGTTATTAGAATATATACCTCCAACTTTTGCAGCAGCAATAAAGATAAACTTTGGTTTTTTTTTCTTAAAAAAGTTGTAAACTTTACTCTGATTTGTTAAATCCAACTTTGTCTTATTAACGGTTATAATTTTTTTATAACCTTTTTCTCTCAATTTTCTTACGATTGCACTTCCGACTAATCCATTGTGTCCTGCAACAAATATCTTTGAATTTTTATTTATCATTAATTAATTTTTTCAAATCAAAATTAACCATTTCTTTCACAAGATTTTTAATTGATGTTTTTGGTTTCCAATTTAATTCCTTTTTAGCTTTTTTTGAGTTGCCTAATAAAGTATCCACTTCTAAAGGTCTAAAATACTCATTATCACAAGCGACTATGCATTTGCCACTTAGATCAAAACATTTTTCATTTATTCCTTTTCCTTTCCATATGTGTTTAATATTTAATTCATCTAAAACTAAGTTTACAAATTGTTTAACTGTATACTGTTTACCAGTAGAGATAACATAATCTGATGGGGTTTTTTTTTGTAACATCTTCCACATAGCCTCGACATAATCTCTAGCATGTCCCCAGTCTCTTTTTGCATATAAATTTCCTAGAAATAATGTTTTTTGTTTTTTTAATTTTATTTTACATAGCCCAATAACTATCTTTCTTGTAACAAATGTTTCTCCTCTTACAGGGCTCTCATGATTAAATAAAATACCATTACAAGCAAAAATATTATATGCTTCTCTATAATTTACTGTTATCCAATGAGCATAAACTTTTGCAACTCCATAAGGGCTTCTTGGATAAAACGGAGTTTTTTCATTTTGAGGAATTTCCCTAACTTTTCCAAACATTTCAGAGGTTCCAGCTTGATAAAATTTTGTAATTTTTTCAAATCCATGAAATTTAATAGCTTCAAGAATTCTTAATGCTCCAATTGCATCAGCATTAGCAGTATATTCGGGGACTTCAAAAGAAACTGAAACATGGGATTGTGCTGCCAGATTATAAATTTCACTTGGTTTAATTTGCTTAATTAAACTTGAAACCGAGATTGCATCAGTAACATCTCCATAATGAAGAAAAAAGTTTCTTTTTTTTTCAAAAGGATCTTGGTAAATGTGATCAATTCTACCAGTATTAAATGAAGATGATCTTCTTTTTACACCATGAACAAGATATCCTTTTTTAATTAATAACTCTGATAAATAAGAGCCATCTTGTCCTGTAACACCAAAAATTAATGCAACTTTTTTTTTCATAATTTTTTATATCTTAAAGTAAATAATTTAAAATAAATAAACGTATAAATACTTATGTTCAACAAAATTAAAAGTACCTGAATTTGGGAATTTGAAAAAAAATTCACTGAAACAATGAAGACTATTAGATTATACAAATTTATTAAATTTGCAGAAATCAAATTAGAATGATATTTTTTTAAATTATTATTTTTGTGTAATATATAAAATACTTGCTGATGCAAATGATTTGAGTCTGGTTTCATAGGTGACTTTTTCATAATATTTTTACGTATTATAGAAAACAAAGTTTCATAACCTGGGTACCATAATAATACTATGATAAAAAATGGTGAAATTTGAGGATTTTCAAGATAAATATTAATTAAAAAAATTGAAAAAGTAAAACCTAATAAATAAGATCCAGCATCACCTAAATAAATTTGATTAAGTAAATTTAAAATAAAGGCAATTATTAAGACTATTAAAATGTAATTTATAAAAGTTTCATTTAAAATTACAAAATTTGCTTCCGCTAGATAGTAGATAACTAAAGAAATTAATAAATAATATCCTATATTTAACGTATTTAAACCATCAAAAAAATTTGAACCATTAACTACAATTAATATACAAAAAGAAATAAAAAGATAATTGAAAATTTCGTTAGATAGAAGTCGATCCAATAAATAAATTTTTGTATCTACTAATTGCAAATCGTTAAAAATAACAAATGATAATACAAGTGAAACTTGTATCATAAATCTACTTGAGGCAGATTTAATATGCTTAAGATCAGAAAATATTCCCAAAAGTAAAATTAAAAATGAAAAAAAAATAAATGAAAGTATTTGATTATTTATAAAAAAAAGAAAACTTAAAAATACAAAAATTCCACCAGTTAAAGGAATTTTTTCTTTTGAAGCAAATTTTTGATGTCTATCACCTGTTTCGCTAATTAAAAAATTTTTCTTAAGTAAAAAATTATTTATTGATAATAAAAGGATAGTTAATAAAGTTAAATACAATAAAAAATTCATCTAATTTTTTTTAACATAAAATTTAAACTTAGTATAATCAGAAAAAAAAATGATTTGATCCTCCCGTATTGTAAATATTCTCTATAAACTTTATATCCATCCATTATTTTTTGTAAATTAGATGATGAAAGTGACTCAGCATTTTTTCTCCATGACACAAGACATTCTTGAATTCCATTCATCGAAATACCATTTTTTGCTAACAGTAGCCAAAGTATAAAATCTTCTTTAGTTTTTGTCCTTCCAAATCTAAATTTATTGTTATTTAAAACTTTTTTTTCTAAAATTACAGTTGATAAACCAATATCACATGAATTTCTTAGCTGTTTAAAACTCAAATTTTTCTTAGCTTCTCTAAAACCAATTCTTTGATCGTTGTTATTAATAATCTCGTAACTTGTAAAACTA
>CACFGT010000032.1 GCA_902565935.1 uncultured Pelagibacteraceae bacterium
AAAAAAATTATATTACTGAGATCACTGCTCAGTTTGAAAACAGTAAAGCCGTTATGGTAACGCATTACCAAGGACTAACTATGGTGCAGTTAGACGAACTTAGATCAAAAATGAGAGAACATGGAATTATTTTTAAAATCACAAAAAATAGAATAACTAAATTAGCTCTGGAAAAAACAAAGTGTAAAGAATTATCGAATCTATTTACAGGACCGACTGCTGTTGCTTTTGGTGAAGATGCAATAATGTCAGCTAGAATTCTATCAAAATTTGCCAAAGACAATCAAAACTTGAAATTAATCGGTGGAATGATGGAAAATGAGGTTTTAGATCAAGCAGGGGTAATGAATGTCGCAAGTTTACCGACCTTAGATGAGGCAAGATCAAATATTATAGGTATTTTGAATGCATCAGCATCAAAATTAGTGAGTATTTTGCTTGCACGATCGGAAAAAATGAGTAATTTACCCACAGAAATTTCTGAAACAAAACCTAAAGAGTGAATTATGCCAGACCTTAACAAAATTATTGAAGATTTATCAAGCTTGACAGTTTCTGAAGCTGCAGAGCTTTCAAAACAATTAGAAGAAAAATGGGGTGTTACTCCAATGGCAGCAGCAGCACCAGCAGCAGCTGGAGGTGCAGCAGCAGCAGAAGACAAAGATGATTTTACAATCATGCTAGTATCTGCAGGTGACAAGAAAATAAATGTCATAAAAGAAGTAAGAGCAGCAACATCTCTTGGCTTAAAAGAAGCCAAAGACTTAGTGGAAGGTGCACCAAAAGAAGTTAAAGCAGGTGTTCCTAAAAAAGAAGCAGAGGAAATTAAAGCTAAGCTTGAAGCTGCAGGCGCAAAAGTAGAACTTAAATAAATTTATAAGGAATTTTTTAAGTACTGTTAGGATTTAAATACAGTGCTTAATAGAAGATGCAAATATCTTTTACTGAAAAAAAGAATATTAGAAAAAGTTTTGGTAAATTAAAAGAAAGTTTATCAATTCCAAATTTAATTGAAGTACAAAAAAATTCTTATAAAGAATTAACTGAATTTCAACCAGATGCGGGAGATTTAACGAAAGGTTTTGATAGAGTTTTTAAAAGTATTTTTCCAATTGAGGATTTAAATGATAAAGCAACTTTAGAATATGTTTCGTACAGACTTGAAAAACCAAAATTTGATGTTGAAGAATGTATAGCAAGAGGATTAACTTATTCATCAGCATTAAAATGCACTTTAAGACTTGTTGTTTATGAAATAGATCAAGAAAATAATACTAAAGATATTCTTTCAGCAAAAGAGCAAGAAGTCTACATGGGTGAGGTACCAATGATGACTAATAGTGGTACCTTTATTACCAATGGTGTTCAGAGAGTTGTGGTAAATCAAATGCATAGAAGTCCTGGAGTATTTTTTGATCATGACAAAGGCAAAACTCACGCAAGTGGAAAATTATTATTTAATTGTAGAGTGATACCAAATCGTGGCTCATGGTTAGATTTTGAATATGATATAAAAGATTTACTTTATTTTAAAATTGATAGAAAAAAGAAAATTTTAGCTTCCACTTTATTACTTGCGTTAGGTTTTTCCAAATCTGATATTGCAAAAGAATTTTATGAAAGTGAGCAGTTTAGTTATGATACAAAATCTGAAAAATGGAAAACAAAATTTAACCCAGAAAACTACAGGGCTAAAAATTTTTCTGAAGAAGTAATTGATGCGAAGACGGGTAAAGTAGTAATTAAACTTGGGGAAAAAATTAATTATTTAAATGCTAAGAAATTATCCAATGATGGATTAAAAGATATATTAGTTTCTAGAGAGTCTTTATTTGGAAAATTTTTGCACAGTGATATTAAATTGAATGATACTGAAACAGGAGTTTTAAAAATAGGTACAGAATTAAATGATACTATTATACAACAAATTCTTGATGCAAATATTCATTCTATAAAAATCGCTACAACCAACTCTATAAATAAAGGTCCATACTTATTATTAACCATTCTAAATGATAAAAATAATACTAAGGATGAAGCAATAACTGAAATATATAAAATGCTGAGACCAGGTGAACCACCAACAATTGAAATTGCAACACAAATATTTAACAACCTATTTTTTAGCTCTGATAGATATGATTTATCAGATGTTGGAAGAGTAAAGATGAACTCAAGACTTAATTTAGAGTGTTCTGACAAAATTACAATTTTAAGAAATGATGATCTGATTGCGATTATACATAAGATGTTAGACTTAAGAGATGGTAAAGATGAAGTTGATGATATTGACCATCTGGGCAATAGAAGAGTCAGATCAGTCGGTGAATTAGTTGAAAACCA
>CACFGT010000033.1 GCA_902565935.1 uncultured Pelagibacteraceae bacterium
ATAATGCTTATAAATATGATATTTTTAAAGATATCAAATACAAGTTCATTGGAGGAGATAAAAAGTTTTATTATAGATATCAAAAGATAATATCTGACAGCAAGATAGAAAATAATTATATAAACTTTTTTGGTAAAAAAATTTTAGTGATAAAAAATTAAATGAAAAAAATTTATTATTGGGCGCCCTGTTTAGATAAAGTTGGAACTTACAAAGCAGTAGTTAATTCTGCCCTGTCATTAAGTAAATATTCAAATAAATTAATTAATGTAAATATTATAAATGTTTGTGGAGAATGGGACGAAAAAAAAGATTTTTTTTATGAAAATAAAATTGATGTAATTGATTTAAGTTTCAGTTACTTTAAATATTTACCAAAAAGAGGATATTTGGGGAGTAGAATCTCATATTTTTTAATTCTATTTATCTCAATAATTCCATTAATAAGATTTTTATTTAAACATAGACCTCAATTTGTTATTGGCCATTTACTTACAATACTACCAATAATTTTGTTCAACATATTTAATTTAAAATCAAAACTTATTTTGCGGATTTCAGGTTTTCCAAGATTAAATTTTTTGAGAAAAAATCTTTGGAAAATACTATCTAAGAAGATTGATAAAATTACTTGTCCATCAGAAGATCTTAAAAGTCAGCTAATAAAAGACAAAATATTTGAAAGTAAAAAACTTTTTTTTCTTCCAGACCCTATTATCAATGTAGAGAAATATAAAGATGATTTGAAAAAATTTAAAAGTGAAAAAAATGCTAATTATCAGAATTACTTTATTGCAGTTGGGAGACTTACAAAACAAAAAAATTTTTCTTACCTAATTGATGAATTTCATAAATATTCTCAAAATCAGCCTAAATATAATCTTCTAATATTTGGAGAAGGGGAAGAAAGAAAAAAACTTGAAAAAAAAATTCATGATTTAAAATTAGAAAAAAAAATTTTTTTAATGGGTTTCAGTGAAAATATTTTTTCTTTTATGAAACGAGCTGATGCTTTTATTCTAACTTCATTATGGGAAGATCCAGGTTTTGTTATTATAGAGGCGGCTTTTTGCAATTTATTTGTTATATCAAGTGACTGTAAAAATGGACCAAATGAATTTTTATTAAATGGAAAGGGAGGTATATTATTTAAAAAAAATAGTAAAAATGAGCTTAAAGCCTCCTTGAATTTTTTTGATAATCTCACAAATGATGAAAAAAATTTAATGAAACTACTCGCAAAAAAAAATTGTATCAAATATACTTTACTGAGGCATCATAATTATTTGAAAAAAATTCTCTTTCTTAATTAGAGTTAACGAAATATTTAGTTAATCTATAGTACTCATTTAAATTTTTTTTGTAATCATATCTAAATAGGTTTTTGTAACAAAATTCTATTTTTTTTTTCATTAACTTTTTATTTTTTATGGCAAATCTTATTCTAGATGCTAAAGATTTATGATCATTTATTTTAAAAAAAAAACCACCTTTTCCATTTGATAATATTTCTTTAGGTCCGGTCGGGCACTTGGTTGAAATTATCAATTTTTTCAAACAGGCGGCCTCTAATAAAACATTAGGTAGTCCCTCATATTTTGAAGAAAGTATGAAGATATCACTTTCCCTGATTAATTTGAATGGATTATCAGTAAAGTCTTTAAGTTTTACGTATTTTTGCAGATTATGAGTTTTTATATAATTTTGAATTTTCTTTTTCTCTATTCCTCTTCCTAAAATTAAAAGTCTCAAATTAATATCATTTTTTAATATTTTAACAGCTTTTAAAATAGTGATTTGATTTTTCTGGTCTGTTAGTCTCCCTACATTAATTAACTTTAAGGATTTATTTTTTGTTTTAAAAAATTTATCAAGTTTACCCTTTTTTGATTGTTCTATTACATGTTTTGAATTTAAAGGATTAAGTATACATTTTACTTTAACATTAAACTGTTTCTCCATTTGTTTTTTAAATTCAATGCTATTTACAATCACTTTGTCAGCCAAAGAAATTATTCTTTTATAAATAATTTTTTTGAATATATTATGATACCATCCTGATGGAGATGAGTTGCTTCTTACAATTATTTTGACGTTCAGCAATTTACAAAGAATTATACAGTAAATATTTGCTTGAAATGCAAAAACTATAGAATTTTTGTTTTTGATAAGGAATTTAAAAAGTATGAATAAACAAATTAGATATTTTAATCTAATATTTAAATTACTGTAAATATTTTTTTTTGGACTTAAAAAATTAATTTTCTTATTAAATTTCTTTTTTTTATCATTTGAAAGAGTACATAATTTTATTTTGTCAATTTTGATTGATAA
>CACFGT010000034.1 GCA_902565935.1 uncultured Pelagibacteraceae bacterium
TTTTCAATTAAAGCTAGTGTTCCATTTATTACCTCGCCTAAGTTATGAGGAGGTATGCTTGTAGCCATTCCAACAGCAATACCGCCTGCTCCATTAACTAATAAATTTGGAAATTGTGCCGGCAGAACTGTAGGTTCTTTTTCAGTTTCATCATAATTACTTTTAAATGAAATAGTATTTTTCTCTATATCATCGATCAAATTTTGAGATACTTTTGATAATCTTGTTTCTGTATATCTCATTGCAGCCGGTGGATCACCATCAATAGAACCAAAATTACCTTGACCATCAATTAATGGTAAGCTCATCGAAAAATCCTGAACCATTCTCACTAAAGCATCATAAACTGACTGATCACCGTGAGGATGATATTTACCTATTACATCTCCGACTATTCTTGCTGATTTCCTAAATTGTTTAGACCAGTCATAACCACCCTTGTACATTGCATATAAAATTCTTCTGTGAACTGGTTTTAGTCCATCCCTTATATCTGGGAGTGCTCTACTCACTATAACACTCATTGCATATGATAGATAAGATGAACTCATCTCATCATGCATAGATATCAACTTAATATTCTTTTCTTCAGGTATTTCAGATTTTTGCATATGTATTAAAATGGAATTTCGTCATCCATATCATTTGATATTTGAGACATATCATCATTGTTAGAAGATTGGTTATTGTCATTTGCAATTCCGCCACTAGAATTCCCACCACCTAACATTGTTAACGATGAATTGTATCCCTGAATAACAATTTCTGTCGAATATTTATCCTGTCCTGATTGTTCGTCCTTCCATTTTCTAGTTGTTAATTGTCCCTCAACAAAAATTTGTGCTCCCTTCTTTAAATATTGCTGCACAACATTGACTAAGCCTTCATTAAATACAACTATACGGTGCCACTCAGTTTTTTCTTTTTTTTCCCCTGTATTCTTGTCTTTCCATGATTGGCTTGTAGCAAGACTTAATCTTGCAACATTTTTACCATTTACCATTTGTTTTATTTCAGGATCTGCGCCCAAACGACCAATTAAAAGTACTTTATTTAAACTACCAGCCATAATATTTTAATAATTGTTAATTTAATTAAATAGATTTATATCACACTTTACTCTGAATATTAATTTTATTAGTTCAAAGCAACAAAAATTATGATCAAAAAGATACATATTAAGGGAGCTAAAGAACACAATTTAAAGAATATTTCTTTAGAAATTCCTAAAGATAAATTTATCGTAATTACAGGCTTATCGGGCTCTGGAAAGTCTTCTCTTGCCTTTGACACTATCTATGCTGAAGGTCAAAGAAGATATGTTGAAAGTTTATCAGCCTATGCAAGACAATTTTTAGATAAGATGAAAAAACCAAATGTTGATTTAATTGAAGGTTTAAGTCCTGCAATTTCAATAGAACAAAAAAATACATCAAAAAATCCAAGGTCCACAGTTGCTACCGTTACGGAGATATATGATTACATGAGGGTTCTTTACGCACGAGCTGGAGTCCCGTATTCGCCATTTACTGGCAAACCAATCGAATCACAAACAATTTCTCAGATAGTTGATCGAATTAAACAATTACCCAAAAAGGCTACAATTTATCTTTATGCACCTGTAGTGAGAGGTCGTAAAGGAGAGTATAAAAAAGAAATTCTAAGTTATAAAAAAAGAGGTTTTAGAAAAATAAAGATTGATGAAGTTCTTTTTGATATTGAAAAAGTCCCTGAACTAAATAAGAAAATAAAACACGATATTTCTATTCTTGTAGATAGAGTTGTTATAAATTCATCTTTAGGTAATAGATTAGCTGAAAGTATAGAAACATCTATAAATTTATCTAATGGTTTATTATTTGTAGAATATGAAGATGAAACTTTACCAAAAAAATTTAGAAAATTAGAAAAATTAATTTTTTCCACAAAATTTGCTTGTCCTGAAAGTGGTTTCACTATTGAAGAAATTGAACCCAGATTATTCTCTTTTAATAGTCCATTTGGTGCATGTGAGGAATGTGAAGGAATAGGAATAAAATTAAATGTTGATCCAAATTTAGTAGTACCTAATGAGAAAAAAAGTATCTCTGATGGAGCAATAGAACCATGGGCAAAAACAACCACTCTTTATTATGCGCAAACATTAG